>JAICSK010000098.1 GCA_025936915.1 Nocardioides sp.
CGAGAAGGACTCCTCGGTCAACGCCGAAGTCGAGCGCCTGCGCCACTCGACGACGAACTCGTTGCTGAGCAGGCGTGACACGGTCGTGGTGTCGACGGTGTCGTGCATCTACGGCCTCGGCACCCCGCAGGAGTACGTCGACCGGATGCTCCGGCTCAAGGTCGGGCAGGAGCACGACCGCGACTCGATCCTGCGGCGGCTGGTCGAGATCCAGTACACCCGCAACGACATGACGTTCACCCGCGGCACCTTCCGGGTGCGCGGAGACACTCTCGAGATCTTTCCGGTCTACGAGGAGCACGCCGTGCGGGTGGAGTTCTTCGGCGACGAGGTCGAGCGGCTGATGACGCTCCATCCGGTGACCGGCGAGGTGATCAGCGAGGACGACGAGCTCTACGTCTTCCCCGCGACCCACTACGTCGCGGGCCCCCAGCGCATGGAGCGGGCGATCAACGGCATCGAGGCCGAGCTCGAGGAGCGGCTCGCGACGTTCGAGCGCCAGGGCAAGCTGCTGGAGGCCCAGCGGCTGCGCATGCGCACGACGTACGACGTCGAGATGATGCGGCAGGTCGGCTCCTGCGCCGGCATCGAGAACTACTCGATGCACATCGACGGCCGCGACTACGGCACTCCGCCCAACTGCCTCCTCGACTACTTCCCGGAGGACTTCGTCCTGGTCATCGACGAGTCCCACGTGGCGGTGCCACAGATCGGTGGGATGTACGAGGGCGACATGTCCCGCAAGCGCAACCTCGTCGACCACGGCTTCCGGTTGCCGAGCGCGATGGACAACCGGCCGCTGCGATGGGAGGAGTTCCTGGAGCGGATCGGCCAGACGATCTACCTGTCGGCGACCCCGGGCAACTACGAGCTCGACAAGGTCGGCGGGGACGTCGTCGAGCAGATCATCCGCCCGACCGGCCTGGTCGACCCCGAGGTCGTGGTGAAGCAGACCAAGGGCCAGATCGACGACCTGATCCACGAGATCAACCTGCGGGTCGAGCGCAATGAGAGGGTCCTGGTGACCACCCTGACCAAGAAGATGTCCGAGGACCTCACCGACTACCTCCTCGACGCCGGCGTCCGCACCCGTTACCTCCACTCCGAGGTCGACACGCTCAAGCGGATCGAGCTGCTCCGCGACCTCCGGCTCGGCGACTACGACGTCCTGGTCGGAATCAACCTGCTCCGTGAGGGCCTCGACCTGCCCGAGGTGTCCCTGGTGTCGATCCTCGACGCCGACAAGGAGGGCTTCCTGCGCTCCGACAAGTCGCTGATCCAGACGATCGGCCGCGCGGCGCGCAACGTCTCGGGCCAGGTGCACATGTACGCCGACAAGATCACCCCGTCGATGGAGGCGGCGATCGACGAGACCAACCGCCGTCGCGCCAAGCAGGTCGCCTACAACACCGAGCGCGGGCTGGACCCGCAGCCGCTCCGGAAGAAGATCGCCGACATCACCGAGATGCTCGCCCGCGAGGACGAGAACACCCAGGCGCTCCTCGCCACCTGGGCCGGCACCGAGGCCAAGGGCCGGGCCGGTGGGGTCAAGGTGCGCCAGCCCGTGCCGGCCCTGGGCCAGCTCAACGCCGTCGACCACGCCCCCGACACCTCCGGGATGCCGAGTGCCGAGCTTGCCGGGCTGATCCAGGAGCTGACCGACCAGATGAAGGGCGCCGCCGCCGAGTTGCAGTTCGAGGTCGCCGCCCGTCTCCGCGACGAGATCAGCGACCTCAAGAAGGAGCTCCGGTCGATGCTCGAGGCGACCAGGTGAGATGGTCTCCTCGTGAGGAACGGCTTCAACGGGCAGTTGCCTGCCGACCGTGGGCAGCTGGGCGATCTGATCTCGAACGTCAGGTTCAAGCCACGCCGGCTACGTGAGAGCTACCAGATGGGTCCGGTGGACACGCTCCTCGACCGGCTCGAGGCCGCCGCCCGGGTCGGCGATCCTTTCGTCCCTCTGCTCCCGACGCAGCTGCCCCGGGTGAAGGTCCGCGAGGGATACGACATCGAACAGGTCGACGCGTTCCTCGCGGCGCTCCGCGCGCGGGGCTGAGCGTGGACGCGGGGCGGATGGCGGCGTACTGCTCGGGGAAACCTGGAGCGTGGCCGGACAACCCGTGGGAGCACGATCACCCGGTGTTCAAGGTGGGGCCGGGGGAGAGGGGGAAGATCTTCGCGTTCCTCGGTGGCAGTAGTGTCGGCGTCAAGGCCGGCCGGAGTCGTGACGTGGCCGACGAGTGGCTCCAGCGCTACCCGGAGGCCGCCTCGGTGATGGCCTACATCGGTCGCTCGGGGTGGAACGACCTCGCCTTCGCCGGCATCCCGGACGACGAGTTGCTCGAGGCCGTCGACGAGTCCTACCGCCTGGTCGTGGAGGGGTTGCCGAAGAAGCTGCGGCCGGAGGGTTGGGACTCCGTCTGACTCACGTGGCCGGCGGTGGGAGATCCACCGTTTCTGGGGCGGGACGGTGGACGGCTCACCGTCCGGGGCGTGGGTCACGCGTCGTCGGGCCTCTCCTCGCCCGGCGTGGGGGACTTCGAGGACCTCGAAGAGTTGGATGACGTGGGCGGCTCCAACGCCTTGGCCTGCTTGCGCTCGAGCTTCTCGATCCGCGTGTCGATGATCGAGCGCTTGTTCGCGCCCACCTGCAGGAGGTGGATCAGGGTCGGGATGGTCACGAACACCGGCCAGATGAAGTTGTCGTGACCGGTCATGTACCAGATGGCCCAGCAGATCAGGTTGGGGATCAAGAACTCGAAGAAGGTCTCCCGGAGCTTGTCGCGGTAGTGCTGCTCCGCGGTGAGCCGCAGCTCGGCGCTCGGTGCCGTCGGGGCAACCTGTCCGGGTGCAGCGTCGGCGAGGAGGTCCGAGATGGGCGGCAGGAGCGCGCCGTACGTCTTGGCCCGGTCGACCTGGCCGGTCCTCTCGTCCAGCTCGTCGCGGTCGAGCCGGCCGTCGGCGTACGCCTCGGCCAGGGCGTCATGGACCACCGCGCGGTCGCGGTCGGAGGCCCGCATCCCGGCGTACACCGGATCGCGCGGGTCGTGCTCGAAACGGCGCCAGAGACTGCCGTCACTCCCCGTCGTCACCCGGTCATGGTAGGTCGGGCTCGACGCGGGCGGCGCTGGTGAGGTCGTCCGACCGTCCAGACGACACCAGGGGAGCCTCGACGACGCCTCCGTCGCGGTCCGACGCGTGCAGCATCACTCCCGGCACGACGACCAGGGCCACATGGTGGACGGGCCGGCCGGGACGCGAGAAGAAGTAGAGGTCGCCCCGTCGTACGTCCTCGAGCGGCACCGCCGCGAGGGCGGCGGCCTGGTCACGCGCGTCGCGGGGCACCACGGTCCGGAGTGCCCGGTGCACCAGATGGACCAGGCCCGAGCAGTCGATCCCGTGCCGACTCAGCCCGCCCCAGACGTACGGCGTGCCGAGGAGCGTGCGGGCCAGCCCGACGGCGTCGTCGGGTTCCGCCGGGAAGGTCCCAGCCGGCACGTGGAGGTCGGGCTCACCTCCGGCCTCCCGGCCGAGGTGATGCGCGTCGACCCAGCCCGGATAGCCCCCCGGGTCGAGCGCGGACGGCTGCCACGGCACCACGACCTCGACGCGGCCGTCACGCTCGTCCCCGGTAGCCACGACCGGCTCACCGGCGAGGGCCTCGGTGACCCGGTCGTCGCGGCCCGAGCCGGTCGACTCCCGCCAGACGGGGGCGACGGCCACCGTGACCGTGCGCAGCGTCATCCGACCAGCTCCGCCCAGACCGCGGCGGCGATCCGGGCGATCCCGGCCTGCCGCTCGTCCTCGCTGCCTGGCGCCGACACCAGCACGGCGAGCCCCACCGGTGGCAGCCCCGGTGCCCGCACCAGGGCCACGTCGTGGTTGACGCCGGAGATCCAGCCGGTCTTGTTGCCGACCTCGACCCCGTCCGGAAGTCCGGCCGGGATCCCGTCGCGGTACTGCTGCGCGCGCAGGGTCGCCTCGCAGGCAGCCGTGCCGTCCGGCCCGGCGAGACGACCCTCCGCGAGCGCGACCACCAGCCGGGCCATGTCGTCGGCGGTGATCACGTTGTCGATCCCGGCGTCGCGGGCGGGGTAGTCCTCGATGCCGCGGACGATCGTCGTCCGCCTCGAGCACCGGGCGTCTGCCAGCACCGCGGCCACCTCGGGCACTCCCACCTCGTCGAGAACGAGGTCGGTGGCGAGATTGCCGGACACGGTCACCATCCGGTGCACCAGGTCGACCAGCGGCACGTCGGTGCCGAGGGCCGCCCACGTGTCGGGATCGGAGTCCTCGTCGGGGTCGAGGGAGAACCGATGACCCGGGCTCTGCGACGCGAAGTCGTTGTGCACGGTCACGGCTCGCCCGAGGTCGAGCGCCCCGCGTTCGACCAGCCGGTGGGCCGCGACCAGGATCGGCAGCTTCATGATGCTCGCGGAGTAGTGCCGGGCGTCGGGGTCGATCGACAACCGCGGAGCGTCCTCGCCGGCGACCCGCACCACGACCGAGACGGTGCCTTCGGTCCCGCGGACGGCCTCGATGGCCGCGGACAACGAGCTGACGGCGTACGGCGGGTCCATCCGGGCATCGTAGGAAACCCCGCGTCCTGGACCCCGACGAGGTCTCGCCCGCATACGATCGGCTGCGACGTGACACCGGTCGAGCCTGGGAGGGAGACGCGACCACGTGACCACGGCAAACCGCTGGCTGACGATGCTCGTCGTCCTCCTCGCCCTGGCTGCCGGCCTCGGCGCGGCCCTCACCTGGCGCACGCACGGCGACCGCGCGGACGCCGCCACCCGGCAGGAGCGGTACGGCGCCGTGCTGGCGGCCGCGGACACCGAGGTCACGGCGTTCGTCAACATGCGCTACGACCGCGCGTCCGAGTCCGTGAACGCCGTCGCGGCGGGCGCCACCGGCGACTTCCGCGACCACTACGTCCGCTCGGCCGCGCGAGTCATCCGGCTGCTCGAGCGCAACCGTTCGCTGATGACCGGGCGGGTGGTCTGGTCAGGGGTGTCCGACGTCAGCGCCGACCGGGCGACCGTCATCGTGGCCACCACCGGCACCGTCTCCAACCGGCGCACCCACGGCAGGGACGAGGCACGGGCCTTCCGGTTCCGCGTCTCACTGGTGCACGAAGGCGGCCGGTGGCTCACCTCCGACATCGAGTTCGTCGGGGACACCTGATGACCCGTCGTACGACGGTGGCGCTGGCCACCTGCGCCGTCGTCCTGGCCACGTCGGTCGGCGGCGAGGCCTGGTACCTCTGGGGTACGTCCCCGCCCAGCCCGAGCAGCCGGCGACCTGTCGTGATCGGCGACATCGACGCGCAGTCCGCCGTCGTCGTCGCGGCGACCGACGCCGCGACCATCTTCAGCACACCCGCCCACGGGTACGACGCCCACGTGGCCCGGGCGACCTCGCTGATGACCACGCCGATGGCCGGCCGCTACCGCGGCACAGCCGCGAAGGTGCGCGCCCAGGTCGTCGGCGCCGGCACGACCACGACGACCCGGGTGGCCGCCTCGGGCGTGGTCAGCGCGACCGGCGACCAGGTGCAGGCCCTGCTGTTCCTCGACCAGCGGACGACGACCCCGGGCGGCCCACCGTCGTACGACTCCCGACGCGCGCTGGTGACGATGGTGCGCAGCGATCGCGGCTGGCTGGTCGACAACGTGCAGACCCGCTGACGACCCGGACCGCCTCGCCCGCGGACACGCTGTCGGAACCGCCCACCGGTGCGGCAGGGTAGCCACGTGGCACACCACGACACCGACCTCGCCGTCATCGGAGCCGGCCCCGCCGGGCTGTTCGCGGCCTACTACGCCGGCTTCCGCGGGCTCCGCGTCGCCGTGATCGACTCGCTGCCGGAGCTCGGCGGCCAGGTCACCGCGATGTACCCCGAGAAGCAGATCCTGGACGTCGCCGGCTTCCCGTCAGTCAAGGGGCGCGACCTGGTCGAGGGGCTGGTCGAGCAGGCCAACACCGCCGACCCGGAGTACCTCCTCGACAAGACGGCGACCGGTCTCAAGACCACCGACGACGACGTGACGATCACCCTCGACGACGACACCACGGTGACTGCCAAGGCCCTGCTGATCACCGCAGGCATCGGGAAGTTCAGCCCGCGTCCGCTCCCGGCCGGCGAGGGCTGGCTCGGGCGCGGGATGGAGTTCTTCGTGCCGAGCTTCGCGCCGTACGCCGGCAAGGACGTCGTGATCGTCGGCGGCGGTGACTCGGCGTTCGACTGGGCCGTCCACCTCGAGCCGGTGGCGAAGTCGATCGCGCTGGTGCACCGGCGCGACGGCTTCCGCGCCCACGAGCGCACGGTGAAGGCGGTCCGCGACTCCAGCGTCGAGATCATCACCAAGGCGCAGGTCACCGGGCTGTTCGGCGAGCCCACCGTCTCCGAGGTCGAGATCACCGTCGACGGCCAGGAGCCGGTCCGGCGGCCCGCCCAGGCCGTGGTCGCCGCGCTCGGCTTCGTCGCCGACCTCGGCCCGCTGCAGCAATGGGGGATCGAGGTGCTGAAGCGACACATCGTGGTGGACGCGTCGATGCGGACCAACCTGCCCCGTGTCTTCGCGGCCGGTGACATCACCGAGTACCCCGGGAAGGTGCGGCTGATCGCGGTCGGCTTCGGCGAGGCCGCGACCGCGGTCAACAACGCTGCCGTCGTGATCGACCCGACGGCGCACGTGTTCCCGGGGCACTCGAGCGAGGGCACCTGAGCCGGAGCTCAGGCTGCCGCGGCACTCACCGAGCGGGGTGCCGCCTCGTCGCGACGTGACACCCGCACCAGATGGACGCTGGCGGCCAGGCACCACAGGGACAGCACCAGCATCGCCGGGACGTTCTCGGTGTGCAGGAAGCAGCCGTTGACGGCCAGGGCGACGCCGGAGATCAGCGCCCCGATGCCGAGCCACGCCGGCAAGGCCGCCGTGCGCAGGGCGGCGGCACCCACGGCCAGCCCGAAGACCGCCAGCGGGAAGAGCGCCACGATCGTGGTCGCGTCGGCGAGGGCCGTCAGCATGGCCATGCTCTGACCGGCGGCGGTGACGCCGTGGCCGGTCGTGGCGATCTCCGGTGCGTCACTGAACAGCTTCAGGCAGGCCCCGACGGCGCCTGCTGCCACGGCGGTGGTCGCGAGCCAGGAGTCGGTGGTGGACGCGGCGCGGGCCCGGAGCACCACGCCGACGTACACCGCGAACGGGACCAGCAGGGTCAGGGCGGCAGCGGCTGCGATGTGCTGAGGGGCGGACAAGGTGCCGCCGTCGCCGTTGGCGACGGTGAGCACCACGGCGAAGATGGCGCCGGTGACGGCGGCCGGGGTGCAGCGGATGGACGTGCTCATGGTTCCTCCTCGGATGAGATGTGGCGCGGCGACGCTAGGTCTCGCCGTGGGCTCGGCACATCGGCCGTGACACCGATCCGCCGCCCGCCTCATGGGCGAACTCGGACTCCCTCGTGAAGCCGATGCGTGAGGCCCGATGCGGGGTTAGGTTCCGGGGATGTGCATCGGACCGGGATCGAGACTGGGATCGTCCCTGGGGTCGGCCCTGGGATCGTCCCTGGGATCGTCCCTGGGGTCGGCCCTGGGATCGTCCCTGGGATCGGCCCTGGGATCGGCCCTGCGTGACGAGCGCGCGACCGACGTCGGCGACGCCGTGGTCGCGCTGGTGCTGGCCGGTACGTCTGTCGCGGTCGTCTTGACGGGGACCCCGGCGTTCGGCAGTCCGGAGACCCTCGCCCTCGGGCTCGCCCTGTGCTCGACGCTGCCGATCGCTGTCCGTCGACGATGGCCCATCCCGGTGGCGACGGTCCTGCTGTTCGCGACCGGCGCCGATCTCCTCGCGGCCGCCCCGCACGAGGCGGCGCTACAGCCGTACGTCGCGCTCGTCCTCGCCGGCTACACCGTCGGCAGCCGGGCCGAGGGCCGGCACGCGGTCGCCCTCCCCGCGTTGCTGGCACTGCTGGCCCTGCCGGTCTTCGCGCTGGCCCTGGCCGACCACCAGAGCGTCGGCAACGAGATCACGTCGTACGTCTGGCTGGTGGCGGCGTGGGGAGCCGGCCGGGTCGTGCGTGGGCTGCGGCGGAAGACCGCGGAGCTCGAGGCCGCCAACATCCAGCTCGCCGAGCACCGTGAGCTCGTGGCCGAGGCCGCGGTGGCGGTCGAGCGCGGGCGGATCGCGCGGGAGATCCACGACGTGATCGCGCACAACGTCTCCATGATGGTGGTGCAGGCCGGCGCCGCCGCTCGCGTGCTGGAGGCCGAGGAGCCCCGGGTGCGTTCGGCGCTCGACACCATCGCGGACACCGGCCGGCAGACGGTCGACGAGATGCGGAGCCTGCTCGGCATCCTGCGCCAGGACGACGCGGCGTCCGACCTGGCGCCGCAGCCCGGCCTGGCCGACCTCGCCGGTCTCGCTGAGGGACTGGGTCGCGCGGGGATCTCGGTCGACTGGCGGGTCGAGGGCGAGCCGCAGGTCCTGCCGCGTGCGCTGGACCTCTCGGCGTATCGGATCGTCCAGGAGGCCCTCACGAACTCCCTCAAGCATGCGCGCGGGTCCCGGGCCGAGGTCGTCGTGAGGTACGGCGACCGGGCGCTCGACCTTGATATCAGCGACTCGGGCGGGGTCACGAGCCAGGCGCCGGCGGTGGGCACGGGCGGTGGGCACGGGCTCGTCGGGATGCGCGAGCGGGTCGCGCTGTTCGACGGCGAGCTCACCGCAGCGCCCACCGCGGACGGATTCCGGGTCCGAGCGACCCTGCCCCTCCCCACGACGAACGGCCGGCCGTGACCACGGTGTTGCTCGTCGACGACCAGGCGCTGGTGCGGGCCGGCCTGCGCCTCATCCTCGAGGCCGAGACGGACCTGCAGGTGGCCGGCGAGGCCGCCGACGGGGAGCAGGCGGTGCGCCTCGCCGATGAGCTGCGGCCCGACGTCGTCCTGATGGACATCCGGATGCCCGTCCTCGACGGGATCGGGGCGACGGCGCAGGTGCTCCGGCAGGTCCCCGATACCAAGGTGGTGATGCTGACGACGTTCGATCTCGATGAGTACGTCGTGGAGGCGTTCCGCGCAGGGGCCTCGGGCTTCGTCCTCAAGACGGCGCCGCCGGCCCATCTCGTCGCCGCCGTCAGGACGATCGTCCTGGGCGAGGCACTGCTGGCCCCGGCGAGCACCAGGCAGCTGATCGAGGAGTCGGTACGACGTGCCGGTCCCTCGCCGCTCGCGGCCTCGTTGAGCGCGCGCGAGACCGAGGTCCTGCGGATGCTCGCGCGGGGCCTGTCCAACGCCGAGATCGCGCGCGCGCTGTTCGTCGAGCCGTCGACGGTGAAGACGCACGTGGCCAACGTGCTGGCCAAGCTCGGGGTCCGCGACCGGGTCCAGGCGGTGGTGTTCGCCTTCGAGAACGGCATCGCCGATGTGTGACCCGGCCGACAGCACCGCCCCCGCCGCAGCCGTTCGGCTCGGGTTAGGGTCGGGCTACCGGCTGGTAGCAAACGTGCGACGGCCGGCCTCGATCCGATCCGACGACCGGAAGGCCAGACCGTGCGCGTCGCCCTGCTGTCCTACCGCAGCAGACCGCACTGCGGCGGCCAGGGGGTCTACGTCCGCCACCTGAGCCGCGAGCTGGTCCGGCTGGGCCACGACGTCGAGGTGTTCTCCGGGCAGCCCTACCCGGAGCTCGACCCGGGTGTCCTCTTGACGAAGGTGCCCAGCCTCGATCTCTACCGTGAGCCCGATCCGTTCCGGACACCGCACCCGCGCGAGTATCGCGACCTGGTCGACGTCCAGGAGGTCGCGACCATGTGGACGGCCGGCTTCCCCGAGCCACGCACCTTCAGCCGCCGCGTGCTCCGGCTCCTGCGCGGCCGGGCGGCCGAGTTCGACGTCGTCCACGACAACCAGACCCTCGGCTCGGCGCTGCGCGGGGTCGAACGGGCGACCGGGCTGCCACTGGTGGCCTCGGTCCACCACCCGATCAGCATCGACCGCCGGATCGACCTGGCCGAGGCCCCGACCTGGCAGCGGCGTCTGTCCCTGCGCCGGTGGTACGGCTTCGTCCGGATGCAGGCCCGTGTGGCCCGAGGCATGCGGATGGTCCTGGTCCCGTCGGAGTCGTCGGCCCACGACGTCGTCCGCGAGTTCGGCGTCGCTGCCGACCGGGTCCGGGTCGTGCCGCTGGGCGTCGACGACGGGTTCCGCCCGCCGACGGCTGCTCGCGTACCAGGACGGATCCTGGCGATGGCGAGCGCGGACGCCCCGATGAAGGGGATCGCGACTCTGCTCGAGGCCTTCGCCAAGCTCCGCACCGAGCGGGCCGAGCTCCATCTGGTGCTGGTCACCCGTCCGGTCCCAGGCGGTCGCACCGAACGGCTCCTCGACGAGCTCGCGATCCGCGACAACGTCCGGTTCGAGCACGGCATCAGCGACGCCGACCTCGTGACCCTGATGGGGTCGGCCGAGGTCGCCTGCGTGCCCAGCCTCTACGAGGGCTTCTCGCTGCCGACCGCCGAGCTGATGGCCACCGCCACCCCGCTGGTCGTGTCCCGCGCGGGCGCGATCCCCGAGGTCGTCGGCCCCGACGGGCTCTGTGCCGACCTGGTCAGGCCCGGTGACGTCGGTGACCTGGCGAGCGCCCTGGCGGCGTTGCTCGACGACCCCGAGCGCCGCGCCCGGTACGGCGGGGCCGGGCGGGCCCGAGTCGAAGAACTGTTCAGCTGGCGAGCGGTCGCCGCTGCGACGGCTGCGGCGTACGAGGAGGCGATCGTGGCCATCCGGGAGGAGAAGCATGCTCACCGTTGACTTCGACCGCCTCGGGCTGCGGCCGGGGGAACGGGTCCTCGACCTGGGCTGCGGCGCGGGTCGGCACGCCTTCGAGATGTACCGCCGCGGCGCGGACGTCGTCGCGTTCGACCAGGACGCCGACGAGCTGTCGAAGGTGCGGGACCTGTTCGTGGCGATGCGGCAGGCCGGCGAGGTGCCCGACGGTGCCGAGGCGGACGTCAAGGAGGGCGACGCTTTGTCGCTGCCGTTCGCGGACGGAGAGTTCGACCGGATCGTCGCCGCCGAGATCCTGGAGCACCTGCCGGCCGACATCCAGGCGCTCGCCGAGCTGGTGCGGGTGCTGCGACCCGGCGGTACGGTCGCGCTCACAGTGCCGCGGTGGTTTCCCGAGATCGTGTGCTGGAAGCTCTCCCGGGAGTACCACGACGTCCCGGGCGGTCACATCCGCGTCTACACCGACGCCGAGCTGGTCACCAAGGCCGAGAACGCCGGGCTGGTGTACGACGGCCGGCACTACGCGCACGCCCTGCACGCGCCGTACTGGTGGATCAAGTGCGCCGTCGGCGTCGGCAACGACGACCACCCGCTCGCCAAGGCCTACCACCGGCTCCTGGTGTGGGACATCCTCAAGGGTCCGCGCGTCACCCGGTGGACCGAGCGCGCGCTGAACCCGGTGCTCGGCAAGAGCCTGGTCGTCTACCTGCACAAACCCGAGGGTCCCGATGAGGCCTGAGCTGCTGACGCCGATCCAGCTGGCCGAATCCGGGGCTGCGCTGGCGTCGGTGCAGCGGCCCGACGGCGCGATCCCTTGGACGACCGGCGGGCAGACCGACGTCTGGAACCACGTCGAGGCCGCGATGGCCCTGCTCGTCGCCGACCGGCTGGACGAGGTCGATCGGGCATGGTCGTGGGTGCGGCGGACACAGCGTGCCGACGGGTCGTGGCCGCTGAAGATCGTGGGCGGCGTGGTCGAGGACGCCAGCGGCGAGTCCAACATGGCGGCCTACGTCGCG
This sequence comes from Nocardioides sp., assembly GCA_025936915.1. Taxonomy (GTDB): domain Bacteria; phylum Actinomycetota; class Actinomycetes; order Propionibacteriales; family Nocardioidaceae; genus Nocardioides. The sequence continues at coordinate 11,812 of JAICSK010000098.1, forward strand.
GTCGGCGTGTGGCACCACTGGCTGGTACGCCGCGAGCCCGGCTTCGTCGCGGCGCACTGGCCGACGGTACGACGGGCCCTCGACTTCGTGTGCGGCCTGCAGCTGCCGTTCGGCGGGGTCGCGTGGTCGCAGGAGTGGTACGACGGTCAGCCCGCGGGGATCAACACCGACGCGTTGCTGGCCGGGTCGTCGAGCATCCACCACGCGCTGCGGGCCGGGCTCACGCTCGCCGAGCTCCTCGACGACCCGCAGCCGGAGTGGGAGCTGGCCGCCGGGCGACTCGGCCATGCACTGCGCGAGCACCGCGACCGGTTCCTGGACAAGTCGACGTTCGCGATGGACTGGTACTACCCGGTGCTCGGGGGCGCGGTCCGCGGCGACGCCGGTCGGGCCCTGCTCGCGTCTCGGTGGGACGACTTCGTGGTGCCCGGACTCGGCGTCCGCTGTGTCGACACCAACGCCTGGGTCACCGGCGCCGAGACCTGCGAGCTCGTCCTGGCCCTGGATGCCCTCGGCGACCGGGAACGGGCATGGACGCTCTTCGGAGACGCCCAGCACCTGCGACAGGCCGACGGCGCCTACTGGACCGGCTACGTCTATCCCGACCGGGTCACCTGGCCGGCCGAGCACACGTCGTTCACCACGGCGGCGGCGCTGCTCGCGCACGACGCGCTGGCCGAGCTGACCGGGGGGGCGGGGTTCGTCCGTGGTACGGCGCTCGTGCCCGAGCCGGAGGCGTTCGGCCTCGAGTGCGGCTGCGACTCAGCCGACACCCTCGCCGGCCTCTCCTGACGTCCGCCGCAGCACGCGCAGCGACCCGACCGCCTCGCACTCCTCGAACGCGCCGTCCGCCAGAGCGCGCCGGTAGACGTCGTACGGCGGTCGGCCACCGTCGGCCGGGTCGGCGAAGACGTCGTGGATCGCCAGCAGGCCCTCTGGCATCACCCAGCGCGCCCAGCCCTCGTAGTCCGCGTGCGCCGGGCGCTCGCCGTGTCCGCCGTCGATGAAGAGCAGCGACAGCGGGGTGCGCCACCAGGTGGCGACGGTCGTGGACTCGCCGACGACGGCCACCACGACGTCCTCGAGACCGGCCTCCTCGACCGTACGACGGAAGGAGGGCAGGGTGTCCATCCGGCCGGTCCGGGCGTCCACGAGCGAGGCGTCGTGGTGCTCCCAGCCCGGCTGGTTCTCTTCGGAGCCACGGTGATGGTCGACGGTGAAGATGACGCCGCCGACCTCGCGGGCCGCGATACCGAGATAGACCGCGGACTTGCCGCAGTAGGTCCCGACCTCGAGCACCGGCCCGTGCGGGAGTCGCTCCCGAGCGATCCGGTGCAGGGCGCGTCCCTCGTCGTCCGGCATGAATCCGCGCACAGCGCGGGCGAACGCGAGAAGGTCGGCAGGCTCGGTCATGGTGGACCGACGCTACCGACCTCGCGGGGGTCGCCCGCTCCGCGGGGCGGCGCGGGAAGACCTGCTACCGATGTCCCCGATCGAGCACGAGGCCGAGGGTGTCGCGATCGAGTGCCTCGATGAGTCACTTGCCCCATCCGGGCACTGCCTGCGTGCTGCCCGCGAACGGCGCACCCCAGCGAACCGCCGAGACGGCGATCGCTCCGGGCGGGACGGCTGTCCCGGGAGATCGGGACGGCTACCTCTGCCCCTCGGGTCGGCGGCAGCCGCAGGCTCTGTGTCACGAGCCACACGGAGGGGGCCGAGATGGAGCGACTGACCGACCGCGAGCGCGAGGTGCTCGCGCTGATCGCCCGGGGGATGTGCAACAGCGAGATCGCGGGAGAGCTGTACCTCAGCCAGTCGACCGTCAAGACGCATGTGGCGCGGGTGCTGCGCAAGCTGGGGCTGCGCGACCGGACCCAGGCCGTGGTGGCGGCGTACGACCTCGGGATCGTGCGACCCCGCCACGCCGACCGGACCGGCGAGGTGCTGCTCGCCTGGGCCTGACCCGTCGGTCCATCTAGGCTGCGCGCATGGCATCGCGCGCATCCAACTTCTGCATCGACGCAGCGGACCCCTATTCGCAGACGATGTGGTGGGCCCAGGTGCTCGAGGACTTCACCGTCGACGACTCATGGGCGATGAAGCCCGACGACGACGAGTGCGGGCTCACCGGTCCCGACGACCGCTTCCTGCTGTTCCTGAAGGTGCCCGAGCCGAAGACGGTGAAGAACCGGATGCACATCTGCCTGCGGCCCACCGACCGCAGCCGCGACGAGGAGATCGAGCGGATCCTCGGACTGGGGGCGACGTTGGTCGACGACCTCCGCAAGGGCGAACGCGGCTGGGCCGTGCTGGCCGACCCGGAGGGCAACGAGTTCTGCGTGCTGACGCCCTACCGACCGTCGACCGAGACCACGACCGAGACCACGACCGAGTGA
>JAICSK010000193.1 GCA_025936915.1 Nocardioides sp.
ATCATGATCGGTGGCCCCCGGGGGCCGATCTCCTTCGCGATGTCGGCGGCGCTCCGGCCCGGCGTCCACTGGGAGGGCCACGAGGCGACCCGGGCGAGGCGGGTCGCGTCCACGACGATCCGGGGCAGCGGGATCGACTCGACCTCGTCGGCGTTGGGGATGTCCTCCCCCGCGGCCATCAGCCAGCGACCCTGCGGGTCGAGCTGGCGGGTGAGCCCGACCGCGCGGCTCAGGGGCAGGTTGGTCCGGTACGACAACGGCGCACCGACCTCGGTGGCGGCGGCGCTGGCCCGCCACGTCGACGCCGCCAAGGAGACGCCGACGGCGAAGACCGCCACGGTCAGTGCCGCGGTCACCGGCAGGATCACCATCGTGCCCTCGTGGCGACGGCGCACGGTGCGCGAGGCGACGTACGACGAGAGCGCGCGGCGGCGGCGCGACCACCGCACCCACAGGCCGGCGACGCCGAGCACCAGCAGCCCCACCAGCAGCCCCGAGGCGACCGCGAGCAGGATCGGGAGGAACAGGTCGGTCGCGTCCGGCTTCTGGGGGTGGCTTCGGCTGGCCGCGGTGACCAGGGCGGCCGCGGCCAGGGCCACCAGGGCGAGCCGCACGACGACCACGGCACGCCCGGCCCGGGTGGGGCGTCGTACGCCGGCGATCTGGGCGCTGAGCGGCTCGCTCACGGCATCTCGGACCACGACCGCCGCCACGATCGCCGTGACCACCACGACGCCGAGAGCCGCCAGTCCGCTCTCGGCGATGAACGGCACCGGCAGGTGGGGCACCAGCCATCTGCGGGCGAGGAGCCGGGACGCGACGTAGCCGAGGACGACGCCCAGCGGCACCGCGGCGGCCAGGATCACCAGTGGCTCGAGCATTCCCAGGAACCACAGCTGGCGCCGGCTGTATCCGCGCAACGACGCCAGCGCCAGCTCGCCGCGGCGCAGGGTCATGGCAGCGGCCAGCAACCGAGACAGCAGGACGAGGGCGACCAGGACCAACGACAGGACCGCCGGCTCGACCGTGGAGCGGGAAACCCCTCGCCGGTCGATCAGGCGCGCGGCCGTGTCGGGCAGGACGTTGCCCGACTCGAGCGACAGCCCCCGGGGAAGGGTGTTGTGCTCCTGCGCGGCACCGATCGCCGTGACCCGCCTGGAGATGGTGTCCAGGTCGGCGACGGTCAGGCCCGGTGGGGTCGCGAGCGACTGGTTGACGCCGATGTACCAGTGCTCCGGCCGGAGCTCGATCCCTGCCTGGGGGGTGATCCACGGCGCGGGACGAGCCGGCACGAGCCGCGGCATGGTCGCACCCGGGGACGACTGGAGCGCCTGGCTGCCGCCCCAGAACTCGTCGTCGACGGCGGAGCCGGTGGGCCGGTAGATGCCCACGATCGTGAAGGGCTTGTCGCTGCGGTAGGGGTTGAACGTGTCGCCCAGCGTGACGCCGTACGTGTCGGCGTCCGCGCGCAGGATCGCGATCTCGCCGGGGTTGGTCGGGCAGTGCCCCTGGAGCTGGACGTGGTCGCACGCGCCGGTCACCGAGACCAGTCGCGGGATCGCGGGAGCAAGGACGCCGGGGAGGGAGACCTGCCCGAGCGGCTGCCAGACGAAGGGCCGACCGACCAGGTAGCCGCTGCCGGACTCGCGGCTCGTCTCGTCCAGCGCGGTGGTGATCGCGTGGTCGACCGACTCGTCGGTCGCGGGGCTGTAGTCATAGGTGAGCCCGGTGTTGATCCACGGCTGGGCGCGCAGCTGGGCGATCACGAACGAGTCGGCGGCGTTCTGCTGATAGCTGGGTCCGACGACGGCCGACCCGATGGCGATCACGGTCAGCAGCAGGGAGCCGATGCTCAGCACCCAGCGCGCGCGCAGGCCGCGCAGGCACGTGGCGAGCAGCCACCCGAAGCGGGTCATCGCTCGGCCGCTCGGAGCGACGCCGGCCGAGCGGCGCGCCCGAACCGGGTGAACACGACCGCGCAGAGCACGACGGTCACCAGCGCGACGCCGACCACCACGGTGACGAGGGTCAGCGGCCGGATCGAAGGGTGGAGGACGGGAGCCTCGGCCCAGCCCCCGACCAGGTGCATCGGGCGGAGCAGCGGCACCGTGGTGACGACGCAGGTGACCGCCGCCGTCACCAGCACGATCGCGGCCAGGATCGCCGCCTCCTGGAGGTAGGCCCGGCGTACCGAGCGCGGGCGTACGCCGGCGGCGCGCAGGCCGGCGACCTCGGCCCGACGGCGTGCGGCCTGGCCCGAGAGCCAGGCCACCAGGTGGGTCAGCGCGACCAGCGCCACTCCGATCGCCACCAGCAGCGCGAGCGAGTCGGCGCGGGCTTGCGGGGTGTGGTCCAGCCGGCTCGCGATGGCGTCGTACGACGTGGGAGTGCCGCCGCCGTCCCGGTGCAGCCGGGCGAGCACGGGTGCGGGGGTGTCGGCCCGGGCCAGGACCACCGAGCGGGCGATGGTGACGGTGCCGACCGCGCCCCGGAGGGCGCGCCCGAGGTCGAGAAGGCTCCCGGTGCGGCCGACCAGGGGCACCGCTCCGACCGTCCCGAGACTGGTGACCGGCCTGCTGGTGCCGTCGAGGTTGTCGAGGTCGTGGCCGACCCGGAGGCTCGGCGTCACCAGCGCGGACTGGGCCGTGCCCGACTGGAGGGCCACGGCGTGTTGCGTCGCGCCGCCGGGATAGGACCCTGCGGACAACAGGTCGGTCCGGCCCGCCGTCACGTGCGCGTAGGCGAAGGGGTCGCCGCCCAGGCCCACGGAGATCACCGAGCACCCGACCGTGCACGGGCCGAGGGATCCCGAGACGTCGCCCGGGCCGGTGACGTGGATCCGCGTCGTGTGGGGATAGCCCTTGTCGGTGAGATAGAAGATCGACACCACGCCCGTGTCTCCGGGCCTGATGCTGGTGACCGCGACGTCGACCGAGCTCCCCTGCACCATCAACGGTCCCGGCTGGCGGGCGAGGCGGGCCATGTGGGCCGAGGCCCCCGACACGCTGGTGGTCGTGACGAAGTCGCCCACGACTGCCTGCCACCGCGCGGAGTCGACGAAGACCCGCCGGGCCTGGGGGTCGAGGTCGTCGATCGCGACCGCCGCCATCAGCCAGGAGCCGTGGGGGTCGGCGTCGTGGGACGCGGCGTACGCCCGCAGCCCACCGGCCTTGAACGGTACGGCGAGCGGGCCGCCCGCCTGCAGCCGCCCGGCGTCGTCGCGCCAGTCGGCGGCGGCGCGCCCGCCGGTCAGCGTGACCGCCAGCAGCACGGCGGCCGCGACCAGGACGCGCACCACCGAGCCGGGATCCGGGTCGCGGCGGAGCCGGCGCGTGGTCAGGGCCGGGCCGAGACGGGTCCCGAGCCGCGGCGTCAGCACGAGCACCCACATCACGAGCTGGCCTGCGCCGAGCGCCACCAGCGCGGGAGCGATCGTCGGCACCCAGTCGGCCTCGCTGCGATGGGCCTCGTAGACGGCCAGGCAGGCCGCGGCGACCACCAGTAGCTCCAGGAACGTCGTGATCCACGAGCTCGGGCGGCGGCGCGGGTGCACCGAGAGCGCGTCGACGAGCGGACGCCGGATCACCGCGGCGGCGACCAGGAGGATCGTGACCCAGGCGCCGACCAGGATGGCGACGGCGACGACGACCTCGCGGGTGCCGAGCGCGTAGGAGATGTTCCAGCCGTCGGCGATCCGGCCGGCGAGCCAGACGCCGACGACAGAGCCGAGTGCGATCCCGATCAGGCTGACCGCCAGCAGCGGCCCGACCGCGAACGTGACCAGCCGACTACCGTGGAGCCCGCGCAGCCGGGCCAGCGCCACGTCGTGGCTGCGGTCGACCACGGTGCGCGCCGACTGCTCGGCGAGCGCCACCGCGCCGTACAGCGCGAGCATCCCGGCCACCGCGCCCGGCGTACCCCCGACGCGCGAGGCACCGACGACGCCGACCGCTCCCGCGGACACGACGAACGCCAGGGCGAGCGTCGCCAGTGACGAGGGCAGGTGGGCCCGGATGCTGCGCAGGAGCACGGCCGGCTACCGCCCGGACGCGTACGCCGAGTCCTCGGCGGGGACCAGCCGGCCCTCGTCGAGCACGAGCTTGCGGTCGGCCGCGTCGACCACGGCCGGGTCGTGGGTCGCGACGACCACGACGGCGCCGCGGGCGGCCTCGATCCGGAGCTGGTCCATCACGTGCTCGCGGTTGCCCTCGTCGAGCTCGCTGGTCGGCTCGTCGGCCAGCAGGATCTCGGGCGAGACCGCGAAGGCCCGGGCACACGCGACGCGTTGCATCTGTCCACCCGACAGCTCCTCGACCTGGCGGTCGCCGAGGTCGCCGATGAAGAACCGCGTCAGCTCCTCGTCGGCCCGCTCGTCCGCCTCGCCCGGCGAGACGCCGCGGGCGCGCAGCGCGATCGCCACGTTCTCGCGGGCGGACAGGATCGGCACGAGGCCGTAGACCTGGAGCACGAACGCCACCTCGTGGCGGGGATCGCCGTCCCCCTGCCACATGTGCCGGCCGCCGTACGTCGAGAAGCCGGTCGTCGGCTTCAGGATCCCGCCGGCGATCGAGAGCATGGTGGTCTTGCCGGAGCCGGACGGGCCCGAGAGGGCGGTGACCTCGCCGGGATGGATCTCGAGGCTCAGTCGTTCCAACGCCCAGCGACCGCCGACGTTGAGGGAGACGTCCTCCAGGACGAGGTCTCCCTGCGCACTGATCGGTCCGCGCTCGGGCGTGAGGGCATGGCGGCCGAGGGCGGTCATGACGGCTCCTCGTCGTCGAGGTCGTGATCACCGCGGCTCAACAGCAACCGGTCGTCGTGCTCCGGCTCGATCCGCACCAGCGTGCCCTGCGGCCAGTCGCGCGCGATGTGGGCGGGGAGGTGGACGACGCCCTCGGCGCCCACGACGACGTACTCCGCGCCGGCGCGGCCCTCCATCCCGACCCGGCCCCCGCGCATGGTGACGGTGCGCGGGAACGTGCCGGCGACCTCGGGCTGGTGGGTGACCACGAGGATCGTCGTACCGAAGTCGTTGCCGAGCCCGTGGATCAGCTCGAGCATGTGGTCGCGGTCCTCGTGGCTGAGCTGGCTGGTGGGCTCGTCGGCGAGCAGGAGCTGGGGCGCACTGGTCACGCTGCAGGCGAGGGCGAGTCGCTGTCGCTCGCCTCCCGACATCGAGGAGACGACCTGGTCGCCCTTGCCGTCCAGCCCGACCCGGCGCAGCAGCTCGGCGTCGCCGAGAGTGCGGTCCGGGTCGCTGCTGGCCGAGCGGCTGAACCGCAGGTTCTGCCTGGCCGTGGCGTAGTGGAGGAGGTTGCGGGTGGCGCCCTGGAGCATGGTGCTGACCCGGGAGGCGCGGACCCGGGTCAGCTGGCGCTCGCTCATCCGCGAGATCTCCTCCTCGCCGAGGAAGATCTTGCCTGCGCTGGGCCGCTGGATCCCGCCGAAGAGCGTGAGGAGCGTGGACTTGCCCGAGCCGCTGGGCCCCAGGAACGCCACCCGCTCGCCGGCCTCGACGCTGAGGTCGACGCCCTGCAGCGCGACCACGTCGTGGCCCTCGAAGGTCTTGTACAGGTGCACCAACCCCTGGCAGCGGACCGACAGGCCACCGGTTCGCTGCGCCGAAGGCTCGGCGAGATGCTGCACTGCGATCTCCTCCCGATCGTCACCCGTCTGACGCGCGGCTGCCCACGCCGGTTGTCACCGGCACCCTTTCATCCCGGGCAACTCAGGGTTCGCACCTCCCGACCGTCGGCCTCGGCGATGTCGAGCTCGCGCCACGCCGTGTGGAAGAGCATCCGACTGACAGTTCGGGCTGCGTGGGAGCTATTGCCCTAGCAGCAGTCCATCGGCCGCCTCGCCGTCGGCCTACGCGCAGATCCCCGCTGCTGCGGCGGCCTCCTGGGCACGCCGGCCGGTGGGCTTGCCGTGGTGTCCGGCATGGATGCCGCCTCGAGCGAAGGCGCCGAGCGGCTGGTC
>JAICSK010000036.1 GCA_025936915.1 Nocardioides sp.
CGAACAGGTCGCGGACGCGGCTCGCGCCGACACCGACGAACATCTCGACGAAGTCGGACCCGGAGATGGAGTAGAAGGGCACGCCCGCTTCGCCGGCGACCGCGCGCGCGAGCAGCGTCTTGCCGGTGCCGGGGGGGCCGTAGAGCAGGACGCCCTTGGGGATCTTCGCGCCGACGGCCTGGAACTTCGCGGGCTCCTGGAGGAACTCCTTGATCTCGCCGAGCTCCTCGACCGCCTCGTCGGCGCCCGCGACGTCGCCGAAGGTGGTCTTCGGCATGTCCTTGGTGATCAGCTTGGCCCGCGACTTGGCGAACTGCATGACGCCACGGCCCCCGCCGCCTTGGACCTGGTTCATCAGGAACAGGAACAGCAGCACGATCAGCACGAACGGCAGCAGCGTCGAGACGATCTGCACGATCACGCTCTGGTGGGTGACCTTCACGTCGTACTCGTTGGCCGCCAGGTTGCCCTTGTCGATCTGCTGCTGGATCTCGCTGTCGAGCTTGTTCTGGGTGCCGTCGAGGTAGTGGGTGGTCACCTCGCTGCCCGCGGAGCGGACGCCGGGCTTCAGGGTCGCCTTGATCGTCTGGTCACCGGCGGTGACCGTCACCTGCTTGACCTGGCCGGCCTGGATGTAGGTGTTCATCTGGCCGAACTGGATCTCGTCGTACCCGCCCGGTGACGCGACGTACTGCAGGAGGAACAGCACGCCGACCACGGCCACGATCAGCCACAGCCACACGCTTCGCACGAACCGCTTCACAGGACTCTTTCGACGACGACGCTGCCCGCCGGCGCGCGCCGGGGAACACTGGAAAACCGAGGATCACGACGGTACACGTCATCCCCAACGCCCATTGTCCCCTCCCGTAGGGCGCTGACCTACTCCGCGAGGGTGATTCCTCCCTCCGGCGGACGTGCCGGACGGCGGCCTGCTCAGGTGTAGACGTGCGGCGCGAGGGTGGCGATGTCGCGCAGGTTGCGGTACTGCTGGCGGTAGTCGAGGCCGTAGCCGACGACGAACTCGTTGGGGATGTCCCACCCGACGTACCTCGGGTCGACCGGCATCGTCAGGGCGTCCGGCTTGCGCAGCAGCGTGCACACCTCGACACTCGCGGCGTTGCGGGTGCCGAGGTTGTTGACCAGCCAGCTGAGCGTCAGGCCGGTGTCGATGATCTCGTCGACGATCAGGACGTGGCGGCCGGAGATGTCGGTGTCGAGGTCCTTGAGGATCCGCACCACGCCGCTGGACTTGGTGCCCGAGCCGTAGGAGCTGATCGCCATCCAGTCCATCTCGAGGTGGCGTGGCAAGGCGCGGGCCAGGTCGACCATCACCATCGCCGCGCCGCGGAGGATGCCGACGATGAGCAGGTCGCGCCCTTCGTAGTCGGCGGTGATCTCCTGGGCCAGCTCCTCGAGCCGGTCGTGGATCTGCTTCTCGGTGAAGAGGACCTCGACGAGGTCGTCCTCGACCTGGGTGGCGTCCATGGTCAGCACCTTAGGCGACCCCCCGCCACCCGAGACGACTTCCCCCGAGGACGGGACAGGTTCGCGGTCGCCTCAGCCGCCGCGGACGAAGGCGATGACCCCGTCGCGTCGTACCGCGCGCAGGTGGCCGGGCAGGTCGACCCACTTCTGGCCGTGCCAGTCGGTGACGAGAGCGTCGACGGCCAGCACGTGCTGGTGGAACGTCTCCCCTGCCGGGGCCCCCGCCGCGACGGCGGCGGCGCGCAGCACGCGGGTCCTGATCGGGGCGGCCAGCGCCGCCAATGCTCCGACGTCCAGCCCGCCGTCGACCCTCGCGCGGGTCAGCGACTCGTCGGCGTAGGCATCGAGGAGGTCCATGTCACCGCGCAGCTGGTCGGCCGTACGGGCGAGGGCCTCGGTGACTCCGGGCCCGAGCTCGTCCTCGAGCACCGGGAGCACCCGTCGGCGCACGCGCACCCGGGTGTACGCCGGATCGTCGTTGTGCGGGTCGTCCCAGACCTCGAGCCCCTCGACCTGGCAGGCGGTGACCGTGTCGGCGTGCGAGACGTCGAGCAGGGGGCGCCGGTAGTGGTCGAAGAAGCGGCGCATCCCGGCGATCGCCCGGCCGCCCGAGCCGCGGGCCAGTCCCATCAGGACCGTCTCGGCCTGGTCGTCGCGGGTGTGGCCGAGCAACACGGACTCGGCCTCGAAGCGTTCGCGGATCTGGTCGAGCAGGGCGTACCGGCCGGCTCGGGCCGCGGCCTCCGGTCCGAGGCCGGGCGCGTCCACGGTCGCCCGTGCGCTGACCGTCTCGTCGACTCCCAGCGATGCGAGCCGGCCGACCACGCGTTCGGCTCTCTCGGCCGACCCGTCCTGGAGGCCGTGGTCGACGGTCGCGCCGACGACGTACCAGCCCTGCTCGCGCCCCACGTGGACGGTGGCCGAGGCGAGGGCGAGCGAGTCCGCGCCACCGGAGCAGGCCACCACGAGGCGGGCACCCGGCTCGACGTCCGCGAGCCCCCGGCGTACGGCGTGCCGCACGGCTGCGAGGGACGGGTGCAGGGTCATCCCGTGATCACCCGCGGTTCACCGGTGGACGCGGGTGACCCAGGCGTCTGGGTCGTGGATCTCGGCCAACGTCGGCAGGTTGTCGGCCGCGGCCCAGACCGCGTTGAAGTCGGCCATCCCGACCTTGTCGACGACCGACCGGACGAATCGCGAGCCGTCGCGGTACTGCGCCATCTTCGCCTCGAGGCCGAGCACCTTGCGGAGCAGCCGGTCGAGCGTGCCCACTCCCTTGCGGCGCTCGTCGAACTTGCCGCGGATGAGGTCGACGCTCGGGATGACCGTGGGCCCGACACCGTCCATCACGTAGTCGGCATGGCCCTCGAGCAACGACATGATGCCGGTGACCCGGTCGAGGATCGCCTTCTGCTCCGGCGAGCCGAGCAGGTCGAGGAGGCTGCCGGTGCGGCCGTTGCGGATCGCCTCGGAGATGCGCTTGAGACCCTCGTCGAGGAACCGCTGCGGCTCGACGGTGTCCGCGAGTGCCGTGAACTGGGTGTAGAGGTGGTCGCGCATCCACGGCACGGCGGTGAACTGCACCCGGTGGGTCTCCTCGTGCAGGCACACCCAGAGCCGGAAGTCGTGCGGGTCGACGTCCAGCTCGCGCTCGACGTGTACGACGTTGGGCGCGACGAGCAGGAGCCGCCCATGCGGCTCGTGGAAGGGGTCGAACTGGCCGAGCACCTTCCCGGCCATGAAGCCGAGCAGACCGCCCACCTCGGCCCCGGTGATCCGCGAGCCGACGGCCTGCGTGAGCGGACCGGGCTCGCCCTTGCGCTCGGCCACCTTCTCGAGGACGGGCACCAGCAGCCGGGCGAAGGCGTCGGCATTCGCCTGGACCCAGGCCGCGCGGTCGACCACCAGCACCGGCGCCTGGGATCCGCCGGAACCGCCGGCGTCGAGCTCGGTGAACTCCTTGACGTACGCCGTCGACCGGGCCGCACCCTCACGCAGCTCGGTGACCGTGGCGTCGGCCTCCTCCGCCGAGATCTGGGGGCCGGCGCCGGCGAGCCGCGACCCGATCGAGACCGCGAGCCCCCAGTCGACCATCTCCGTCGTCATCCCATGAGCCTACGGGGCGGTGTCAGCAGCGGCAGGTGGTGAGGGCGGCGGCGAGGCGGTCGAGGGCGGCTCGGGTGTCGAGCGTCTCGGCGTACCTCACGTGGTTGCTGACGAGCGCGAACACCAGGGCGTGCCCCCGGGCGTCGGTCGTGATCCCGGCCAGTGCGCTGGTGCCGGTCAGGGTGCCGGTCTTGGCGCGGACGAGCCCGCGTCCGGGGCTGTGGTCGAACCGCGACCCCAGCGAGCCGTCGTACGCCGCGACGGGGAGGCCGGTGATCACCGACCGGAGCTCGGGGTGGTCGGGCGCCGAGGCGACCTGGAGCACCCGGACCAACGTCTCGGCGTCGAGCCGGTCGTGGCGCGAGAGACCGCTGCCGTCCTGGATCGTGGCGTCCGGGAGACCGATGCCGAGTCCGCGCAGGGTCGCGGTGACCCCGCGCACGCCTGCGTCGAACGAGCCTTCCCCCTCGGTTGCGAGCCCGACCTGGTGGGCGAGCACCTCTGCGCCCTCGTTGTCGCTGTCCTGCAGCACCCGCTCGACGATGTCGGCCACGGGCAGGCTGGTGACCCGCGCCAGCTCGGGCGCGTGCCGACGTGCGCGTGCCGAGGTGATCTTCGGCAGGACCTCGACCCCGTCCTCGACCAGGTACGCCGCGAACGTCTCCGCCGCCGTGGCGGGCGGATCTGCCACGCGGCCGAAGCCGTCGGGGTTCAGGCCCTCGTCGGCCCAGAGCGCTGTGATCGGTGAGACCACGTCGTCGGGGATGTAGCCGCGGGGCCAGTGGGGGTCGACCCGAGGCCCGGTGAACAGCGAGGTGTCGTAGGCCAGTCGCACCCGGGACACGTGCCTCGCCCGGAGCTTCTTCGCGGTGCGCGCGGCCAGGGTCTGCAGGCTTGCGTCGAGCCGGGCAGGCCCGTCGGTCGGCTGCTTGCCCTCGAGGAACGGGTCGCCCCCGCCGACCAGCACGAGGTCGCGTCGCCCGTCGGCGACGACACGGGTCGCGAACGTGTGGTCGGGTCCGAGCACCTCGAGCGCGGCGGTGGCGGTGAGCAGCTTCAGGGTCGAGGCCGGCGTCGAGGTGCCGTGGCCCAGGTCGAGGACCGGTCGACCGCTGAGCGGGGCGACCACCACGCGCAGGTCGGCGAGGTGCGGGTCCTGGAGCGCCGGCTCGAGTGCACGCCGTACGGCGACGGGCGACGGGCGGGGCGACGGGGCCCGCCGCGCCACGGGCCTCGGGGCCGGTGCGGTCGGCGGCGTGAAGCCCGGCACCGGGGCCACGAGCGGGGGTGACGTGTCGTCGCCGAACCAGTCGTCGATCAGCCCCGTCCGGTACGCCGCGCCGGCACTGCCGGTGAGCGCCACGACCAGGACGCCGGTCACCCCGAGCAGCACGCGCCCCCTCCGGCGGCTCCTCGGGCGGGGTCGCTCGGCTCGGGCCACGCTGCTCACGTCCTGGGATGGGATGGGTCGGCGGTCTGCCCGGGTTGGGCACGTGGGTTCATTCTGCGCGAGACTGAGCCCGTCACCGGCAGCGGCAGGACCTGGAGGGCATCGTGGAGTTCGACGTACTCGTGGAGATCCCGAAGGGGAGCCGCAACAAGTACGAGGTCGACCACGAGTCGGGGCGCATCCGGCTCGACCGCACGCTGTTCACGTCGACGCAGTATCCCGCCGACTACGGCTACATCGAGAACACCCTCGGTCAGGACGGCGACCCGCTGGACGCGCTGGTGCTGCTGCTCGGCGAGGCGACGTTCCCCGGGTGCCTGATCAAGTGCCGGGCGATCGGCATGTACCGGATGACAGACGAGAAGGGTGCCGACGACAAGGTGCTCTGCGTGCCGGCCTCCGACCCGCGGCTCGAGCACATGCGTGACATCAACCACCTGCCGAAGTTCGACCGGCTGGAGATCGAGCACTTCTTCACCGTCTACAAGGACCTCGAGCCCGGGAAGTCCGTCGAGGGCGCCGACTGGGTCGGCCGCGACGAGGCCGAGAAGGAGGTCAACGCCTCCTTCGAGCGGTTGCGCGAGTCGGGGGAGCATCAGCACGAGCCCGCCGGCCAGGCGGAGCCTCAGCCCCACGCCGAGCTCTCCTGACCCGGTGAGCCCGACCGCCCACGGGGCCCACGACTTCGCCGACGACCCGCGCAACGCCGACGTCCTGATCCACGTCAACGGTGCGCTGGTGCCTCGGGCGGAGGCGGTGGTGTCGGTCTTCGACGCGGGGTTCGTCCTGGGCGACGGCGTGTGGGAGGGGATCCGCGTTCACGCCGGCCACCCGGCGTTCCTCGACCTGCACCTCGACCGGCTCTGGGAGGGGGCGGCCGCGATCGCCCTCGACATCGGACTGACCCGTGACCAGCTGACGGGCCGGATCTACGAGACCCTGCGAGCGAACCGGATGACCGACGGCGTACACATCCGGCTGATGGTCACCCGCGGCCCGAAGTCCACGCCGTACCAGGACCCGCGCTTCTCGGCCGGGCCGGCGACGGTCGTGGTCATCGCCGAGCACAAGGACCCACTGCCTGCGACGGTCGAGAAGGGGCTGTCGCTGTTCACGGTGCACGTGCGTCGCGCGTCGCCGGACACGCTCGACCCGAAGCTCAACGCCCACAGCAAGCTGAACGACATCACCGCCTGCATCCAGGCCTCCGCCGCCGGTGCCGACGAGGCCCTGATGCTCGACCCGCAGGGCTTCGTGGCGACGTGCAACAGCACCCACTTCTTCGTCGTACGACGGGGTGAGGTGTGGACGTCGTCGGGTGCCTACTGTCTGGGCGGCATCACCCGCGGCAACGTGCTGAGGGTGTGCCGCGAGGCGTCGATCACCGCCTGCGAGAAGCTGTTCAGCCTGACCGACGTCTACTCGGCGGACGAGGCGTTTGTCACCGGGACCTTCGCCGGCGTCGTCCCGGTGCACACCGTCGACGGACGCACGATCGGCTCCGGCGTGCGCGGCCCGATGGTCGCGCGGCTGCAGCAGCTGTACGCCGACCTCGTACGGCGTGACGTCGCCGCCCGCTCGTGACCATCCGCCTGGCCTGCTGGTCCGGGCCGCGCAACATCTCGACCGCGACCATGCGGGCCTGGGAGAACCGGCCCGACACCGAGGTCGTCGACGAGCCGCTGTACGCGTGGTACCTCGCCCACACCGGCCTCGACCATCCGGGCCGCGAGGAGGTGATCGCGGCCGGCGAGACCGACTGGCGCCGCGTCGTCGACTCGCTCACCCGGCCGTGGCCCGACGGGCCGGCCATCCAGTACCAGAAGCACATGGCCCAGCACCTCGTGCCCGCCCTGCCCCGGGACTGGATCGCGTCGCTGCACAACATGCTGCTGATCCGTGACCCCGCCGAGGTGGTGTCGTCGTACCTCCGCTCGCGCGCCACGGTGACGGCCGACGACATCGGCATCCTGCAGCAGCTCGAGCTGCAGGTGCTTCTCGGCCCGTCGGTGCCGGTGATCGACTCCGCCGACTTCCTGCGCGCGCCCGAGGCCTACCTGCGCTGGCTGTGCTCCCACCTCGACGTGGAGTTCACCGACGCGATGCTGTCGTGGCCGGCCGGACCGCGCGAGAGCGACGGCGTCTGGGCGCCGTACTGGTACGACGCGGTGCTGCGATCCACGGGGTTCGAGCCGTACCGTCCCCGCCGCGTCGAGCTCACGCCGGAAGGTGAGTCGGTCGTGACCGAGACCCGGCCGGCGTACGAACGGCTCTACGACGCGCGGCTGGTGCTCTGAGGCCGGGTCTGGCGTGGGCTTGATCATGTCCAGGTGTCGGCAGGGCCGGCTTGTAACGCGCCGTTATCTGCGCCTGGGTGCCGTCACGCGGGCGCGGCGGTGCAGATGACAGGGCGTGTCAAGCGGCGCCGCGTCAGCCCGGCACGCTCCCCAGGAGATCGGGCGAACGGAGGAGCTCCGGGGGTACGCCGTACGCGTCGACCAGGTCGACGGCGAAGGGGCGGATCCGGAGGCACAGCTCGTTGACCTCCCGGGTGATCGCCTTGGAACGTGGCGAGGTGAGGCGGCCGTGCTCCATGAACCATGCCCGGTCGCGCTCGATCGTGGTGAGTGCGTGGAGGTCGCAGAGGAGGGTGAGAGCGACCCTGAGGTCGCCGTCGGGCAGGGCCGCGGTCTTGGCGACGAACGCCTCGAGCACCAGGCGCTCGACGTGCGCGCGAGCGGCGGCGATCACGTGGTCCTGGGCGCGGGAGAACACCTCGCCGGGGTTCAGCCCCGCGTCGATCCCGCGCTTCAGCCGGCGGGCGACGCCCGACAGCGTGTGCTCCTCGCGGAACCGCAGCATCGCGAGCTGGTAGTTCGGGTCGCGGAGCCCGGCCTCCTGGTCCCAGCGGTCGTCTCCGCCGGGCAGCACGTCCTTGATCGCCTCGAGCAGCTTGTGGGCGGCGGTCCGCTCGATCACCGTCTCCAGCGCCATGCCGGCCACGAAGCGCACCATCCCGAGCTGGTCGAGGTCCTCGAAGTCGCTGGCGTAGTCGGTGAGCAAGCCCTTGGCGACCAGCTGGAGCAGGACGTGGTTGTCGCCCTCGAACGTCGTGAACACGTCGGTGTCGGCCTTGAGCGCCGCGAAGCGGCTCACCGCGAGGTAGCCGGCGCCACCGCAGGCCTCCCGGCACTCCTGGATCGTCCGGGTCGCGTGCCACGTGCCCAGCGCCTTGGTGCCCGCCGCGCGTGACTCCAGCTCGCGCCGCGCCTGCTCGTCCTCGTCCTCCGCGCTCGCCACCGAGAAGACGTCGTGCGTCTTCAGCGCCAGCGCCTCCTGGGCGAAGTGGAGCGCGTAGTTCTCGGCGAGCAGCGGGAACAGTCGCCGCTGGTGCAGCCCGTAGTCGAGCAGCACCTCCTCCTCGTTCGGCGAGGTGGCGTTGAACTGGCGCCGGCGAACGGCGTACCTCACCGCGAGCGTGAGCGCGACCTTGGCCGCGTTGATCCCCGCGCCCGAGACGCACACCCGCCCCTGCACCAACGTGCCGAGCATGGTGAAGAAGCGTCTGTCCGGGTTGTCGATCGGGCTGACGTAGCGGCCGTCGTCGGTGACGTCGGCGAACCGGTTGAGCAGGTTGTCGCGCGGGATGCGGACGCGGTCGAACCAGATCCGACCGTTGTCGACGCCGTTCAGGCCCATCTTCAGGCCGTCGTCCTCAACCCGGATCCCGGCCAGCAGCGCGCCGCTGCGCCGCATCGGTACGACGAACGCGTGCACGCCGTGTCGTTCGCCGTCGACCTCGAGCTGCGCGAACACGACGGCTGCCTCGGCGTGCTGGGCGGCGTTGCCGATGTAGTCCTTGCGCGCATCGTCGTCGGTGGTGGTGATCACGAACTCGTCCGTCGAGCCGTCGTAGGTCGCGACCGTGTCGAGTGCCTGCACGTTGGACCCGTGTCCCGACTCGGTCATCGCGAAGCAGCCGAGCAGCCGGCCGGCGATCAGGTCCTCGAGGTAGGCGTCGTGGTGCCGTTTGCTGCCGAGCATCAGGATCGCCCCGCCGAAGAGCCCGAACTGGACGCCGACCTTCACCAGCAGCGACAGGTCGCCGTAGGCCAACGTCTCGAACGCCGCGATCGAGGCGCCGAGGTCACCTCCGCCGCCGTACTCCTGCGGGAAGCCCATGCCGGTCTGGCCGCTGTCGGCCATCAGGACGAGAAGATCCTTCACCCGCTCCCGGAACTCCGGACGCGACATCGTCTCGGCCTCGTCGAGCACCGACGCGTGCTCCGCGAGGTTGCCGCGGACGAGGTCGCGGACCTCGGCGTACCTGCCGTCGAGGAGCCGCCGGAGCGCGGTGACGTCGACCGACGGTGCTCGGTACGACGCTGTCTCGGGTGTCTCGGTCGTACTCGTCATGACCCCGTTGTACCCACCCGCCGGGGTGGTCACCCTGTCGGGTCCGTCACCGCTCTCGAGCCGGCGCCGGCGTGCCTCCTCGACCACCGAGGAAGGTCACGGCCGTGCGAAGAAGTTCGGCGCGATCCAGTAGTACATCGACACCTCTTCGACGTCGCGACCTGTGCGGGGTGCCTGGATGATCATCCCGTTCCCGACGTAGATCGCGACGTGGTAGATCGACGCGGGGCTGCCGGAGGATCCCCAGAACACCAGGTCACCCGGGCGCAGGGCGCTCTGCGAGATCGGGGTCGACTGGGAGTACTGCGCAACGGAGTAGTGCGGCAGCGCGATCCCGCCGGCCCGCCACGCACCCATCGTCAGCCCCGAGCAGTCCCACGCGTCCGGACCGGCAGCCCCCCAGCGGTAGGGGTCGCCGATCTGGCTCCGGGCGAAGGCGATCGCCCGGGTGGCACCCGACGCCGGAGCCGGGGGGTCGTTCGAGGGGGGTGGGGGGCCGGAGGTCCCCGGAGGCTCCGGGGTCTGGCCGCTGGTCGTCGACGAGGAGGAGCTCTGCTGGGCGGCCTGCTGGGCCGCCTCCTCGCGACGCTTGCGGCGCTGGGCGGCGGCCTCTTCGCGCGCCTTCTTCTCCGCGGCACGCTGGGCGGCCTCGCGCGCTGCCTCCTCGATCCCCGCCTGGCGCTTCTGCGCCAGCGACACGGTGATGTGCTGGAGCTTCGCCAGCCGGTGGATCAACCGGGTCTTGCGATCGGCGATCTCATGGCTGGCGCGGTCCGCAGCGGTGGCTGCGGCTGCGGCCTGATCGCGCGCGGTCTTGGCCTGCGCGGCGAGCGTCTCGGCCTTGGCCCGCGCCGCGTCTGCCTGCGTGCTCGCCACCCCGGCCAGCGTCGACGACGCGGTGTAGGAGTCGTAGGTGTGGTCCATCGCCGACTGCGCGTTCTGCAACGTCGACAAGGTGCTGATCACCGAGCTCATCCCGTTGCTGCCCTGCAAGGCGGCGACCGGGCTGAACGACGGGCCCATCTCGTACGATGCGACGACTGTGGCGGCGTACGCGTGTCGCTGTCGCTTCGCGTCCGTTACGGCGATCCGGGCGTGGCGAGCCGCCACGCGAGCGTCCTGTCGAGCCTGCTGCAGCGCCCAGCGCGCCCCGTTGTACCTCTCGGCGGCCTGCTCGGCCGTGGTGGCTGCGGCCTGTGCATCGATGTCGGCCTGCTCGAGCTGGGCCCGGATGCCGACCACGTCGTCGGCCGCCCGAGCGGCGCGGTGTCGTGCGTCGTGCACCTGCTGCTTGCTGGGGTAGACCTGGTGCCCGCCCGACGGTGCTGCGGAGGCGGTCGCGATCCCGGTCAGGCCCGTGACCAGGGAGAGGGCGAGTGCGGTGACGCCGACTCGATGCACGGGTCGTTCCTCCTGAGCGGCTGCGGGTGACGAGATGCGTCTCGGGTGACGCCCTCTTTCCCGGTGACAACTCGCAGCACGCTAATGCGCAGACGTCACAAACGGAACAACTTTCACAACTTTTTCCGAGGCGTCGGCGTGTCGGCTTGACGAACTACACGGTTGTCACTTCTTCCAGGCGGCGATGCGCCACCCGGACCCGGGCGAACGACTGACCGCTGGCCCAGCCCCCGACGTAGAAGGAGAACAGCGCGATCGCGACTCCGGCGATGTCGTCGGCGACGTAGTGCCAGCCGAAGTAGACGGTCGCGACGGCGGTCAGGCAGGCGTTGACCCAGAAGACGATCTTCAGCCAGCGCAGCGTGGTCGTGTACTGGATCATCAGCGCCACCAGCAGCGTGATCGCGATGTGCAGGCTGGCGAAGCCGGCGACACCACTGAGGGTGTTGGTGACGTCGAGCAGCGACGGCGCGCTGGTGTTGACCGCCCAGACCCGGCTGTTGGCCAGCGAGTTCATCAGCCGCCCGGCGTTGGTGTCGTCGATGGTCGTGTACAGCCAGGGGTGCTGGAAGCCGGGGCCGAGCGTCGGCAGCGCGTAGTAGGAGACGGTGCCGAGCGACCAGGCCAGGCACTGCGACGTCGCGAACCAGTAGCCGAACCCGAGGTTGCGCGACCAGACCAGCCACACCGCCAGGGCCATCGGCACCAGCGGCAGGAACCAGAGGTAGACGCTGGACAGGAACTCCGCCGAGATCCCGTCGCCGAGCACGTTGTGCAGCACGATCGCGGGCTCGTGGCCGAGGAAGAGCGCCTTGTCGAGGCTGAACAGCGGGCGGTCGAACTTGTGGCCCCGGCCCTCGATGAACGGCAGCTGGGACTTCAGGTTCCGGTAGCTGACGTAGGTGATGTAGAAGCTCAGGATCCCGGTGACCACGAGCACGACCCGCTGCCTGGTCCAGTGGGTACGCAGGCGGTCCCGGAAGACGCCGGGCATCCGGGCCGGGTTCAGCCGGGCCACCCACAGGGTGCGCGGGACCAGGTCGATCCCGAAACCGAGCGCCAGAACCGTCGGCAGGCGGAGGTACGACGGTCCGATGAAGCCGTCGGGATCGACCAGCTTGGCGTCGAAGATCACCGCTCCGGCGACGGCCAGCAGCCCCATGGACACCGCGATGCACGCCATGAGGAGGTGGGCGCGACGGAACACGCGGGTCAGTCTAGGGCGCCCTCCGGCGCGTCGACCGGGCCCGCGAGGATGGCCGTCCGGGAGGGGTCGACCCTCAGTCGTACGACGTCACCGGGGGCCAGTCGACGGTCCAGCGAGGCGACGGCGTCGAGCTCTCCCAGGTCGGTGCCGACCACCAGCCGGAGCTGCCCGGGCGTCGTCCGTACGTCGACGATCTCGCCCACCAGCGACCCGTCGTCCGAGACGGTCAATGCCGAGCGTCGTACGGCGACGGGCCGCCCCTCGGGTAGCCCGGCGGCCCGGGCGAGGCCGTCGGCGACGCGACCGTCGAGCACTCGGGCGTAGCCGAGGAACAGCGCGGTGTCGAGGTCGACCGGCGTGCGCCAGACGTCGGCGATGGGACCGGACTGGACGATCCGGCCGGCCCGCATGACCGCCAGGTCGTCGGCGACCGCGAATGCCTCCTCGTGGTCGTGCGTCACCATCAGGGCGGTGGTCCCGGCCTCGAGCAGTATCCGCCGCAGGTCCTGGGCGAGCCGTTGCCGCAGCCCGGCGTCGAGCGCGCTGAGCGGCTCGTCGAGCAGGAGGAGCCGGGGCGAGGCCGCCAGGGCACGGGCGAGGGCGACGCGTTGTCGCTCCCCACCGGACAGGGTCGTGGGCAGCCGGTCGTCGAACCCGGCCAGGCCGACCAGGTCGAGCAGTTCGGCGACCCTCGCGGCGGCCGCCGGGCGCGGCGTACGACGGAGGCGGAGCGGGTAGGCCACGTTGCGTGCCACCGTGAGCTGGGGGAACAGCTGGCCGTCCTGGAACATCAGGGCGAAGCCGCGCCGGTGGGTCGGGGTCGCCGACACGTCCTGGCCGTGCCAGCTCACCCGTCCGGCGGTCGGCTCGAGCCCGGCGATCGCGCGAAGCAGGGTCGACTTGCCGCAGCCGGACGGGCCCAGGACGGCGAGGACGCGGCCGTCGGCCAGCTCGAGCTCGGCGTCGACCACGGCCGGCGTGCCGTCGTAGACCACGGACAGGCCGCGCACGGAGAGGGCGGTCATCAGAAGGTCCCCACGGACGGCACCCGGAGGCGCTCGACGAGGAGCATCACCAGTGCGGTGGTGCCCCCGAGGACGACCGAGCCGGCCAGGGCCATCCCGAAGTTGAGGTCGCCCGGGTGGCCGATCAGCCGGAAGATCACCACCGGCAGGGTCGGGCGGTCGTCGCGCACCAGGAACGACGTAGCACCGAACTCGCCCAGTGAGCAGGCGAAGGCGAACCCGGCGGCGGCGAGCAGTGGCTTCCAGATCACGGCGAGGTCGACGACCAGGAGTGCCCGCACGGGCGACGCGCCCAGAGTGGCGGCGGCCTGGCGGAGGCGGTCGTCGACGCCGGCGAGGACCGGCACGAGGACGCGAACGACCAGCGGCAGGGCGACGAGTGCCTGGGCTACGGGGATCAGCAGCGGCGAGTCCCGCAGGTCGAGCGGCGGGCGGCCGAGGGTGATCAGGAAGCCGAAGCCGAGGGTCACCGCCGAGACCCCCAGGGGCAGCATGAACAGCCCGTCGAGGACGGCGCGGAGTCGGCGCTCGGAGCGGTTGCGCGAGCGGCGGGTGACCACCGCGGCCACCGCCAGCCCGAGCAGCAGCGACATCCAGGTGGCGTCGACGGCGATCCGGAGCGAGTTCACGACCGCATCGGTGACCGGGACCAGGAGGGCCTGGTGGGAGCCCGGGGTCTGCAGGGCCCGGTAGTTGGCCGTGCTCCAGGCGCCGTCGACCCGCAGCGACTCGACCACCAGGGTGACGATCGGTCCGACCACGAGCAGCAGGAGCAGGAGGGTGGCGGCGAGGGCGGGCAGGTCCCCGCGGGCCGGGCGGCGTACCCGGCTGCGAGCACGGGCGACCGCGGCGTCCGGCGTACGACGTGCGCGGGCCGCCGCGAGCAGGAGCAGCGTCACCACCAGCAGCTGCAGCACCGACAGCGCCGCCGCACCCTGGAGGTCGAGCAGGTCGGTGGTCAGCAGGTAGATCTGGGTCTCGACGCTGGAGTAGCGCAGGCCGCCGAGGGTGAGCACGATCCCGAACGCCGTCGCGCAGAACAGGAACACCACCGTGGCCGCGGAGACGAGGGCCGGGCGGAGCGCGGGGAGCGTGACGTCGCGCAGCACCTGGCGCGGCGAGGCGCCGAGGGCGGCGGCAGCCTCGCCGGGGCGGGGGTCGAGGGACTCCCAGGCGCCGCCGACGACGCGGATCACGACGGAGGCATTGAAGAAGACCAGCCCGGCGACGATCGCCACCGGGCTGCCGTCCAGGCCCAGGAACGACAGCGGACCGCCCGGGCCGATCAGCAGCTGGAAGGCCACCCCGACGACGACGGTCGGGAGCACGAACGGGACGACCAGCACCGCCCGGATCCAGGTGCGGCCGGGGACGGCCACCCGATGGAGGACGTACGCCGCGGGGAGACCCAGCGCGCAGGCGAGCAGGGTCGCCGCGGTCGAGGTCCAGACGGTGAACCACACCGCGCGCTGGATCTCCGGGCGGGTCAGCACGTCGAGGACGCCCCCGAGATCGAGGTGTCCGTGCCGGACGAAGCCCTTGCCGACCATGCCGCTCACCGGGAGCACGAAGAACACGCCGAGAACCGCCAACGGGACGATCGCGGTCGCGGCGAGGGCGGTGAGGCGTCGGGCCGTGATCAGGTGGCGGGTCATGGCTGGTTCATCGACGGGTCATCGGCTCACGATGTCGCTCCACTCGCGCAGCCAGGCGTCGCGGTGGGCCGAGATGGCGGCCGGGCTCACGGCGTAGGGGCTCTTCGGCTGGACCGCGAAACGGGCCCAGGCCTTCGGCAGGGGCGTGCCCCGGCGCACGGGGAAGACGTACATCGCGTCCGGCAGCGCCTTCTGCACCGCCGGGCCGAGCAGGAACTCGACGAACGCCTTCGCACCGGCCGGGTCCGCCGCACCGGTGAGGACGCCGGCGTACTCGACCTGGCGGAAGCAGGTGTCGAGCAGGGCCTTGGTCGTCGAGGTGTGCCCGCCCTTCGGCACGGTGAACGCCGGGGACGAGTCGTAGGAGACGACGATCGGGTCCTGGCCGTGCCCACCGCCTTGGGTGAAGTCGGTCTCGTAGGCCTGCGTCCAGCCGTCGGTGATCGTCGCGCCGCCGGCGATCAGCGTGCGCCACCACGCCGTCCACCCGTCGCCGTACCGTCCGATCGTGCCGAGGAGGAAGGCCAGGCCGGTCGAGCTGGTGGTCGCGCCGGGCACCGCGATCAAACCGCTGTACGCCGGCTTCACCAGGTCGTCGAGCGACCTCGGGACGGCGAGATGGTGGTCGGCGAACCAACCGGGGTCGACATTCACGCACACGTTGCCGTTGTCGATCGGGGCGAGGCGGCCGTCGTCGCCGGGGAGGACGTACTGCTGGGCGCCGGGCGGGAGCGGCACGTCGGTCCTGGCGAACACACCGGCGTCGAGGGCCCGGCTCGCGAACGTGTTGTCGACGCCGAACGCGACGTCGCCGGCCGGGTTGCCCTGGGTGAGCACCAGCTTGTTGGTCAGCGTCCCGCCGTCGCCGGCCGCATGGATCACGAGGTGGTAGCCCGACTGCCGGTCGAACTCCGCGATCAGCGACTTGGGCAGCACGAACGAGTCGTGGGTGACCAGCACGACGTCCTTGCTGCCCTCGGTCTTGTCGCTCGAGCCGATCAGCGAACATCCCGCGAGGGCCGAAGCGGCCAGGACCGCCACGACGACCCGCCAGGACCGCTGCGTGAGCTCGGGCGCTGGCACACCACGGCGCCGGTGGATGAGACCCATCGAGCTGACTCCCTTCGCCGGTGCTAACCGGATCAGGTTCGGAGGGTCTGCGGCTCGTCCCGCACTCTCAGCCCCGCTCGGGGCTCCCCTGTCTTGTCCCGCCAGTGTACGCACCCGCTGACCCGGCAGAAGTGCACGCCCTGGAGGCGCTCATCCGGCAGAAGTGCACGCCCTGGAGGCGCTCATCCGGCAGAAGTGCACGCCCTGGAGGCGCTCATCCGGCAGAAGTGCACGCCCTGGCGCTCATCCGGCAGAAGTACCACGATCCGGCCGGCGTCGGGGTGACGCGACGGGATCAGCTCGCCAGGGCGTCGCGCACCTTGTCCATCATCGCGGCGAACGGCCCGGTCAGCGCCTGCGCCGTCGTCGAGCCTGCCGCGGTCGGGTGCGGGTGGGTCGGGGCCATCTTCTCGACCGCCTGGAGTCGCGCGCCGAGCTTGCGCCGCTCGTCCTCGTCGAGCGCCTTGAGCACCCGCGGGAACTCCTCGCTCTCCTCGGCCTCGGCGTGCTCGTCGACCGACCTCTCGAACTCCTTCAGCGCGGACAGGAACGCGTCCGTGGCGGTGTCGAGCTCCTCGAGGTGCTTGAGCACCTCGTTGGCCTCGCTCTCCTCCTGGTTCCGTTCGGTGGCGACGTCCTTCCACGCGGAGCCCTCCGCCTTAGGCCGGAGCACCAGCTCCTCACCCGTCTCATGGACGGCCAACAGGGCGCGGAGGCGGTCGAACGGTTCCTTCCGCCCGTCCGCGGACGCCTGCTGGATCTCCGCGAACAGGTCACGCACCTGGGCGTGCTGCTCGAGCAGGATCCGGATCACGTCTCCCTCGGGCAGCTCCTCGGCCTTGGCCCGGTCCTCAGCGGCGTCTCCCATGGTCTTCTCCTCTCGGCGCTTCCGCCTCGACGTGCGGATCTGCCGCAGGTACCCACCGCCCGATCCGGCAAACCGACCGCTCGCGCATGGGCGCAGGTGGCCCGGGTACGAACCAGGACATGGCTGCCGTACTCGTTCCCGTGGTCCTGCTGCTGGTCGCCATCGTGCTCGTGGGGCTCGCGATCAAGCGCTTCTCGCGCGCTCAGGTCGAGCACAGCGACCGCCTCCAGTACGCCGACCGGCCCACGCTGCGCTACCAGGTCCCGCCCGGTCAGGACCCGGCGGTCGTGCTGTCCGGGCTCCGTTCGGCGGGGTACGACGCGTCGGCCGACTCCGAACCGGGACCCTCGTCACCCATCGTGATCATCGGCTCGACCCACGGCGACCCCGATCGCGAGGAGGTACGCCGTACCCTCGCCGCGATCGACGGCACCAACGTCGTGCCCGCCGAGAGCGGCCAGGTGCAAAGGTCGCGGGTCAGGTTCGTGGACGAGTAGCCGCGTCCTGTTCCCTGACGGGTGCGGCGACGAGCGCCGCGATCCCCGTGGTCACCGGCACCGCCAGGATCAGCCCGATCGCGCTGGTGAAGGTGCGTGCGATCTCCTCGGCCATCGGCTCGGTGGACGCCAGGGCGAGGAGCGAGCGGTCGTAGGCGTACAGGAGCAGCAACAGCACGAGGGCAGCGCCGGAGTAGGCGAAGACGATCGTGTAGATCGTTGAGGCGATGTGGTCGCGGCCGATCCGCATGGCCCTGGTGAACACCTCCCGCCGTCCCGCGCCGGGCCCGGCCGCTCGCAGCTCCCAGACCGATGACGCCTGCGTGATCGTGACGTCATTGAGGACACCGAGCCCGGCCAGCACCACGCTGGCGGCCAGCAGTCCCTGGAAGTCGAGCCCGCGGCCCGCGAACGTCGAAAGGGTCCCGCCGGTCTCGTCCGCGATCCCGGTCAGGTGGGCGCCGCCGATCACGAAGCTGCCGATCAACCCGGTCATGGCGATACCGACCAGGGTTCCAGCCAGGGCGGTGCTGGTGCGCCACGAGAGCCCGTGTGTCGAGTACAGGACGACGAACATGATCGCGGATGCCGACACGCACGCGACCGCGAGCCCCGACCTGCCACTGAGCAAGGCCGGGAGGAGGAAGAAGTACAGCGTGGCGCCGCTGACGACGAGCCCCACCACGGCCATGGCCCCACGCCGTCCGGCCACCGCCACGACGACCACCACGAACAGCAGGGTCAGCCAAAGCAGCGGGACCGACCGGCGTACCGAGCTGAACGTGTAGCTCACGGGCTGCCCGCCCCGAGCCGGTGTCCGGAAGAGCTCGATCTGGTCGCCGGGGCCGATGCCCGACGTCGTCACCTCGGGCGGCACTCGGACCTCGGCCCGGTCGCCCCGGCCGACTCCGTCGAGCACCTCGACCCGCAGGGTGTCGCAGCCGGCAGCCACGCGCGTGGTCGCTCCCTGGCGACATTCCGGCCCCACCGTGAGCACCCTCGCAGTCGGCGTGGTGACTCCTGGGGCGGCATACGGCGCCTCGGCCCGCACGTGGTCCACCACTGCGTGGTCGGGCCAGAGCGCGAGGAGCCCGGCGACGGTCGCCGCCGCCGCGAGGATCAAGAACCCGAGCAGCGCCGCCCGAACCCGCGCACCGATCTCCACCTCGGCGTCCGGGACCGCACGATGCGAGTGAGCCACTCCGTCATCCTGCCGTGCGACGCCACCGGGGCGACGGCCCGCCGGATCCTTGCGCCGGGAAGGTCAGCCCGCCTGATCACCCTTGCGAGGGTCCCCGAGTGCCCGCAGCACGTGGACACCGTGGGGAACCGCGATCATCACGTGTCCGTGCGTGCAGCGGACCAGGTCGTCGGCGAACGTCGTGCCGAGGTGTCCCTTCGCCAGGAAGCCGGTGACCCCTCCCCGGAACATCTCCGCCACGGTGCTCACGTCGTTGCTCGCCGAGACGGCGACCACGACCGGAGGCGACGCCAGGGCGCGCAGCGCCCGCGCCGCCGAGGTCCCGCCACCCGGCATCCTGACGTCGAGGACCACCAGCTCGGCACCGGAGTCGACCACGAGCTCGGGCAGCTCCACGCCCGAGACGGCCTCGCCCACCACCGTGAACGCGCCGTGAGCGGTCAGCACGTCGACCATGGCGCGCCGCATCGTCTCGTCGTCGTCGGCGACGACCACGCGGATCGTGCTCATCCGCCACCCCCGGGCATCTGGGCAGGCCAACGCCGTGAGCTCGACGAGGTCACGTTCCTACGGTGCCTGTCCGAGGTGGCGGGAGGCATGCGCCGCCAGTTCCAAGGCGTCTAGTGCGGTTGCACTAGATGTGTGCGACCGTGGTCGGGGGACGACGTGAGGGAGAGTCACGTGGCTGAGTCACCGCAACACGCCACGGCCGACCCGGCGCGCCCGATCCGGGTCCTGATCGTCGACGACCACGAGGTGCTTGCCTCCAGCCTGGCGATGGTGCTCGACGCCGAGGACGACATCAGTACGGCCGGCACCGCCACCACCCTCGAGCAGGCGCGAGCACTGGTCGGCACCACCGACCCGGACGTCGTACTTCTCGATCACCGGATGCCCGACGGGGACGGCGTCGCCGCCATCCCGAGCCTGCGCGCCGTACGCCCGGACCTCGGGATCGTCGTCCTCACCGCCAGCGCCGCCGACCACGTGCTGATCGCGGCCATCGAGGCCGGCGCCTCCGGGTTCCTCTCGAAGACCCGCAGCCTCGACGAGGTCACCGCAGCGGTACGGGCGGCCGCGGCGGGTGAGTCGGTGATCTCTCCCGAGCTGCTGGCCCGCCTGCTGCCGAGGTTCGGCCGCGGCAAGGTGCACTCCGCCGACGAGCTCACCGAGCGGGAGCGGGAGGTGCTGGCGCTCGTCGCCGAGGGTCTCTCCAACGCCGCCATCGCCGAGCGGCTCGTCGTCTCGGTGCACACCGTCCGCAACCACATCGCGAGCCTCTCGGCCAAGCTCGGCGCCCACTCCAAGCTGGAGGCGCTCTCGATCGCCGTCCGCCAGGGACTGCTGCCCGACCTGTAGCCCACCGACATCCCCGGGCCCGAGGGCGCGTTGATCCACGCGTCCTAGTAGATCGGCGCTACTCGAATCGACGCTCGCGACTCATGTGCCGGCCGGCCTGCCCGGAGATGCTGGGCGAGCCCCCGTCAGGGGGAGCGGTTCGCAGAGGTCGACCTCGCCCGTCGTCCGATGCTCACGGTCTCGGCACGTCGGAGCCCGTGTGCCCGCCGGACCGCCGCCCGACGAGTGCTCCCGCCCGGCCGCGTTCCCCGATGACGCGGTCGGCGGGCTCCTCGGAGGACCCGGAGCGGGCTCCGTCTGACCAGATTCCCCCCGGTACGGTCAGACGGAGCCCTCCTGGGGTGTCTGGGTCGCGTCGTCGCGCAGCGATGCCGGCATCCAGAGCCGGACCCGCATCCCGCCCTCGGGACGGCGTTCGAGCTCGAGGCGACCACCGGCGATCGTCGCCCGGTCGAGCATCGCCGGGATGCCCAGGTGTCCGGGGCGCGGCTCGACGGCGGCCGCGTCGAACCCACGCCCGTCGTCGACGACCGCGATCTCCACGCCCGAGCCCACCTCGGTCAGCCGGATCTCGACCTCGTGCGCCTCGGCGTGCCGGACGACGTTGGCCATCGCCTCGCGCGCGATCCGGTACGCCGTGACCCGCAACGTCTCGGGCAGGTCCAGGGTGGTGTCGCCGGTCACGCGCCACCGCAGGTGGTCGTCGAACGCGTCCGCGGCCGCCACCGTCAACGCCGTACCGAGGTCGGTGTCCACGGCCGGCGACTCCAGGTCGAACAGCAGCGCGCGCAGCCGTCCGATCGCCTCGCTGACCGTCCCGGCGAGCGTCTCCGCGGTCTCCTGAAGCCCGGACTCGTGCTCGGCGAGCTGCCGGCGGAGCAGGCCGAGTCGCAGCTCGACCGCCGCGAGCGCCTGGACGGAGTCGTCGTGGACATCGGCCGCGATCCGCGCGCGTTCGTCCTCCTGGGCCTGGACCAGCCGGTCGAGCAGCCGCTGCCTTTCGTCGGCCAGCCGCTCGAGCGCGGACTGCGCGGCCACGCGGTCGGAGATGTCGCGCTGCACGGTCGCCAGCGCGAACGGCTCACCGGTCGTCGGGTCCCGCATCAGGAAGCTCGAGATCGCCACCGGGATGGGCGGACCGCCCCGGTGGTCGCGCAGGGTCGACTGGCCCGACCAGCGACCATGCTGCACGACCGCCGGCTGCTCGACGGCGACGGACGCTGCCAGACCGTCCTCGGTGAGGAAGTCGGCGATGCTCATCCGGCTCACGTCGCGACCCCCGATGCCGACCATCCTCCGTCCGGCCGGGTTGACGTAGAGCACGGTCCCGTCCGGACGGGCCATGGCGATGAAGTCGTCGGAGGTCTCGACCAGCGACTGGAACCGAACGAGCTCGGCGTTCTTGGCGCTGATCACGGACTCGGCGGTGCCCCGGTTGCGCGCGACGGTCCAGGTCGCCCGGCCGATGCCGACGAGCAGGGCCGCCGACGGAAGGACGACGCCGCCGACGGGCACGTCGCGGAGATCGGCGTAGACCAGGGCCGCGATGGCGACCACGCCCAGGGCCGCCGCGACCAGCACCCGGGAGAACTGATAACCCTCCTGCTCACGTTGCTCGCCCTCCGGGACCCAGCCCGCGAAGGACATCGCGGCGGCACCCACCAGCGACAACCCCGCCAGCACCGTCCCGGGATGGTAGGTGCCCGCGCTCGCCTGGTAGGCGAACGTCGCGTCCACGATCGCGTCGGCGGCGAGGCCGAGCGTCAACAGCAGCGTCGAGCGGGACCGCAGGCCGAGGCGCACCAGCACTCCGGTCACCACGACCAGGGAGGCGATGTCGAGCACGGGGTAGAGCAGGTTGGTCACGACCATCTCGTCGGGGTCGGGCTGCTCGGCGATGCGCAGGAACGTGCGGTAGAGCAGCTCGACGGCGACGCCGGCGACGGTGAGCACCACGACGACCGCATCGAGGGCGAGGTCGACCGACCGCCCTCGCACCCGGGTGCGGACCAGCACCCACATCGCGCCCAGCATCGCCAGGTCGGCGAGGATCCACGCGGCGTCGGCGATCGACGGCGTGGAGGGGTGGTCGAGCATCCGCACGTAGCCGAGGAACAGGGCGAAGCCGAGACCCCGGAACACCGCACCACCGGCCACGAACCACCACAGCGCGCGGTTGGCGCCTTGCGTGAGCGGGCGGACCAGTGCGACGAGTGCGAGCACGACGTACGCGCTGCCCTGCAGCCAGCCGTCGTACAGCTCGTGGAACGCCGTGTCACCCCTGACGCCCGGAAGCGTCGTCACCGTGAAGGCCGCGACCATGGCGAGCGCAACGACGGCGAGCGAACGGGGGCCGCGCCCCGTCACGAGGCCATGTGCCGGCGCCACCGTCGTCATCGGTCCCTCGCACCCCGGGCGCCCGTGCACCCGTGACCGTCGATGCTAGTCACTTCTGTCGAAGCGGCGGGGCCTCACGGCCGGTGACGGTGCAGCCTCAAGCGCGTGCCGGCTGGACCGGCTCCCACACGTGGTCGGGACCGTACGGCGAGGTGCCGTTGAAGAACCACGACCCCAGGTCGCGGAGCCTGGCCAGGCACTGCCGCAGGTAGTGCGGGTCGGGTGGGGAGAAGCGCGGGTGCTCGGTGAGCTCGGGCACCACGGCGGTCCAGCACCAGAAGCCCTCGCCGACCCAGCGGTCGATCGTCTTCCGCCCGTCGAGTGCGTAGCAGGCGGCGCGCATCGCGGCCTCGAGGCGGGTGAACGCCTCCTCGTCCCACCGGTACTCGCGGCGCATCGCATCGGTGAAGGACCCGTCACGCGCCTCCTGCTCGGCGTGCAAGGTGTCCCAGGGCCACTCGGTGTCCATGGGATCGCTCCGATGCTCCTCGGACCCGGTGGGTTCGGGGAGGTCGGCGGATTCCCAAGGCCCCGGAGGTCCCGTGAGCTCCGTGGCTTCCATGGCGACATTGTGGACCGAGAGGGCCTCGCGCCACGGGACTTCGCGACAACGCGCCGCGCGCCGGACG
>JAICSK010000229.1 GCA_025936915.1 Nocardioides sp.
CGCGATGGTGTTCCAGAACTACGCGCTCTACCCCCACCTGACCGTCTATGAGAACATCGCGTTCCCGTTGCGCCTGGCGGGTGCCAGCAACGAGGAGGTCGACAAGAAGGTCCGCGAAGCGTCGAAGACCCTCGAGCTCGACGAGCACCTCGAGCGCAAGCCGGGCAACCTGTCCGGTGGCCAGCGCCAGCGCGTCGCGATGGGCCGCGCGATCGTCCGGGACGCCGAGGCGTTCTTGTTCGACGAGCCGCTGTCCAACCTCGACGCCAAGCTGCGTGGCCAGATGCGCACCGAGATCGCGCGGCTGCAGCGTCGGCTCGGCATCACCACGGTCTACGTCACCCACGACCAGACCGAGGCGATGACGCTCGGTGACCGGGTGGCGGTGCTCAAGCGAGGGGTCCTGCAGCAGCTGGCGACCCCGCGTGAGCTGTACACCAACCCGGTCAACCTGTTCGTCGCGGGCTTCATCGGCAGCCCGCCGATGAACTTCCTGCCGGCGACGGTCGAGGGCAACGAGGTGAAGCTGCCGTTCGGCACGGTCACGGTCCCCGAGGGCAGCGCGAAGAACGCCCAGGGCAAGGGGCTGCTGATCGCCGGAATCCGGCCCGAGCACTTCGAGGACGCCGCGGTGATGGACCCCTCGAAGCACACGGGTTCGACGTTCAAGACCAAGGTGGACGTGGTCGAGTGGCTGGGCAACGAGGCCTACGCCTACAGCCCGTACGAGGCACCGGAGGAGGTGCAGCAGCAGCTGCTGCAGCTCGAGCGTGACCTCGACGGCGAGGCCCTGCACACCCAGCTGGTGATCTCTCTGGACGGCTCGAGCCGGATCAGGGAGGGCGACGAGGCCACGATCTGGGTCGACGTCTCCAAGATCCATCTGTTCGACCCGACGACGGGCGAGAACCTCACCGTCGACTCCTCGGCCGCTGGGACCATCCCGTCCGACACCTCGACGGCGGCCGTGGCCCAGCAGCAGGACGCGGTGGCCACGCCCGCCGAGCAGGAGGGGACTACCGAGGCTTGAGCTGACGGCCCTGACCGGGGGCGGGGCGGCGTGACACGCTGACCCCGCCCATCAGGGCGAAGCCCCGGACACGGACGACCGGACTGTCGGCGCCGAGCTCCGGGGCCGTCTGGTCGGAGGGGCCGGTGTAGCCGCCCATGATCCCGGTGCCCTCCATGATCACCTGCGTCTGCGGGTTGACCTTGATGTCGGCGCCGCCCATCACCGCATTGACGGTGATCACGACCTCGCGTGCGGCGAACCGGGCTCGGCGGAGGTCGAGGTCGGCGCCGCCCATGAAGCAGTTGACCGTCAGGTGCGCCGGTACGGTCCAGACGCCCTTGCGCTCGAGGCCGCTCATGATCGCCAGATGCCTCTCCGCGGACGGGCCGCCGGCCACGACCGGTGACGGCGTCGTCGACGAGGCCGGCTGCGAAGGGAGGTCGGTGGCCGCCCGCACCGGGAGGTCGAGGGTGATCGGCACCAGGTCGGCGTACGTGCGCGCGGCGTAGGTCGCCTCGAGCCGCTCGTCGAGCTCCTCGAAGTCGATCCGGCCCTCGCCGGCGGCCTCGCGCAGCACCTCGGCCACCTGGTGCCGGTCGGCGTCCGAGATCCGCAGCTGCGAGGGGTCGGGCAGGTCCCCATTCTCAGCGCTGCCCTCATCCCTGCCATCCGACATGGCGCCAGACTAAACCGGTCGCACGCCGACCACGAGGTCACGCCGGATCGCCTGGTCGACGCGGTGCTGGAAGCCGCGGTACGCCGGGGTGTCGCGCGGCTCGAGACCCGCCTCGGCGAGCAGGGCGAGCACGTCGGCCCGCGGACAGGTGTTCACGTTGACGGCGATGCCGACGGCCCCACCGGGGCGCAGCAGACGCACCCAGCCGGGCAGCGCTTCGGCGAGCAGCTGAAGCGGTCGCCGCTGCAGCCCGCCGCCCGCGCGGCTGCCGTGCTGCACGCCGTACGGCGCGTCGGTGACGACCGCGTCGAAGGTCGCGGCCTTGAACACCTCGGCTGCTTCCCGGGTGTCGGCGAGTGCCGTCGTCACCGTGATCGTGTCGCGGTCGGTCCAGGCCTGCTTGGAGGTCGCGAGCTCGACGTCGAGCCTCCGTCCGAGGACGCGGCCGTCACGGCGGAGCTTGGCCGTGGCCTCGGTGTGCTTGAGGCGCTTGTCCTTCAGCCACCGCGACAGGAACGCGGCGTACGCCTCGAAGTCGGCCCGGTCGAGGTCGACGCCCGCGGCATGCCAGCCGTACATCAGCACCTGGTTGAGGGTCGTGCCGCGGCCGCAGAGCGGGTCGAGCACCCGCAGGCGGTCGGTGAGCATCCGATGAGCGCTGCCCGAAGCCAGCACGGTCGCGTTCAGCAGGAGCTTGGTGAAGGTCTCGTTGGTCTTGCCCTGGTACTTCAGGATCGACAGCAGGTCGTCATCGAGGCAGTCGAGCCGTGGCAGGTGAACCGGCCGGAACGCGTCGCCGGTCCGCTCGAACAGGGCGAACGCCGTCGAGACGTTGGCGACACGGGCGACCCCGTCGGCGCCGAGGTCTCCGTCGAAGGTCACGTAGTCGACACCCGCGACCTGCTCGGGCCTGATCTCGCCGAGTTGTCCGGCCAGCGTCGTCTCGCCGAGGGCGCCGAGCTCGGCGACCGTGAGGTCGGCCGCGGAGCGCGCGTAGACCCGGTTGGCCGAGGGCGAGACCAGCAGGGCGTAACGGCTGACGGTCATGGTGCAGCGAGCGTAGAACGCGGCCGCCGGTCGATCGGATGGTGGGTGGCGGTGGACCGGCCACCTGTCCTGCCGCCCCAGAACGTGGCTCAGCCACCGCCCGGCGTCGACAGGCCGTTGCGGGCGATCACCTCGGCGTACCACCGTGCGGAGTCCTTCAGCGTCCGGCGCTGGTCGGCGAAGTCGACGTGCACGAGACCGAAGCGCTTCTCATACCCCCACGCCCACTCGAAGTTGTCCAGCAGCGTCCAGACGTAGTAACCGCGGACGTCGACACCTTGGCGCTGCGCGGCCAGGATCGCGCCCAGGTGGTCGCGCAGGTAGTCGATGCGGTCGCGGTCATGGACCGCTCCGTCCTCGAGGACGTCGTGGGCGCCGAGGCCGTTCTCGGTCACGTGGATCGGCAGGCCGACGTCCCGCTGCACGCGGAGCAGCAGCTCGGTGAGGCCGGAGGGCACGATCGGCCAGCCCATCACGGTGCGCGGCCCGGGGATGTCGGCGAAGTACGCGCGATGGGTGCCCGGGAAGGCGCGACCGGTGGTGCTCGGGTCGGCACCGACGCGGCTGGGGTTGTAGAAGTTGACGCCCACCGAGTCGAGCGCGACGCCGATCTCGTCCTCGTCCCCCGGTCGGAGGAACGACCAGTCGGTGAGGCCGGCGGTCGTCGTACGCAGGTCGTCGGAGTAGCCGCCGCCGAACATCGGGTCGAGGAACATCCGGTTGGCGATCAGGTCGACGTGCTCGGCCGCGGCGAGGTCCTCGGGCCGGTCGGAGGCCGGTTGCACCTGATGGAGGTTGAGCGCCACCGACACGTCGGACCCGACCGGCAGCACGTCCCGAAGCGCCGTCACGGCGCGGCCGTGGGCGAGGTTGAGGTGGTGGGCCGCGCGGTAGGCGAGCGCGTCCTCGGTGCGGCCCGGCGCGTGCTCGCCGCTGGCGTAGCCGAGGTACGCCGAGCACCACGGCTCGTTCAGTGTCGTGACCGACCTGACCCGATCGCCGAGCTCCTTGCCCAGCACCAAGGCGTAGTCGACGAACCGGTCGGGTACGTCGCGCGACAGCCAGCCGCCCGCATCGCCGAGGTCGAGACTCTGCGGGAGGTCCCAGTGGTAGAGCGTCATCAGCGGCTTGATCCCACGCTCGAGCAGGCCGTCGACCAGGCGGCGGTAGAAGTCGAGGCCCTCCTGGTTGACCGACCGGCCGTCCGGCATCACCCGCGGCCACGCCACCGAGAACCGGTACGACGCGACGCCGAGCTCGACCATCAGGTCGAGGTCCTCGCGCCACCGGTGGTAGTGGTCGCACGCCTCGTCGCCGGTGTCGCCGTTGTCGACGGCACCCGGGGTGTGGCTGAACGTGTCCCAGATGCTGGGTTCGCGGCCGCCCTCTGCGACCGCACCCTCGATCTGGTACGCCGAGGTGGCCACGCCCCAGGTGAAGTGCTCCGGGAAGGTCTCGCCGGGGTCCCCGCGGCGTTGTTCGCCGGAGGAGCGAAGCGGGGGAGACGAAGAACGTCGTGGGGTGAGTCTCATGCCGCCACCTCCTCGGGCCAGCCGCCGACGCGGAC
>JAICSK010000103.1 GCA_025936915.1 Nocardioides sp.
CACATGTCAGGGTCCTTTCGTAGAAGACAGTGTCTGCCAGAGATGGAGCTGTGCGTAGGAACGCCAGGGCCGCCAGCTCTCGGCCAGGTCTGCGGCGTGAGCCGGGTCGTGGCCCTGCGCGCGGAGTGAGTCGCGGATGCCGATGTCGGTGGGCAGGAAGACGTCGGGGTGGCCGAGGGCGCGCAGGGCGATGTAGTCGGCGGTCCACGGTCCGATGCCGGGGATGTCGAGCAGCCGTCGGCGTACGTCGTCGCGGTCAGCCCCGCGGTCGAGGGACAGCCCGCCATCGGCCAGGGTCCGGCAGACGGCCACGAGAGCGGCGCCGCGCGAGCGAGGCATCGGGAGGTCGTCGGGCGACAGCTCCGCGAGGCGGGCGGCCGTCGGGAAGACATGGGTGAGTCCCGCGGCAGGCGCCGGGAGTCGTTCGCCGTACTGTTCGGTCAGCCGGCCCGCCGCGGTGCGGGCGGCCGCGACGGTCACCTGCTGGCCGAGCACCGCGCGCACGGCCAGCTCGTCGCCGTCGACATGTCCCGGCACACGCAGCCCGGGGGTCTCGCGGACCAGGGGGCCGAGCACGGCATCGCCGGCGAACGCGTCGCCGATGGCGACCGGATCGCAGTCGGCGTCGACCAGGCGACGCACGCGCTCGACCGCCGCCGCGAGGTCACGCAGGTCGGTCAGGTGGAACGTCGCCGGCACGAACGCCGTCGGCCCGGTCTCAGGGTGTTCGTCGAGCGCGAGCTCCACGATGCCGGTGCCGTGGGGCAGCCGGAGCGTGCGGGCGTACGTCGACTCCGTCGCCAGCTCGACCCCTGCGACCGCGCGGACGGCCAGGAACTGCAGCAGCGCCTGCCCGGCGAACGGCGTGCGGACCGCGAGTCGCAGCTGGAGCGTGCCACCACGGGCGCCCTTGCCGCGCCCGCCGCGCAGTCGGGTGGGCGTCGCGTCGTACACCTCGCGGATGGTGTCGTTGAACTGGCGCACGCTGCTGAAACCTGCCGCGAACGCGACGTCAGCGGCACCGAGGTCGCTGGTCTCGAGGAGGGTCCGCGCGGTCTGGGCGCGCTTGGCGCGGGCCAGGGCCAACGGCCCCGCACCGAGCTCCCGGGTCAGGATCCGCGACAGGTGACGGGTCGTGTAGCCGATCCGCCGGGCGAGTCCGTCGACACCCTCGCGGTCGACGATGCCGTCGGCGATCAACCGCATGGCGCGACCGGCCGCGTCGGCGGCGACGTCCCAGTCGGGGCTGCCCGGGGTGGCGTCGGGCAGGCAGCGCTTGCACGCGCGGTATCCCGCAGCTTGGGCAGCGGCGGCCGTCGGGTGGAACGTCACGTTGTGGAACGCCGGCGTCCGGGCCGGGCACGACGGGCGGCAGTAGATGCCGGTGGTGCGGACCGCGGTGTAGAACACGCCGTCGAACCTTCGGTCGCGGCTCTTCACCGCGCGGTAGCAGGACTCGAGGTCCAGGTGCATCGGCGAGGTGGTCGGGCTCATGCACCCATCATGACCGAGCCCACCGACAGTCTCTGGCGGGAATCGGACACGCAGGCGATCAACCTCCAGCGGGGGTGACGACGCCGGCCTCGTAGGCGTACACGACGGCCTGGGCACGATCACGCGCCTGGATCTTGGCGAAGATCCGGCCCACATGCGTCTTCACGGTGGCCTGGCTGAGCACCAGGTGGTCGGCGATCTCGGTGTTGGAGCGTCCGGCCGCGATCAGCCGGAGAACCTCGAGCTCGCGCGGGGTCAGGGACGACAACCCCGGCCGGTCGAGCTCGGGGCGGCGATGCGTGGCGAGGAACGTGGTGATCAACCGCCGGGTGACCGTCGGGGCGAGCAACGCCTCGCCTGCGTGCACCGTGCGGATGGCCTCGGCCAGGACCTCCGCCTTGACGTCCTTGAGCAGGAAGCCGCTCGCACCGGCTTCGAGCCCGGCGTACACCAGCTCGTCGAGGTCGAACGTCGTCAGGATCAGCACCTTGGGCCCGTCGGGCACCGTGGCGAGACGCCGGGTCGCGGCGATGCCGTCGAGCACGGGCATCCGCAGGTCCATCAGGACGACGTCGGGTCGCAGCCGCGTGCTCTCCGCCACCGCGACCGCTCCGTCCCCCGCCTCGCCGACGATCGACAGATCCGGCTCGCGTTCGAGGATCAGCCGGAAGCCCATCCGGACCAGATCCTGGTCGTCGGCGATCAGGACGCGGATCATCTGGCGGTTTCCCTCGTGGTGCCCAGCGGTTCGAGCGACGTGGTCTCGACCGGCAGCCGCGCCCACACCCGGAAGCCGTGCCCCGTCGGTCCGGCCTCGACAAGCGCGCCTCCCGCGAGGCCGACGCGTTCGCGCATCCCGATCAGGCCACGGCCCGCACCTGTCGTGGACGCCGGACCGCCGCGTCCTGCGTCCTCGACGACGACCTCCACCGTCGCGCCCTCGACCCGCACCTTCACCCGGGTCGCTGCACCCGGGGCGTGCCGGACGGCGTTGGTGAGCGCTTCCTGCACGAGTCGGTACGCCGCGAGGTCGGCTGCCCCGGACAGTCGCGGCAGCCCGTCGGGCAGCTCCAGGTCGACGGCGACACCGGCGTCGCGGAAGCCGTCGACCAGCGCGGCCACCGTGGCCAGACCCGGCGCCGGGTCGACGGCCGGGCCGTCGTCACTGAGGACGCGCAGCATCCGGCGCAGGTCCTCGAGGGCCGACCTTCCCGTCGTCTCGATGGTCGACAGCAGCGAGCGGGTCGTCTCGGGGTCGTCGTCGAGCGACCGGCTGCCGGCCTGGGCCTGCACCACGATCACCGACACCGCGTGGGCGACGATGTCGTGGAGCTCGCGCGAGATCGCGGCCCGCTCTGCGGTCGTCGCCGCGGCGACCCGCTCGTCGTACTCACGAGCCAGCGTGCCGGCGTCGCGTTCCAGCGAGACGATGCGGAGCTGGCGGGTACGGACAGCCCCGCCGAGAAGCACCGCCACCGCCAGGAACCCGGCGGACCAGAACCAGTCGACCACCGTGCGGACGCTCGGATCCGCGGCGTTGTGCAGGGCGAGCGCCAGTGCCGCGACGCCAAGGACCAGTGCAGGGCGCCGGGCGTATGCCGTGCCGCTGAACACCGAGACCAGCAGTGCGAGGAAACCGGCCGTGGCCTCGACGGCCCCGAACACCGGTGACCAGACGGCCACCGTGGCCAGCACAGCGAGGCTCGACCGGGTGGCGTGCGAGCGTCGCCAGCACAGCGGCGTCGTCAGCAGGCAGGCCTCGACGATCGACGCCGCCGTCGGTCCGGGCCACGCAGGTCGGCCCTGGTAGTGCTCGTGCAGCAGGAGCTCGGCCAGTCCGAACACCAGCAACGCGCCGGCCAGCAAAGGGTCCCGACGGCGCACGAGGAGGTCGGTGGTCGCGCGCACGCGATCAGGGTAGGTCGCGAACGACGCCGCGGGAGTCAGACCGGGGCATGATCCGCGACCGCGCCGTCAGCCCGCGGTACCACGTGCAGTTCGAGCCGCAGGCCGACGTGCCGGAGCTCCGCCCAGACCTACCGTCGCGACACCGCGTTCCTCCGACCTGACTCAGGAGTCGTCATGACCATGTCCCTCACCCGCTCGCTCACCCGGCCGGCCGCCCTTGCGACCGGCGCCGCCGCGATCGCCCTCGGCGCGGTCACCATCGCCGGACCGGCGGTCCCCGACGAGCACTGGGGGCCCCGTGGCGCAATCGTGAACGCCTTGGGACTGGTCACGTTTCTCGCGATGGCCGTCGCCGCCGGAGGCCTGCGGAATCTGCTCGGTCTCGGCCGGATCGGGATCGTGGGGGTCTGCGTGACACAGGCCGGATTGGTGATGATGACGATCGAGTCGGCCGCGAGCCAGGTGCACGGCGGCAACACGCTCGGCCCCGTGTTCATGCTGGGGCTGCTGCTCACGCTGATCGGCTTCCTGACCGTCGGGGTCGACGGGCTGCGACGTCCGGGGGCTCGCTGGATGGCACCTCTGCCGCTGCTCGGGATCCTCGTCGGCATCGGTGCCGGTGATCGCGGCGGCTTCCTCGTGCTCGGTGCCGTCTGGTCCGGGCTGGCGCTGGGCGCCCCCGCCGACCGGGCCGAGGAGAGCGCGCATCCCGCCTAGTGGCGGATCTTGTCGCGCACCCACCACCCGGCCGGCAACAGCCCGGCGGCCAGCACGATCTTGATGGCGTCACCCGGCAGGAACGGCCGGACGCCGGCGACCCACGCGCCGTGGGTCGACAGGCCGGTCGCATGCTTGAGCCAAAGGAAGCCGAAGGCGTAGATCACGATGTTGCCGAGCACCATCGTGGGCACCGAGCGCCAGGGATTCCGGTCCCAGCCGCGATCGGCCATCCAGCCGACGAACGCGGCCGCCACCAGCATGCCGACGAGGTAGCCACCGGTGGCCGAGGAGAGCTTGAGGACCGACCAGCCCGAGGCATGGTCGGCGAAGACGCCATAACCCAGGCCACCGACGACCAGATACGCCGCGAACGTGACGAAGCCGCGCGATGCGCCGTACGCGCCGCCGACGAGCAGGGCGCCGAAGGTCTGGCCGGTGATGGGGACGGGGGTGTTCGGCAACGGGATCGAGATCTGGGCCGAGAGCGCGAGGAGCCCGACGCCGAGGGCGACGAGGACGGCGTCGGCGACGAGGGCGGCGACCCGGTTGTTCGGCCGGACCAGCGTGGGGACGATCGCGGTGGAGGACATGTTCGGGATCTTAGGGAAGTCCGTTCCCGGGAGCGTCACTGGTCTCGGCGTATCCGCTGAGGCACGTTCAGGATCGCAGGAGCCGAGCGATGGCGTCCGATGCCTCTTTGAGCTTCACGTCGGCTTCGGGTCCACCGGCCTTGGCCGCGTCGACGACGCAGTGAGCCAGATGTTCGTCGAGGAGCCCGACAGCCACCGATTGCAGGGCTCTGGTCATCGCCGAGACCTGGGTGAGGATGTCGATGCAGTACTTCTCCTCCTCAACCATGCGCTGGAGCCCTCGGGCCTGGCCCTCGATACGACGGAGACGATTGAGGTAGTCGTCCTTGCGGTGGATGTAGCCGTGCTGCGCGGTGGTCGTGTCGGAGTCCATGAGTCGGCCTCTCTGCTGGCTCGGTCAGATCTTGCTGGTGCGCAGGCGGAGTGCGTTGCTGATGACACTCACCGACGAAAGGGCCATCGCGGCAGCCGCCAGGATCGGCGACAGCAGCAGTCCGAAGGCGGGATAGAGCACGCCGGCGGCGATCGGGATGCCCGCGACGTTGTAGGCGAAGGCGAACCCGAGGTTCTGCCGGATGTTCGACATCGTGGCGTTCGACAGCCGCCGAGCTCGGTTGATACCGGTCAGGTCGCCGTGCAGCAGTGTGATCCCGGCGCTTTCCATCGCCACGTCCGTTCCGGAGCTCATCGCGATGCCGACATCGGCCGCCGCCAGCGCGGGGGCGTCGTTGACGCCGTCGCCGGCCATGGCGACCACTCGTCCCTGGTCGCGCAGCCTGGACACGACCTCGCCCTTGCGGTCGGGGAGTACCTCGGCCTCCACGCGGTCGATGCCGAGCCGGCGGGCGACCGCATCTGCGGTGACCTGGTTGTCACCGGTCAGCATGACCACGTCGATGCCGGCCGAGCGCAACCCGGCGAGCGCCTCGGCGGTGCTCTCCTTGACCTGGTCGGCGATGGCGATGAGTCCGACCGCGTGCTGGTCCACCCCGACGAAGACCGCCGTCGCGCCCTCGGTCCGTAGCGCGTGGGCCTTGCCTGCCACCTCGGAGGTGTCGATTCCACTGCTGAGCAGGAAGCTCGGGCTGCCGACCACGACGCGGCGGCCGTCAACGGTGCCCGCGGCTCCCTTGCCGGCCGGGGCGTCGAAGTCGTCCACGGTGGGCAGTGCTCGGCCACGTGCGTCGCCGGTCTTTGCGTGCGCTGCTTCGACGATGGCCCGAGCCAGTGGGTGCTCGGACGCCTGCTCGACGGCGGCTGCCATCCGCACGACCTCGTGCTCGTCCCAGGAGCCGAACGGGACCACCTTCGCCACCGAGGGCCTGCCTTCGGTGAGCGTGCCGGTCTTGTCCACCACGAGCGTGTCGACCTTCTCCATGCGTTCCAGCGCTTCGGCGTTCTTGATCAGGACGCCGGTGCGGGCCCCGCGTCCGACGCCGACCATGATCGACATGGGCGTGGCGAGCCCCAACGCACACGGGCAGGCGATGATCAGCACCGAGACCGCCACGACCAGCGCGTGCGCCAGGCGTGGCTCCGGTCCCACCGCTGCCCAGACCAGGAAGGCCAGGGCCGCGACGCCGATGACGGCGGGCACGAACCACGCGGAGACCCGGTCGGCCATCCGCTGGATGGGGGCCCGCGATCGCTGTGCGTCGGCGACCATCTGGACGATCCGGGCGAGCATGGTGTCGCGCCCGACCGCGTCTGCGCGGATGAGCAGCGTCCCGCTCTGGTTCAGGGTGCCGCCGATGACCTGCTCGCCCGCCGCCTTGTCGACCGGCAGGGACTCCCCGGTGATCAGGGACTCGTCGAGAGAGGAGCGCCCCTGCTCGACCACGCCGTCCACCGGCACCTTCTCGCCCGGGCGGACGCGCAGCAGGTCGCCCAGGTGCACCTGGTCGAGCGTCACGTCCTGCTCCACGCCGTCGCTGCCGAGTCGATGTGCCATCTTCGGGGTCAGATCGAGCAAGGCCCGGATCGCCCCCGAGGTCTGCTCGCGGGCCCGAAGCTCGAGGACCTGACCGAGGAGCACCAGCGTGGTGATGGCGGAGGCGGCCTCGAAGTAGACCGCGACGGTTCCGTCCATGGTGCGGAACGACTCGGGGAAGAGTCCGGGGGCGACGGTGGCGACCACGCTGTAGAGCCAGGCAACACCCGTTCCGATCGCGATCAGCGTGAACATGTTCAGCTTCCAGGTGCGGACGGATGTCCATGCCCGGGTGAAGAAGGGCCGGCCGGCCCAGAGCACGACTGGTGTGGCCAGCGCCAGCTGCAGCCAGACCGAGAGCTTGGCGGAGACGGCGTCCTCGACGGCGGGCACCAGCTCGGATCCCATGCCGAGCACGAGGACCGGGATCGACAACGCGACAGCCACCCAGAACCGACGCGTCATGTCCAGGAGCTCCACGTTGGGCCCGGACTCCGTGGTGACGGTCACCGGCTCGAGCGCCATCCCACAGACGGGGCACGAGCCCGGGCCCAGCTGCCGGATCTCAGGGTGCATCGGGCACGTGTACTCCACCGCGTTCTCACCCTGGATCGGAGCGGCGTCGACGTCCGGCCCGTGCGCGTGTTGGGTGAAGGCCGTCGGGTCGGATCGGAACCGGTGCCTGCAGTGCTCGGAGCAGAACCGGAAGGAGTGGCCATCGTGCTCGAGCCGGGGCCCCGCGCCCTCCGGGTCGACCTGCATCCCGCACACCGGATCGACCGCCGTCCCGGATGGCGCCGGTGAGTGCACGTGGGCGTGTGCCGAGTCCTTCATGATGGGAATCATACCCCCTAGGGGTACCTGGAGAAAGGCGGGGCCGCCTCCTCCACAGCCTCAACCACGCAGCCCCGTCGCACACTCACTGGCCGTCACCTCCAGACCGCCCGCTTCCAGCTGGTCACCGCCCGGGGAGGAGGAACGACCCGCTCGGTCCCGGACGGCTCCGGCATCGACGTCGTCCGCACGTCGCGACGCACCGCACCCGACGTATGCGTCCTCATGCTCACGATGTAACGACGACCACCGGTCGGTGCTCGCCGCGATGCGCGCGTCGTACGCGGCTACGTGCTCAAGAACGCCGACCCCGAGGACGTGGTGCGCGCACTCCACTCGGTCGCGAGCACGACGCGCTCGAGCTGATCGCACGAGGAATCGGCAACACCGCGATCGCGCAGCGCATCGGCATGGCCCGCAAGACCGTGAGCAACCACGTCACCAACATCTTCGCCACACTCGCTGTCTCAGATCGACCCTCCGCGATCATCAAGGCCCGGGATCAGGGCCTGGGTCCCCCTGAGCGGCGATCCGAACCCACCTCACGGAGGCGGTGCCGGCGCCGACTCGCAGGCACCCTCGGACAGCAACCGCCCGACGACGGGCGTCATCACCGCCGCTTGGCCACCGTCAGCAGCACGACGGAGTCCTCGACAGCGTCCAAGGCATGTCGGGTGTCGGGGATGAAGATGAGATCAGCAGGGGAGCCGTTCCATCGGTCCTCGCCCACGGCGAGAGCCACTCTGCCTTGCAGCACCTGGACCGTCGCCTCGCCAGGATTCTCATGCTCGTCCAGGCTGGTACCCGCCCGCAGGGCGATCAGCGTCTGGCGCAGCACGTGCTCGTGACCTCCGTAGACGGTATGAGCGCTACGCCCGCTCGGTGCTGCCAGGGCTTGCTCCAGGTGATGCCGCGCGAGCGCGGCGAGTGATTCCTTCTGCATCGTGTTCCCTTCGACGTAAGTTGCGTGATGGCTCGAGTCCATGTCGGACGTTCCGCACGACAGCCGGCGCGCGGAATTTCAGGACGCTTCCGAGCACGACGTCGCCCGGAGCATGCCGAGCCGCGACGAAGGTCACGGCGCTGGTGAGCGGCACCGCAGT
Source organism: Nocardioides sp. (assembly GCA_025936915.1). GTDB lineage: Bacteria > Actinomycetota > Actinomycetes > Propionibacteriales > Nocardioidaceae > Nocardioides. The sequence continues at coordinate 8,580 of JAICSK010000103.1, forward strand.
CGTCACCGTCGTACCACGCGCGCCGTGGCACCAGCGCGTCTGCGGGCGAGGGCCACCGTCATGAAGACCGAGTGGTGAGAGTGAGTGCCTGGCGTCGTTGATGAACGGTGAGATAGGTGAGGCCGCCGGACCCGGCGGTGAACTGACGAGAAGAGCGCCGAGGGAGCCAGACCAAGGCGCCAGGCGTGAGCGCGAGAGCGCCGTTCTCCGTGACCAGCTCACCCTCGCCGGCGAGCACGTGGACGAGGACGTCGACGTCGGGCCCGGCGTGTCGGCCGATGGTGCCGGCGGGAGGCAGCCGGATGATGTTGGAGTCGAGGTCACGTCCGCGTGTGGCGAGCTTCCAGGCCGCGCCGGTCGCGTCGGAGTCGGCGCCCGCGACGAGCGTGCTGTTGCACAGAAGGCGCGGCAGCGGAGTGCTCGTGAGCTTGCGAATCCCGATGCGCCAGACCCGGGGACCGCGCTCGAGGTAGTCCCAGCCGTAGCTGCCCGCGTATTCGCTTTCGAACTCATCGTGGAGATGAAGGGGGTCGTGGTTGTTGACCAGGACGAACCTCTCGCCGCACTCGAGCTCGTCGAAGGCGGCGAAGATCGCGGGGTGTTTGTCGGGTTTGCGCAGCGTGCGCACGTCGACCACGTCGTCGTTCATGAACGATCCTCTCCTCACAGCCGTTGATGGAATCCGGGGGGCGACGTCGTCACAGGTCTGGTGGCACCGGTCGACTGTGAGTGCGGTATGGAGTGTCCAGCGGCGCATCCGTCCCGTACGACCTCCCGGCTCCTGGGCCTGCGGTCGCGCCCTGCCCGACGTTCGTCTCGTCGGGCCGGCTCCACGTCGAGCCATGAGGCGCGCCTTCCACGAGGCCGTATCGCCGGATTGCCGCGCCCGGCAGGGCGGAGTCGACCTGCTGGAGACGGGCCAGTCGCTCGAGCGCCCGCAGCACGATGGACGCTGCGTCGACATGGAAGTGTCGTCGCAATGCCGCCCGCGTGTCGGACATGCCGAATCCGTCGGTGCCGAGCGACGACCAGTCGCTCCCCACGAACGGCGCGATCTGATCGGGGACGGCTCTCATCCAGTCCGAGACCGCGACCACCGGCCCTTCCTGCCCCTCGAGCCGACCCGTGACGTACGGGGTTCGTGGGGGCTTCTGCGGGTGCAGGTAGTTCCAGTGGTCCGTGGCGAGCGCCTCTCGGCGGAGCTCTGTCCATGAGGTGACGGACCAGACGTCGGCCCGGACTCTCCAATCGTCGCGAAGCATGTGCTGTGCCTCCAAGGCCCATGGAACGGCGACTCCGGAGGCGAGGATCTGGACCCTTGGCCCGGTACCGTCCGCCGCAGGCGAGTAGAGGTGCATCCCGGCCAGGATCCCCTCGACGTCGACGTCGTCGGGCTCGGCGGGTTGGGCGATGGGTTCGTTGTAGACGGTGAGGTAGTAGAAGACGTCGGGATCCTCGCCCGGTGCGGGCTCGCCGTACATGCGGCGCAGCCCGTCTCGGACGATGTGCCCGAGCTCGAAGCCGTAGGCGGCGTCGTAGGCGATGCAGGCAGGGTTCGACGATGCCAGGAGCAAGGAGTGGCCATCCTCGTGCTGCAACCCCTCGCCGTTCAGCGTCGTCCGGCCGGCCGTGGCACCCAGCAGGAACCCTCGTGCCATCTGGTCGGCGGCCGCCCAGAGCTGATCACCCGTGCGTTGGAAGCCGAACATGGAGTAGAAGATGTAGACCGGGATCATCGGCTCGCCATGTGTCGCGTACGCCGTTCCGGCGGCAGTCCAGGACGCGGTGCAGCCGGCTTCCGTGATCCCTTCGTGCAGTAACACACCCGCGGTGTCCTCCTGGTAGCTGAGCATCAGCTCTCGGTCCACCGACAGGTAGTGCTGCCCGTGGGGCGAGTAGATCTTCTTGGTCGGGAACAGGGCGTCCAGTCCGAAGGTCCGAGCCTCGTCCGGAATGATGGGGACGAAACGGTGACCCATCTCGGCATCCGCCATGAGGCTCTTGAGCAGGCGGACGAACGCCATCGTGGTGGCGACAGGCTGCTGTCGTGAGCCGCGTCTCATCACGTCGTACGCCGTGGAGGTCGGCAGCGATAAAGGCGCGGCGCGAACGACTCGGCGCGGGAGGTAGCCGCCGAGTAGACGGCGGCGCTCGTGCAGGTAGTCCAGCTCGTCGGGGGCGAGCGTGACGTAGGGGGGAAGGTCCGGGTCGAGTTGGCTGTCGTGAAGCGGGATGTCCAGTCGGTCGCGGAACGCCTTGAGGTCCTCCGGGCCGAGCTTCTTCATCTGGTGCGTGGCGTTTCGGCTCTCGAAGTGTGGCCCGAGCATCCATCCCTTGACGGTCTGGGCCAGGACGACCGTGGGTTGCCCCTTGTGCTGCAGGGCAGCGTGGTAGGCGGCGTACACCTTGCGGCTGTCGTGACCGCCGCGCTTCAGCGCCCAGATCTCGGCATCGGTCAGGGGCTCGACCATCCCGCGAGTGCGAGGGTCACGCCCGAAGAGGTGTTCGCGCACGAAGGCGCCTGACTCGCCCTTGAAGGTTTGGAAGTCACCGTCGGGGATGCTGTTCATGAGCTCCACCAGTGCGCCCTCGGAGTCGGCCTCGAGAAGCCGGTCCCACTCACGTCCCCACAGGACCTTGATGACGTTCCAGCCGGCTCCCCTGAAGTAGGACTCGAGCTCTTGGATGATCTTGCCGTTGCCGCGTACCGGCCCGTCCAGGCGTTGCAGGTTGCAGTTGACGACGAAGGTGAGGTTGTCCAGCCCTTCTCGGGCGGCCACCCCGAGCGCACCCAGCGCCTCGGGCTCGTCCATCTCGCCGTCGCCGATGAACGCCCACACGTGTTGGCGGCTGGTGTCCTTGATCCCGCGGTCGTGAAGGTAGCGGTTGAACCGTGCCTGGTAGATCGCGTTGATCGGACCCAGGCCCATCGAGACGGTCGTGTACTCCCAGAACTCGGGCATCAGTCGCGGGTGGGGGTACGACGGGAGGCCGCCGCCCTGCCCGGCGTGCGAGACCTCTTGGCGGAACCCGTCCAGCTGACGTTCAGTCAGCCGGCCCTCGAGGTAGGCACGTGCATAGACCCCGGGAGACGCGTGGCCCTGAAAGTAGAGCTGGTCACCGCCGCCTGGGGCGTCGTGGCCCTGGAAGAAGTGGTTGAACCCCACCTCGTAGAGCGTTGCGGTCGAGGCGTACGTCGAGATGTGTCCCCCCAGGCCCAGACGCTGCGCTCGGTGCACCATCATCGCGGCGTTCCAGCGGATGTAGGCACCGATCCGGCTCTCGACGTCCTCGTTGCCGGGGAACGGTGGCTCGGCAGCGGCCGGGATCGTGTTGCGGTAGTCCGTACCGTCGTACCCCGGCAACATCACGTGACGCTGCCGAGCCCGTCCCCAGACGCTGAGCATGAGCTCGCGGGCACGGACGCGTCCGGCATGGTCCACGAGCGCGTCCACGGAGTCCAACCACTCCTGTGTCTCGGCCGGATCCGCGTCCGGGCGCCGGAGGAGAGGACCGATCGGGTCTACCCGCTCTCGCTCGACGTCAGTACTCACGGCGCCTCCTCTTCTCAGGCCAACTCGCGGACGTCGCGCGCCGGCTCCTCCTTCCGCACTTCTCGGAGAAGCCGGCGCCCCACCCTCCGCGACTGCGTAAGCGCGGAAGGGTCACGCAGAGCACCCGACTTTCGTGGAGGAACAAGGGAAGCTCCGATCGTCGAGGGCCGGGCCGATGAAGGAGCGGCGCCCGGCCCCGAGTCGGTCGCGCCCCGTGCCACCAGTGTGTGGGTGAGATTCACCCGATCGCGAGGTACCGCATCGGCCAGGTCCGCCTGCCGTCGATTGCCGAGGTCCGGCAGTCGACGCGGGTCAGGAGCGCTCAGACGTAGAGCGGGGCCCCGATCACCGATCGCGGGAGCTCGTCGGGGCCGGGGTGGGCCATCAGGATCCGTATGCCGTCCGGATCCCGGCCCTCGACGAACGTGACGCCGCCACTGGTGAAGGTCTGGCTGACGCGACCGTCACGCCGAAGCGTCCGTTCCAGCTCCTGCAGGTCCTCTGCGCTGTCGACCGCCCAGATCAGGTACTGCGGGCCGATCCCGCCCAAGGGATGCGGCGTCCTGGCCGAGCGCCCGATCAGATAGATCTGGAAGCCCCCTGGAGCGAGCAGGAGCGCAGCCTCTGGCTTCTGGATCGTGACCTCACACGCGAAGACGTCCCGATAGAAGTGAACCGAGCGATCGATGTCTCGCACGAAGATCACCGATGAGGTGACTCGGGCCGCGTGTTCCATGTGCTTCCTCGTTCTCGATGGGTTCTCGATGGGTTCTCGATGCACATTCGTGGGTCTCCACATCGCCGCTGCGGCGCTCTGCTCAAGCAGGTCGACGGGCCTCCGCCTCGGGGTGGTGCAGGTCGAACGCCGGCGACTCCGAGCGGATGCGCGGGATCCGGTCGAAGTTGTGCCGTGGCGGCGGACAGCTGGTCACCCACTCCAGCGAGCGACCCCAGCCCCAGGGGTCGTCGACCTCGACCTTCGGCGCGTGCCGCGAGATCCAGACGTTGTAGAAGAACGGCAACATCGACGCCGCAAG
>JAICSK010000045.1 GCA_025936915.1 Nocardioides sp.
GGCCGAGAACTCCTCCAGCGCGAGCGGGTTGACCTTGCCCAGCAGTGCCAGCGCGCGCTCGGCGGCTCGGAGTCGGGTGGTCTGCTCCGCCCGGTCGTACGGCGTCGGGTCCGGGACCGGTTCGCCCTCCGGAACCTCCCCAAGGAAGGGGACGGGGTTGGTCGGACCGTAGTCGGCGACGAGCGAGTCCTCGTCGAGGCCCAGCTCCTCGAGCGCGCGCTCGGCGAGCTGCTCGATCCGCATCCGCTGCTGGGTGCGCGCCATCTCGTCGCGGTGGACGGAGTTGACCAGCTCGTCGTGCTCGCGGTCGAGGTCGCGCAGCGACGCCCGGGTCGCCAGCAGCTCCTGCTCCCGCTCGCCCCGGCCCGCCTCGATCGCGGCGCGCGCCTGTGCCGCGCGGTGGATGGACACCTCGAGCCTGGCCAGCACGATCCCCACCGCGATCCCGACGGCGTGGGCGGCGCGACCCTCGCGGATGAGACGTTCACGGCGTTCGATCGCGCGGGCGCGGGCCTCGCGCTCGGCCTCGGCGGCCCGCACGAGCGAGTCGGCGCGGCCGTGGAGTGCCCTGGCGCGCTCCTCGCTGGTGCGCAGGGACAGCCGGGCCTCCATCTCGGCCTGCCGCGCGACCGTGGCGGCCTCGGCGAGCCGTTCGCGCTCGACACTGTCGGGCTCCAGCTCCGGGGAGTCGGTGGCCTCCTGCGCGGCCGCGAGCCGGCTCTCGAGCTCGGCGAGCCCGGCGAGGTCCTGCTCCCGGGCCCGCTGGGCGGCTGTCACCGCCTCGGCGATGCGGTCGGCCTCGGCCCGGGCAGCGCGTGCCTGCGACCCGTGGTGGCCGAGCTCCTCCGCCACGGCCGCGAGCGTGGCGTCCGACTCGTGCAGCTTGGCCAGGGCGACGTCGACCCCGCGCTGGGCGTCCTGACGCTCGGACTCGAGCCGGGAGATGTCGAACCCCAGCCTCTCCGACGCGGCGACGGCATCGGCCAGAGCGGCCGAGGCGTCGTCGTACGCCGCTTGGATCTCGAGCAGGCTGGGCTGGCTCTGCGAGCCGCCGGACGCGAAGTGGGTGCCGTAGACGTCTCCATCGCGGGTGACCGCGGTGACGTCGGGCAGGTCGGTGACCAGGGCCCGTGCGGCCGCGAGGTCGGCGACGACGACGGTCTTGCGCAGCAGCCGGGCCAGGGCGGGCCGCAGGGTGTCGGGGCAGCGCACCACGTCGACGGCGTACGACGCGTGGCCGGGCAGGGCGGGCCACGGCTCCTCGTCGGAGGTCGGCGCGCCACCGAGCAGGAGGCCCGCGCGACCGAGGTCGGCCGCCTTCAGGTGGTCGAGTGCGGCGACCGCGGTGTCTGCGTCGGCCACCGCCACGGCGTCGGCCGCCCCGCCGAGAGCCGCGGCGATCGCGGTCTCGAACCCGGCCTGGACCGTGAGCACCGCGGCCACCGAGCCGAGCAGCCCGGAGACGGACCCGGACGCGGCCAGCAGGGCACCGGCTCCGTCCTTGCGGCTGAGCCCGAGCTCGAGCGCCTCCTTCCGGGCCACCAGGGCCGACCGGTCGCGGTCGGCCTGCGCGGCCTCCTCGCGGGCCTTGATCAGCCGCTCCGTGACGTCGTCGAGGGCCGCCACCGCGGCCTCGTGCTCGGCGTCGAGACCCTCCTCGCCCGCGTCGAGGCCGGCGATCCGGGTCTCGAGGGCGGTGAAGTCGTGCTGGGCCCGCTCGGCCCGGGAGACCGCCGCGGCTCGTGCCGACTCCAGCCGCCCGATCTCCTCGTCGGCCGCGGCGGCGCGCGACTTCACGGCGTTCACCTGGCCGGCCAGGCGGGCGAGTCCCTCGCGTCTGTCGGCAGCGGCGCGCTGCAACCCGGCGACCCGGCGGTCCTCCTCGGCGGCGGCCTCCTCCGCCGTACGACGGTCGGTCACCGCCCGCTCGAGCGCGACACGGTGGGTCTCGACCTCGGCGGCGATCCCGGACTCCTCGGCGCGAACGCGCTCGGCCTCGGCCTCGAGCTCGTCGGGATCACGGCCGACGTCGAGGGTCTCCGAGTCGGACCCCTCGGCGTTGCGCACGCGCTCGGCCGCGAGGGACGCCGTACCCCGGAGGCGTTCGCGCATCCCGGTCAGCCCGAACCAGGTCTCCTGTGCCCGTGCCAGCGCGGGCAGGTCGTCGCGGAGGCCGGCCTCGAGGCGTGTCTCGGCGTCGCGAGCCTGCGTGATCGCCGCCTCGACCTCCTCGCGCCGCTCGACCAGGATCGTCTCGTCGGCGAGTTCCTGCTGGAGCGCGGTCCGGGCCGCGGTCAGGTCGTCGGCCATGATCCGGGCGCGGGCGTCGCGCACGTCGGCCTGCACGACGGCTGCCTTCCGGGCGACCTCGGCCTGCCGTCCGAGCGGTTTGAGCTGGCGCCGGATCTCGCTCAGGAGGTCGCTCAGGCGGGTGAGGTTGCCGTCGGTGGAGTCGAGCTTGCGGAGCGCCTTCTCCTTGCGCTTGCGGTGCTTGAGGACGCCCGCCGCCTCCTCGATGAACCCGCGCCGCTCCTCCGGCGTCGCGTGCAGGATCGAGTCGAGCTGCCCCTGTCCGACGATCACGTGCATCTCGCGGCCGATGCCGGAGTCGCTGAGCAGCTCCTGGACGTCGAGCAGGCGGCACGGCGTGCCGTTGATCGCGTACTCGGACCCGCCCGAGCGGAACATCGTGCGGCTGATCGTGACCTCGGAGTACTCGATCGGGAGGGCACCGTCGGTGTTGTCGATGGTCAGCAGCACCTCGGCGCGACCCAGCGGCGGCCGGCCCGACGTACCGGCGAAGATGACGTCCTCCATCTTGCCGCCGCGCAGGCTCTTGGCGCCCTGCTCGCCCATCACCCAGGCCAGGGCGTCGACGACGTTGGACTTGCCGGACCCGTTGGGACCCACGATGCAGGTGATGCCGGGCTCGAGCTGCAGGGTCGTCGAGGAGGCGAAGGACTTGAACCCCTTGAGGGTCAGGCTCTTCAGGTACAACGTGGCTCCTCACGTCGACTCGGTGGCAGTACGGCGAGCGGGTGTGGCGGACTCGGACTGCAGGCGCGCGGAACGACGAGCGGGGGAAGTGCAGCGCTGCTCACCCTACCCAGGACCGCCCTCGATCCCCGACATCTGCTCCGCATCCGTGGGCGGTGTCGGCCGGGCTCCCGGGCGGACGGTTCATCACGCTGGGTGGTCGAACCGGAACATGGCCAGCGGAACTCACCTTGCCGAGGACGGCTTCACCAACCCAGCGTGATGAACCGTTCACGCCCGCCGGTCACCGACGGCGCAGCCGGTCCCGCAGGATCATCAGCTGCTCCCGCTCCCCGTCGGTCAGGCTGTCCATCCCGCTGGCGCTGATCTTGTCGAGCAGCGCGTCGAGGGCGGCCTGGTCGCGAGAGACCGGCGTAGGTTCCGGCGGGTGCCAGGGCCCTTGGACGACGGTCGGGCCGGACGACGTACGCCGCTGCCGCTTGGGCCGCGAAGAGCGGTGGAACCGCAGGCTCGGCACCCCCCGCCACTCCGACATCAGGCCCATCGACCGCGCCACGATCGCGGTCAGCAGCAGCCCGAGCGCGAAGTTGAGCAGCAACAGCCAGTCGCGGTTGCCGACATAGCTGAGCACCGAGATGCCGACGATGATCGCCCCGATCACCCACCCGGGGATGTTGAAGAAGAACCGCCGCTGGGGGTACTCGGCGATGAAGACCAGCAGGACCATCAGCTCGAGCTGGTTGACCGAGGAAAGGATGCCGAACGTCGTGCTGAGCTCGACCACGCCGACCCAGAGCAGCCCGAGCCCGACCGTGATCAGACCCAGGAACCACGCCATCTTCCGCTTGCCGAGCAGACCCTCGATCTCGGTGCCGAAGTACCAGAAGATGAACAGCGTGAACGCGTCGAGCAGCCCGATCCCGCCCGGGTAGGCGATCGGCCACGTCACGACGCGCCAGACCTGCCCGGACACCACGGTGTCGGGGTCGAGCATCAGGTGCGACTGGAGCGGGCCCAGCGTCCCCTCGAACGCCCACTCGATCACGGAGACGATCGCCAGGACGACGACCAGCACGGTGGTGGTGACCTCGACGCTGCCCACCCGGAACCAGCCGTCGTCGGACCCCGGCCCGGGCCGTGCCATCCCCCAGCGCATGCTCACGGGGCCACGCTAGCGGGCACCACCCCGGCTCGCCGACAGGCCGACGCCGGGTCCCGGGCGAGCACATCCGGCACGGACGGAGGGGCCGCCCGCTCGGGCGACCCCTCCGCTGGTCCTGCGTCGGTCAGAACGCCCCCGTGCCGTTCGGGGTCCCGAGACCGGTCGGACCGTCCCAGCCCGCACGCGCGTTGCACCACTGCGTGGTCGGGCAGGAGCCGTTGCTGCCGCTGGTGATGTCGTGCAGGTTCGACGACGTCCCCGAGGTGTACGGCGTGCTGTTGCTGTACCCGCCGCCGGCCAGGGCGTACACCGCGGCGATGATCGGCGACGACTCGCTCGTGCCACCCCACTGGGACCAGCTGGAGTTCTTGCTGTTGCTCGGCGAGACGGTGCTGAGGCCGCCGTAGTTCGGGTCGGCCGCCGCGGACACGTCGGCCATCGCCCGCTTCGCACACCCGGTGTTGAACGACGACGGCGCGACCGCGACGTTCACCGTCGAGCAGCCCGAGCCGGCGCCGCTCCACACGGACTCGCTCTGGCGGGTGGTGCCCGACATGTGCAGCGTGGTGCCGCCGACCGCGGTCACGAAGTGCGACGACGCCGGGAACGACGCTCCCTGGTAGCCGTTGTCGCCGGTCGAGGCGGTGATCGCGATGCCGGAGTGGTTGTACGCCGCGCCGTACGTCGAGTCGGACAGGTCGCCGCCGCCGTAGCTGTTGGAGATCGCGACGACACCGGCCTGCCTGGCCGCGGTGTTCACCGCTGCACTGAGGTCGCTGAAGTTCGCCGACTTCGCCTGCACCACCAGGATGTGGCAGGTCGGGCACGCGGCCGAGACGGCGTCGACGTCGAGCGACTGCTCCTGCGCCCAGCCGAGGTTGAAGCGCGGGAGGTTGCTGCCGCCGTTCTGGTCCATGACCGTCAGGCAGCCGGTGCCGCACGCCGGCAGGCCGTAGTAGCTCCGGAACGTCGTGAGATCGCGAGCCAGGTTCGGGTACCCGTAGGCGTCGACGATCGCGACGGTGCGACCAGCGGCGTCGAGCCCGGTCAGCCCGTAGGCCGCCTCGACCTGCGCCGGAGAGAGCGCCGTGGACAGGGGCGACGTGGCGTCGGGGATGACTCCCTTCTTGTTCACCAGGCCCTTCGCGAAGCAGGTGGCGGTGCCGGCAGCGGGCTTCACCGCGCAGGCGCGGGCGGCGTGCAACCCGGAGATGTGTGTCAACCGAGGTGTGGCGGCGGCCGCTCCCTGGACGCCGGCGGTCAGGGTGGTGACCGCAAGGGCGCCAGCACCGAGCAGAGCGGCGATCAGTCTCTTGCTCACGAGATATGACTCCTGAAGATCCGCCGGTCCCCGTCGCGACCCAGTGCCACACCCGGCATCCGGGCTGATGGTGCACCAACCGGGCGTCGAAGGGAACGACCTCGCGCTTCAAGTTTTCGCGGGCGCAGGTTTCTGAACGCCGGCTCCGCCCTGCCGGTCACACGGTCTCCGGGTCGTGCGACAACCGGTCCGCGTGCGCGACATGGGCCAGCGAGCGCCAGATCAGCACCAGCGTGATCCCGGACCCGACGAACGCGAACCAGAAGGGCGCCGTCAGGCCCCAGCGGTCGGCGATCAGGCCGCCGAGGCCCTGGCCGATCACGATCCCGCCGTACAGCCCGACGCTGTACGCCGCCCCGACCCGGCCCTGGTACTCGGTCGGCACCGCTCGCTGACGCACGGTCTGGCTCACGGTGCCCCACACGAAGGCGTAGGCCCCGAACCCGAACATGATCACGAACGCGAGCACGGCGGAGCGGTTGACGGCGAACGCCAGGTGCATGACCACCTCGAGGGTCAGGCAGGTCCGCATCAGGGTCGCCAGTGGCACGTGCCGCTCGAGCCAGCCGTAGCAGGTGGTCGACAGCAGCCCGCCGACGGCCGCGACCGTGGTCAGGGCGCCGAACCCGACGGGGCCCATGTGGAGGACCTGCGTGGAGTAGAGGACGAGCACCGCCCACGCCGCCGCCCAGGTGACGTTGAAGGTGAGGATCACCAGAGCCAAGGTGCGAACGGCGGAATGGCCGAGGAGCCACCGGAGCCCGTCGGCGATGTCCTGCCGGACGTGGGTGGCCTGATGGTCTCGTACGCCGCCGCGCGGGGTCGCGACCTGCGCGACCAGGACGACCCCGAGGGCCACGCACACCGCCTGGGTCACGAACGGCAGCGCGAGGCCAGCGGCGAAGAGGAAGGCCCCGAGAGGTGGCCCGACGAGCTGGTTGAGTGCGATCGTGCCGGTCATCATCCGGGCATTGCCCAGGCCGAGGTCCTCCCGCGGCACCAGCATCGGCAGGAGCGTTCGCGAGGCACTGTCGGAGAAGACCTCGGCGACGCCGATGAGCAGCATCGCCACCAGGACGACGTGGATGTCGACCTCTCCGGTCGTGATGGCCAGGGCCAGGACCCCGAGGACGGCGACCCGCAGGGCGTCGCACAGCATCACCATCCGTCGCCGGTCGTGCCGGTCGGCGAGCGCTCCGGCGTGCAGGCCGAAGAGGAGCCACGGCAGGCGCTGGAGGAGCGCGGCGAGTGCGACCAGGAAGGGTTGGTGTGTCTGGGAGGCGACCAGGAGCGGACCTGCCGCGAGCGCGAGTCCGTCCCCGGCGCTGGCCACCCAGGACGAGCCGAGCAACCAGCGGAAACCACGCCCGAGCCGCTCCGGCGCCACGGCCTCGAGAGCGCGCCGGCCGAGACTCACCACAAGCAGGTGAGCCTAGCCACGGGCCGGCCTCAGGCGCGCTGGGAATACGCCGCGAGACCCGCGATCAGGAGGTCGAGCCCGAAGCCGAACCGGTCGTCCTGCTCACCGGCCCCGATTGCGGTGCCCAGCGAAGCGAGCGGAAACTCGTCCGTCAGGAACTCGTGGAGATGGTGAACCCCGTCGTGGCGTAAGAACGGCGCCACAAACGTGCGCAGCACGAACTCTTGCTGCCGATACTCGACGATCAGGCGCGACGCTGGCTGAGCGACACGATCGCGCAGTGGGACCCGGACCACCCCTGGGTCATCCGGGCTCTCGATTGAGCCTGATCCAGACGACCCCTGGGTCATGGACGAACTGTGCACACCGATCTGTGGGTCGTCTGCGTCCTTCCGGGCGGCGCCATGGTTCGGCCTCCGTCGCCGTCGTCAAGGGTCCGCTTCGCCGCTTCGCGCCCTTGACCCCGCCTCCTCCGGCCGAATGAGGCGCCGATCGGAAGGACGCCGACCTGCGGTCGGCACCGGTAGGACCGCGGCTGGTCGGATCTGGTGGCATGGGTGGGCGCCGATGGGGGTCGTCGATTGGTCAAAAACCGCATGGGTTTGGCGGCTCGATCTGCGGTTCGTGACCAATGGATCGATCCAAGAATCAAGGCCCCATCCAGTCCACGCGACCACTCCTCGGCGGCATCCCGATCGGCGCATCCTCTGTCCCGGCCGACGGCAGTCAAGGCCGGCGAAGCCGCCGAAGGGCAGCCTTGACGGGCGCCGGCCGGGACGGACAATCAAGCGGCGGGAGGCCGCCGATCCGAACCCCAGATCACCGCCCTGCGCGCGGGCGTGCGTAACCGCTCGACGAGCCTGTCTCGCCTCGCTGGGCGGGTGCGCGACCCGGCGACGAGCCACGATCGCTGGTGTCGCTGGTCAGCCGGGACCGGAACGGTCAGGCCGGCTGCATCTCCAGGTGCTCGGAGTCGAGTGCCGCGGCCGCCGAAGCGACGGCGAGGCGGTCGTTCTCCTCCATCAACCGGGTGACCAGCGCCTCCAGCTCGGCGATCCGGATCCGCAGCTGACGGTTTTCGGCGGCCAGCCGAACGGGGAGACCGCGGTCTTGCTGCAGATGGCCGATCAGAGCCTTGGCCATGTGTGAAGAGCCTTCCGACGAGAGGGACCACCCGTGACCGGGGGCCGTCTTCAAGAGTGACACCTCGCCGGGCCGTGGTCAATGTCGGGACGGGCCCCGGATCACCCCGGGAGCGGCACTTTCCGCACCCGTGGCGCGGGTTGGCAGCGTGGGCAGAAGAACGACGAGCGGTTCATGAACTCGACCCGGCGGATCGGCGTACCGCAGCGGTCGCAGGCCTCACCCTCGCGGCCGTAGGCGTGCAGGGAGCGGTCGAAGTAGCCCGACTCGCCGTTCACGTTGACGTAGAGGGCGTCGAAGCTGGTGCCGCCCTCGACCAGAGCGGCGCCCATCACGGCCCGCGCCTCCCCGAGCACGCGACGTACGTCGACCGGACGGAGGCGCTCGCCCGGGCGGTCGCCGTGCACCCGGGCCCGCCACAGGGCCTCGTCGGCGTAGATGTTGCCGACCCCGGAGATGAGTGTCTGGGTGAGCAGGAGGCGCTTGATCCCGGCGGTTCGGGCACGGACCTTGGCGACGAACAGGTCGTCGTCGAACTCGGGGTCGAACGGGTCGCGTGCGATGTGGGCGATCTCCGGCGGGAGGTCCGCGCCGCCCTCGGAGACGGCCAGGCCGCCGAACATCCGCTGGTCGACGAAGCGCAGCTCCCGGTCGCCGAGGTCGAAGCGCACGCGGAGGTGTCGCTCGTCGGGGTGGCCGCGCTCTCGGACGAGCAGCTGTCCGCTCATCCCGAGGTGGCCGAGCAGAGCGTCGCCGTTGTCGAGCGGAAGCCAGAGGTACTTTCCGCGCCGCCGAGCGCCCTCGAAGCGACGCCCGGTCAGGGCGCCGGCGAACCCGGCCGGGCCGCGGTGGTCGCGTCGTACCGGACGAGGATGCAGGACGGTGACCGCCGCGATCGTCCGGCCGACGACGTGGCGCTGCAGGCCGTCGCGGACGGTCTCGACCTCGGGGAGCTCGGGCACGGGGAGGCGTCGGGCCGGTCAGTCGTCGGAGGCTTCGGCGACCGACTCGGCGATCGACTCGACCACCGGATCGGCGATGCCGAGCGAGTCCGCCAGCTCGCCGTACGCGGTCTCGGCGGCGGCCTGCTCGGCCTCCTTCTTCGAGCGGCCGACGCCGTTGCCGTACTGCTGCTCCCCCACCCGGACCTGCGCGGTGAAGGTCTTCATGTGGTCGGGGCCCTCGTCGGAGATGAGGTACTCGGGGACACCGAGGCCGTGCTCGGCCGACAGCTCCTGGAGCGAGGTCTTCCAGTCGAGTCCGGCGCCGAGCGCCGATGCCGCCTCGATCAGCGGGTCGAACAGGAGGTGGACCACTTCGGCAGAGCTCTCGAGCCCGCCGGAGAGGTGGACCGCCCCGATCACGGCCTCGACGGTGTCGGAGAGGATCGACGCCTTGTCGCGACCGCCCGTGGTGTCCTCGCCGCGGCCGAGCTTGACGTAGGAGCCGAGGCCGATCCGGCGCCCGACGCCGGCCAGCGCGCGAGCGTTGACCACGGCGGCCCGGAGCTTGGCCAAGTGGCCCTCGGAGAGATCGGGGTGGGTGCGATAGAGCGTTTCGGTGACGACGACGCCGAGCACCGAGTCGCCGAGGAACTCCAGGCGCTCGTTGGTCGGCAGTCCGCCGTGCTCGTAGGCGTAGGACCGGTGGGTCAGTGCACGCTCGAGCAGCTCGGCGTCCAGGGTGGGCTCGCCGAGCGCGGTGCGCAGCGGGGCGTAGTTCAGCGGTCCGGAGCCAGTCTCAGAGGACCTGGCGACGGTCGCCGCGGGCGCCGTACTGACCGCACGTGCCGCAGGCGCGGTGGGGCAGGTGCTTGGCACCGCAGGCGGGGTTGGCACAGGTCACCAGCGAGGGCGCGACCGCCTTCCACTGCGAACGCCGGTGGCGGGTGTTGCTGCGCGACATCTTCCGCTTCGGGACTGCCACTGTTCTCTCCTACGTCGGTCGGTCAGTCGTCCTGCTGCTCGGGCTCGGCCAACGCGCTGAGCGCCTCCCACCGCGGGTCGACCGGCTCGCCGTGCCCATGGTCGGGATCGTCCGCGAGCCGGGCGCCACACTCGACGCACAACCCGGGACAGTCGTCCTGGCACAACGGCTGGAACGGCAGTGCGAGCACCACCGCGTCCCGCAGCAGGGGCTCCAGATCGACCAGGTCGTGCTGGAGCGTGCTGACCTCGAGCTCCTCATCCGGATCGACGTCCAGGTCGTCGTACACGAACAGCTCCTGGAACCTCACCTCGACGTCGTCGGAGATCGGCTCCAGGCACCGCGCGCACTCGCCCTCGAGCCCGGCTCGCGCCGTACCCGTGACCAGGACGCCCTCCATGACCGCCTCCAGCCTCAGGTCGAGCTCGACCGGAGAGCCTTCGGGGACGCCGAGGACCTCGATACCCAGATCTGCCGGGGCCTGAACCGTCCGTGACACCTCGCGCTGGGACCCCGGGCGGCGACCGAGCTCGCGAGTATCGAGCACGAGCGGCGCTCTCGGGTCCAGTTTGCTCAGGGGTTCACTTTCGCTTCGGGACACAACAGATCGCCTCGTATCGTATCGGGGCAGGTCAGCCCCGCAAAACTCCCGCCCCACGCGCTGACCCGGCAGAAGTGCACGCCGGAGGACGCTGACCCGGCAGAAAGTGCACGCCGGAGGACGCTGACCCGGCAGAAGTGCACGCCGCACGCGGCACTTGGGGGGCGTGCGTTTCTGCCGGGTCAGCGCTGTTTCGCGGGGCATTTCTGCCGGGTCAGCGCTGTTTCGCGGGGCATTTCTGCCGGGTCAGCGATCGCGGAGGCGAGCCTTGAGGGCGTCGTGGACGAAGTCGGGGACGAACGCCGACACGTCGCCGCCGAAGCCGGCGACCTCCTTGACCAGCGAGGAGGACACGAAGCCGCGTTCGGGGCTGGTGGGCAGGAAGACCGTCTCGACCCCGGTCAGGGACGAGTTCATCTGCGCCATCTGCAGCTCGTAGTCGAAGTCGCTCGCGGCCCGGAGTCCCTTGACGATGGCCGTCACGTCGTGGTCGGCGCAGAACGTGGTGACCAGGCCGGTGAAGCCCTCGACGGAGACGTTGGGCAGGTCGGCGCAGGCGCGGCGCATCATCGAGATCCGCTCGTCGGCCTCGAAGAGCCGGTTCTTGCTGACGTTCGTGCCGACCGCGACGATCACCTCGTCGAAGAGCCCCGATGCCCGACGGACGATGTCGAGGTGTCCGAACGTTGCCGGGTCGAACGACCCGGGGCAGACGGCGCGGCGCACGTGACCTCCCGCAGATGGGCTGGACTAGGCGTGGGCGGCGTGAACGTACCAGAGCACGGTCTCGCCGTACTTCTTCTCCCGGCTGTCGCTGAACCCCTCGGGCCATGCCGGTTCGGCTGCGCGGGACCCGCGCTCGACCACGACCATCGCCCCGGGCACCAGCCAGTCCTGCTCGACCAGCGCGGTGAGGTCGGCGACGACCTCGGACTCCGGCTGGGCGTACGGCGGGTCGAGGAAGGCCACGTCGTACGGCGCTGTGGGCGAACGGCTGAGCGCGGAGGACACGGCCCCGGTGACGACGTGGGCCTTGTTGAAGCCGAGCTCGCGGGCGTTGGCCGAGATCATCGAGGCGGTACGACGGTCCTGCTCGACCATCGTGACCACACCTGCCCCGCGCGACCACGCCTCCAGTCCGACCGCCCCGGACCCGGCGTAGAGGTCGAGGAAGCGGAGCCCGGCCAGGGATCCGCACCACGACTCGATCGTGGCGAACAGCGCCTCGCGCACGCGATCACTTGTCGGACGGGTGCTGACGCCCCGTGGTGTCGCGATCCGCCGGCCGCCGACCCGTCCCCCGATGATGCGAGTCATGGCCGCGCCGGACTCCCGGTGACCACGCGGCGCGCGGTCATGACTTCTCCATGAAGTCAGACTGCCGTGAATGCTCCAGTTCTGTCACGAGCCGCCGGAGCCCGGGGGCTCCGTCCAGCTCGGGGTCGTCGGAGAGAAGGGCCGTTGCGGCCGCACGCGCCTCGAGGATGGTGTCCTCGTCGCGCAGCACCCGCAGCTGCTGCAGCGAGCTGTGGTAGCCCGACTGCGACCGACCGAGCACGTCGCCCTCACGGCGCTGGTCGAGATCGACCCGGCTGAGCTCGAACCCGTCGGTCGTGCGCGCGACGGCGTCGAGCCGCTCGCGCGCCGGGGTGTCCGCCTCGGCTCGCGTGACGAGCAGGCAGAGTCCGGGCAGACCACCGCGGCCGACCCGGCCACGCAGCTGGTGGAGCTGCGAGATGCCGAACCGATCGGCGTCGAGCAGCACCATCGCGGTCGCGTTGGCGACGTCGACCCCGACCTCGATCACGGTCGTCGCCACGAGCACGTCGGTGTCACCGACGGCGAACGACCGCATGGCGCGGTCCTTCTCGTCGGCGGGCAGCCGCCCGTGCAGGAGGCCGAGCCGCAGCCCGGCCAGCGGGCCGGTGCGCAGCTGCTCGACGACCTCCTCGGCGGCGCTGAGCGACGCCGGAGCCGCGACCGGCTCGCCGTCCTCGTCGAGGTCGGGAGCGTCGGACTCACCCTGCTCGAGCTCGTCGCCGACGATCCGCGGGCACACGACGTACACCTGGTGCCCCTTGTCGACCTCCTCACGGACGCGTGCCCACACCCGACTCATCCAGGACGGCTGGTCGGCCAGGGGTACGACGTTGGTCTGGATCGGCGCCCGGCCGGCGGGCAGCTCGGTGAGGGTCGAGACCTCCAGGTCGCCGAACACCGTCATCGCGACCGTCCGCGGGATGGGCGTCGCCGTCATCACCAGCACATGGGGCGGCGTGCCGGCCTTGTCGGTGAGCGCCGCCCGCTGCTCCACGCCGAACCGGTGCTGCTCGTCGACCACGACCAGCCCCAGGTCGGCGAACCGGACGTGCTCCTGGAGAAGGGCATGGGTCCCGACGACGATGCCCGCCTCACCACTCGCCGTCTGCAGGAGGGCCTCGGCGCGGGCGGACCTGGGCATCGAGCCCGTGAGCAGCGCCACGCGCGTGCCCTCGGCCGCGCCGCCGAGCATCCCGCCTTGGCCGAGGTCGCCGAGCCTCGCGGTGATCGACCGCAGGTGCTGCTGGGCCAGCACCTCGGTCGGGGCCAGGAGTGCCGCCTGGCCACCCGAGTCGACGACCCTGAGCATCGCCCGGAGGGCGACGAGCGTCTTGCCGGAGCCGACCTCGCCCTGGAGCAGGCGGTTCATCGGATGGGGGCGGGCGAGGTCGTCCATGATCTCGGAGGCCACCTGCTCCTGCCCGCGCGTCAGCGTGAACGGGAGCCGTTCGTCGAACGCCGCCAGCAGACCGCCTCCGCCGGTGCGCGACTGACCGCCCAGCTCGGCGAGCTCCGCGCGACGGCGGGCCAGCACCAGCTGGGTCACCAACGCCTCGTCGAACCGGAACCGGCGCTGGGCCTCGTGCAGCTCGGGCCACGAGTCGGGGGCGTGGATGTGGTGCAGCGCGGTCGCCAGGTCTGGCAGCCCGTGGTCGCGTCGTAGGTCGTCGGGCAGCGGGTCAGGCGGCTCGTCGATGACCGTCAGTGCGAACGCGATCGCCCGCTGGAGGTCCCAGGAGTCGACGCCCTTGGTCTGGGGGTACAGCGGAAAGAGCGCCTTGACCGACGCGAGCGTGGCCCCGGCGGTCTCGTCGACCTCGTCGTCGTCGGTGGCGCCGAACATCACGACACTCGGGTTGGTCAGCTGCCACTGACCGCGGAAGGTGCTCACCTGGCCGACGAACAGGCCGCGACGGCCCACCGCGAACCGCTTGGCGTGATGCGCGCTGATGTACTCCTTCTGGGAGAAGAAGGACATCCGCAACGACGGCCCGTCGGTCTGCAGGCTCGTGTCGAGGCGGTAGGCCGGCCTGCGGGTGCGGCGGTCGACGTAGGAGTTGACCTTGCTCTCGACGATCTCACCGACGACCGTCAGCATCTCGCCGCTGCGCAGCTCCTTGACCTTGGTCAGCTCCCCGGTGCGGACGTAGCGGCGAGGGAAGTGGTACAGCAGGTCGCCGACCGTGCGGATGCCGAGCTTGGTGGCGGCGTTCTTCGCGGTGCCCTTCTTGGACTGCGCGCCGAGAACGGTCGCGACGGGCGAGTCGAGGTCGATCACGGCTGGTCACTCCACGGACATGAGCAAGGGGTAGCGGTCCTGTCCCCCGTCGTACACCACGACGTCGACATGGGCGTGCCGGTCGGCGACGTACTCCTCGCAGAGCCGCGCGAGACCGTTCGCGCCCGTGCCGCTGACCAGGGTCACCAGCTCGCCGCCGCCGCCGAGCATCCGCTCGAGGATCGCGGTGGCCACGTCCCCCAGGTCGTGGCCGACCACCGCGAAGTCGCCCTCGATGACGCCGAGCACGTCGCCGGGCTCGCACGGGCCGGCCATGGTGATCGCCCGGCGTGCGGCGACGGTGACCGCGCCGTGCCGGGTGTGGCGCGCGGTGGCGGTCATCTCGAGCACGTCGGCGTCGAACGCCCGGGCGGGCTCGTGCACCGCGAGCGCGGCAAGCCCCTGCACCTGCGCCTCGGTCGGGATGACGGCCACGCGGACTCCGAGGTCCTCCTCCGCGGTCCGGGCTGCGATGCGGGCCGCGCGGACCGAGTCGTGGTCGTTGGGCAGGATCACGATCTCGGCGGCACCCGACTCCGCGATCGCGTCGAGCATGGAGCCGGTCGACGGGCGGTTGCCGGGACCGCCCTCGATGACGATCGCGCCGGCGTCACCGAAGAGTCGGGCGAGGCCCGGCCCGGCCGAGACGGCGACGATGCGGCGTCCCGCGCGTGCCTCCTGCCGTCGCGCGGCGCGTTCGACCTGCTCCGCGAAGTGGGTCACCCGGATGCGGTAGGGCTGCCCGGCCAGGATGCCGGCCTCGATCGCCGCCCCGACGTCGTCGACGTGCACGTGGACGTTCCACAGCCCGTCGCCCCCGACCACCACCAGCGAGTCACCGAGCGGGGCGAGCGCCTCGCGCAGGGCGGGTACGGCGTGGTCGTCGGCGTCCAGGAGGTACATCACCTCGTACGCCGGGCCCTCGGCGCGGAGGTCGGCCTCGGCGACCGTGAGCGGGATCGCGTGGACCCCGAAGGGCTGCTGCGCCGTGATCGGTCGGCGGCCCGTCAGCACCGTCTCCGCCGCGTCCAGGATCACGCTCAGTCCCCGGCCGCCCGCATCGACGACGCCGGCTCGTCGCAGCTGCTCGAGCTGCTCGGGGGTGTGAGCCAGTGCCTCACGGGCGGCTTCGGCAGCCGACGCGAACACGTCGCGAGCACGCGCGCGGTCGTCCTCGGCACGTCGTACGGCGGCGTCGGAGGCGGCTCGCGCGACGGTGAGGATCGTGCCCTCGACCGGGGTACCGACCGCGGCGTACGCCGCCTCGGTCGCCTCGGCCAGCGCGTCGGCCATCGTCCTCGCGTTGCTCTCGGAGGCGGTCGCGCGACCGATGCGGGCCACCAGGGCGCCCAGGAGCTGGCTGAGGATCACCCCGCTGTTGCCGCGGGCACCGAGGAGGGCACCGCGGCGGAATGCGGCGAGGGCGGTCGCGAGGTCCGCGTCGTCGGCCATGGCCTGCTGGATGGCGTCCCGGGCCGCGGACATCGTCAGGTACATGTTCGTGCCGGTGTCGCCGTCGGGCACGGGATAGACGTTGAGCGCGTCGATCTCCTCGCGCGCGGCGGCGAGGGCGTCCACCGCGACGTCCACGAAGCGTCGGACGACCGCGAGGTCGATGCCACCGCCCGTGGGTGCTTCCATCGCTGCCGTACGCTCCTCCGTTCGGGCCCCGAGAGCCTCGGGCGGCTGCCAGGGTAACGGGACGCGAATTCGTGCCCGTGCGGGCGCGTCGGATATTCTCGTCCGGTTGCCCGCCGAGCGGGCCCCGTTCGATCTCGATCCAGCTCGATCCAGGAGTACACCCGTGGCTGCCGTCTGCGACATCTGCGCCAAGAAGCCGACCTTCGGCAACAACCGGCCGTGGTCGAAGAAGATCACCAAGCGGCGCTTCGACCCCAACATCCAGCGGGTCCGGGCCGTGGTCAACGGCACCCACAAGCGGATCAACGTCTGCACCAGCTGCCTGAAGGCCGGCAAGGTCACCCGCTGACCGCCTGATCCACCTCGATGCCCCGGGCCAAGTGGTCCGGGGCTTTCGTGTTCTTGCGGGTGCCGGGTGACGACGGTTCATCACGCTGAGCAGGTGAACCCGCGCATGGCCGGCGGAGTTCACCTGGCCCAGGAGGGGTTCGTCCACTCAGCGTGATGAACCGTCCCTCCCCGCAGCCCTCAGAAGTGAGTCCAGCCGGTCGGCCCGTCGTACTCCCCGCCGTCGACGGTGACCCCGGACCCGGCCGCGACCGATCCGATCACCGACCATCCGTCCGGCACGCCCGGCGTGGGGAACGTCGCGAGGAGGGCGTGGTCGTCTCCCCCGCCGAGGATGAAGCTCAGCGGGTCGGCGCCGGTCGCGGCGGCCACGGCCTGGAGCGGTTCGGGGATCTCGAACGCGTCCCGTCGTACGTCGACGGCCACGCCCGACTCCTCGGCCAGGTGACGCGCCTCGGCGAGGAGCCCGTCGGAGATGTCGATCATCGAGGTGGCGCCGGCCTCGGCGGCGATGCGCCCCGCGTCGTACGGCGGCTCGGGGCGGCGGTAGGCCTCGACCAGCACCCTCGGCGACCGGAACCCACGACCGAGGACGGCGAGCCCGCCCGCCGCCCAACCCTGCCGACCGCACAACGCGAGGACGTCACCCGGCTCGGCCCCCGAGCGCAGGACGGGCGACTGCAGGCAGGCGCCGAGGACCGTCACCGCGATCATCAGCTGGTCGGCCGAGGTCAGGTCGCCCCCGACGACGGAGGCTCCGACCAGGCCGCACTCCTCGGCGAAACCCCGGGCGAGGTCCAGCGCCCACTGGGCCGCCAGGTCGCGCGGCGCGGCCATCGCGATGGTCAGGGAGTGGGCGCGCCCACCCATCGCATTGACGTCCGAGAGGTTGGCCGCCGCCGCGCGGTGGCCGATGTCGGCCGCGGATGCCCACTCGCGGCGGAAGTGCCGCCCCTCGACGAGAAGGTCGGTCGAGACCACGACGTGACCGTTGCGGATGCGCAGGACCGCAGCGTCGTCCCCGGGGCCCACGAGCACCTGCTCCCCCTGGGCGAACACCTCGCGCAGTCCCTCGATCAGCGGGAACTCACCCACCTCCGAGACGGTCGCATCGGCTGGGAACGGCATGCGCCCATCCCACCAGATCGACACCCTGCTCCGCCGACCAGGACATCCCGTCGCCGCCGGGCGACCTGTCGGGCGCGCCGTACCCCGCGGTAGGTTGTGCCCGGCAGGGCAGGGCAACCACCGATCCGGCACCCCCGCACCCCCCACGACACGGAGGAGACAGAGCATGGTCGTCCAGGCGTACATCCTCATCCAGACCGACGTCGGCAAGGCCGCCGAGGTGGCCCGCGAGATCGCGCAGGTGAAGGGCGTGACCCTGGCCGAGGACGTCACCGGTCCGTACGACGTGATCGTGCGGGCCGAGGCCCGCAACGTCGACGAGCTCGGCAAGCTGGTCGTCTCCAAGGTGCAGAACCTCGACGGCATCACCCGCACGCTCACCTGCCCGGTCGTGCACATCTGACCCGGACGCGGACCGACCAGAGCGCCACTGACGTGGCAGCGTCGTCGCGCCCGAGGCGGCCCGCTCGGGCCCGGAGCGCGCGGCTGTCGGCCGGCCTCGCGTGCCTCGCGCTCGTCCCCCTCGGGTGCGGCAAGGTGCCGGTCAGCATCCCCACGTTGCGACTGACCCCCGCCGACCAGGCCGTCTGCCAACGCGTGGTCGACGCACTGCCGGACAAGGTCGCGGGCCAGTCCCGACGCAAGACCCAGCCGGCGGAGGCGCTCGGCGGCGCCTGGGGCGACCCGGCGATCGTGGCGCAGTGCGGCGTTCCGGTCCCGGCGGGCTTCACCCCTACCTCCGGCTGCCAGACGGCCGACGGGGTCGGGTGGTACGTCCCCGAGGACGAGTTCCGCGACGACTCCGCCGACCTGACCATCTCGACCGCCGGCTACCGCCCGATCGTCCAGGTGACCATCCCGGCGAAGTACCGCCCCAGCGGTCTGGCCGCGGCCATGGTCGAGCTCGCGCCCATGGTCAAGGAGTACACGAAGCTGGTGAAGCCCTGCCACTGACCTCGCGTCCGCGTCGGTCAGGCCAGGTGCTCATCGAAGGCCCGTACCGCGCCGCAGGGCCAGGCGGATGAGCCGGTCGACCAGCGCCGGGTAGTCGACACCGCTGGCAGCCCACATCCGGGGGAACATCGAGGTCGGCGTGAACCCGGGCATCGTGTTGATCTCGTTGACCACCAGCGATCCGTCGGGCATCACGAAGAAGTCGACCCTGGCCAGACCCTCGCCGCCGATCGCCTCGAAGGCTCGGGCGGCCATCTCCCGCAGCTCCGCGGACATCGCGTCCGGGAGGTCGGCGGGCACCTCCAGCTCGGTGTGCTCCTCCGGGAGGTACTTGGCGGCGAAGTCGTAGAACTCGTGCTCGCCGCCGACGATGATCTCCGCCGGCACGCTCGTCTCCGGTGTCCCGTCGAGCGCCTCCAGCACTCCGCACTCCACCTCGCGCGCGCCGACCGCCGCCTGCTCGACCAAGGCCTTCGGGTCGAACCGGTGTGCCTCCTCGATCGCGGCGTCCAGCTCGGAGGCGTCGTGCACCTTGGAGATGCCCAGGCTCGATCCGGCACGTGCGGGCTTCACGAACAGCGGGAAGCCGAGATCGGCGACGCGATGCCGGACGCCGTCGGGATCGCGGTACCACTCGCGGGCACTGACCGTCACCGCCGGCAGCACCGGCAGCCCGGCGGCACGGAGGACGATCTTGGCGTAGGACTTGTCCATCCCGACGGCGCTCGCGAGGACGCCGGCGCCGACGTAGCGCACACCGGCCATCTCGAACATGCCCTGGATCGTGCCGTCCTCACCCCACGGCCCGTGGAGCAACGGGAACACGACGTCGACCTCGCCGAGCGTCTCGGGCGGCTGCGACGGCTCGTGCACGACCAGGTCGGTGCCGCCGGCCTCACGCAGCAGGGCGATCGTCGCCCGACCACCGTCGACGCTCGGCAGCTGGTCGGGGCCCTTGATCTGGAGCCGGTCGGTGTCACCGGACTCGAGCACCCACCGGCCGTCCGGGGCGATCCCGATCGGGACCACGTCGTACGCCGACCGGTCGATCGCCTCGAGCACGCTGCCGGCCGTGACACAGCTGATCGCGTGCTCGCTGGAGCGTCCGCCGAAGACGATCGCCACGCGGGGCTTGCGCGACGGGCCGGAGGGCTCGCTGGGAGGCTCGCTCATCGCCACGACCCTATCGGGGCGACGCGGTCGCCCGGGTCGCCCCGCCGTAGGCTCGCGACATGCCGGATCCCCGTGCCCACGAAACCTGGTCCCCCGCGACGGTCGCCGTCGCGGCAGGCCGTCCGCCGCACGAGCCGGACCAGCCACTCAACCATCCGATCACGATGGCCTCGACGTACGGCGCGACGGGCGAGCTCGAGTACGGCCGGTACGGCAACCCGACCTGGTCGGCGTTCGAAGAGGTCCTCGGCACGCTCGAGGGCGGCCACTGCCTGGCCTTCTCCTCCGGCCTCGCGGCGGTCGCGACCGTGCTCGACCTGGTCGGTCAGGGCGCCACCGTCGTCGCGCCGCGCCATGCCTACAACGGAACGGTCATGCAGCTCGCGGACCTCGAGTCGCGCGGTCGGCTCACGGCACACCTCGTCGACGTGACCGACACCGAGGCGGTCGCCCGGGCGTGCGCCGATGCCGCTTTGGTGTGGCTCGAGTCGCCCACCAACCCGGCGCTCGAGATCGCCGAGATCGAGACCATCGCGAGCGCGGCCCACGACACGGGTGCCTACGTCGTCGTCGACAACACCTTCGCGACGCCGTTGCGGCAGCGGCCGCTCACGATGGGCGCCGACGTGGTGGTGCACTCGGCGACCAAGTACCTCTCGGGGCACGGCGACGCCATGCTCGGGGCCGTGGTCACCAGCGATTCCCAGCTGTACGCCGTGCTCAAGGGGCGGCGCGACCTGGTCGGCGCGATCCCCGGGACGCTGGAGGCCTGGCTGGCACTGCGCGGCGTACGCACGCTGCACGTGCGCCTGGACCGGGCCGAGAGCAACGCCCGTGAGCTCGCGGAGCGCATGCGCCACCATGCCGCGGTGGGCGAGGTCCGCTACCCCGGGTTCGGTGGCATCGTCGCGATCGTCCTGGCCGGTGGCGCCGACGCCGCCGACCAGCTCGTGCGTTCGACCTCGCTCTGGGTGCATGCGACGTCGTTGGGCGGGGTGGAGTCGACCTTCGAGCGCCGGCGTCGCTGGAAGTCCGAGCCGGCCACGATCCCCGACGGGTTGGTGCGACTCAGCGTCGGTGTGGAGGACGTCGACGACCTGTGGACCGATCTCACCCAGGCCCTCGACCGCCTCACCTGAACGCCGAGTGGTCTGGTGACGACCCGGGTGTTGTCCCAGCCTGCCCGCGCCGACTCAGGGAGGTGGTCGCTAGTCGGACTCGGCCTTGGTCTCCCGCCGGATGAAGGACTCCATCATCTCCGGCGCGGTCATCCGGCCGTCGACGACCGCCTCGACGTGCTCGGCGATCGGGGCATCCACCCCGAGCTTCGCGGCGAGGGCGAGGAGCGACGAGCAGGACTTGGCCCCCTCGGCGACCTGCCGGGTGGAGGCGACGATCTCCTCGGTGGTCATGCCGAGACCGAGCTTCTCGCCGAACGTCCGGTTGCGCGACAGCGGCGACGAGCAGGTCGCGACGAGGTCGCCGAGGCCGGCGAGACCCATCAGCGTCAATGGGTTGGCGTCCATCGCCATCGCCAGCCGCGCGGTCTCGGCCAGACCGCGGGTGATCACCGACGCCGTGGTGTTGTCGCCGAAGCCCAGCCCCACCGCCATCCCGAC
>JAICSK010000204.1 GCA_025936915.1 Nocardioides sp.
CCGCCGCGCGACGCCGACGGCAAGCGCCGGATGATGCAGGAGGACGTCGAGCGCGGCCAGGAGTTCCGCAAGTGCATCGAGTGCTTCCTGTGCCAGAACACCTGCCACGTCGTCCGTGACCACGAGGACAACAAGCCGGCGTTCGCCGGGCCGCGGTTCTTCCTGCGGTACGCCGAGCTGGACATGCATCCGCTCGACACCGTCGACCGGCGCAAGGTCACCCGCGAGCAGGCCGGTCTCGGCTACTGCAACATCACCAAGTGCTGCACCGAGGTGTGCCCGGAGGGCATCCACATCACCGACAACGCGATCATCCCGATGAAGGAGCGCGTGGTCGACCGCACCTACGACCCGCTGGTGTGGCTCGGCAACAAGATCGGCATCCGCGACAAGGACCGCGACTCCCGCGCCGAGCTCTGAGCCCGACTACGCCAGGTCCTCCTGGATCTCCTCCAGGGCGCGTCCCTTGGTCTCCGGCACGCGCAGCGCGAAGAAGACCAGCGACAGCACCGCCAGCGCGGCGTACAGGAAGAAGACGCCCTCGCGGGTGATCGCATTGCTCAGGCTCAGGAAGGTCTGGGCGACGAGGAAGTTGGCGCCCCAGTTGATGATCGTGCACACGGCCATCGCCTTGCTGCGCGCGCCGACCGGAAAGATCTCGGAGATCATCAGCCAGAAGACCGGGCCCAACCCGATGGCGAAGGCGGCGATGAACAGCACCAACCCGGCGAGGGCGAGCCAGCCGTCGTTCGACTGCAGGGTCGCGGACGAGAAGTAGATGCCGAGCACGAGCAGGGCCACGAGCAGGCCGGCCGTGCCGGTGAGCAGCAGAGCACGCCGGCCGAGCCGGTCCAGCAGCAGCACCGCCACGACCGTGAACACGACGTTGGTCACGCCCACCACGACGGTCTGGGCAAGGGCGGCCGAGCTGCCGAGCCCGGTGTCGGACAGGATGGTCGGCGCGTAGTAGATGACGGTGTTGACGCCGACGAACTGCTGCGCGATCGCCAGGGCGATGCCGATCCAGAGGAGCGGACGTAACCGGCCCGAGAGCAGATCCTTGGTGCGCGTTCCACGCTCGCGCTCGTTCGCCTCTTCGATCTCCCGCATCTCGCCGTCCACGTCGGCGTGCTCGTCTCCCTCGCGCAGCTCCTCGAGGACCTCGCGGGCACGGTCCTCGTCGCCGTTCATCACCAACCACCGGGGCGTCCGAGGCACGGTCAGCATCCCGATCGCGAGGACGGCGCCGGGGATGGCGGCGACGCCGAGCATCCAGCGCCACTGGTCGGCGAAACCCTTGAACGCGAAGTCGACGATGTAGGCCAGCAGGATCCCGGAGGTGATGGCGAGCTGGTTGAAGCTGACCAGTCCGCCGCGCACCCGGGGCGGGGCCACCTCCGAGATGTAGAGCGGGGCCACGAAGGACGCGGTCCCGACCGAGAGGCCGAGGATGAACCGGAAGCCGATCAGCATGCCGGCACTGACCGAGAACGCGCACCCGAGGGCGGCGAGGGCGTAGATGATGCCGGAGATCACCTTGGTCCACTTTCGGCTGATCCGGTCCGCGAGGTAGCCCGAGATGAGGGCTCCCACCATGGCCCCCAGCAGGAGCACGGCGACGATGGCCTGCTGCTGGAACGTGCTCGCGTGCAGGTCGGTCTTGATGAACAGCAGCGCACCCGAGATGACCCCGGTGTCGTAGCCGAAGAGGAGGCCGCCGATCGCGGCGATGACGGAGACGCGCACCAGAGTGCCGTTCCCGCTCGAGCGCATCTCCTTGACGAAGGTCGTGGACATGTGGGGTCGGTACCCGACTCCGAGAACTACATGCGGTGGCGCATGTATGTGGGCGCGGGACTACGAGGATCGCGCCGGCGGCGGGTCGACGTGCTCGTGCTCAGCCCCGTGCACGGCGCGGTCGAGCGCCGCGCGCTCGGCTGCCAGGAACGTGGAGTGCACCTGCGCGACCTGCGCGGCGGTGGGCCTGCCCTCCGGGTGGTGCCGGTGGCACACGACCCAGCTGGTGCCGATCACCTGCTGCTTGGCGATCCGCCAGCAGCCGTGGACGTGGCAGTTGTGCTTGCGGTAGAGCCCGAAGCCCGCACCGACGAACGCCAGTCCACCGATGTCGGCGCCAAGTCCGGACCAGAAGTTGTACCAGGTGCCCCCGTCCGACCCGATCCAGTGGCCGATGCCCATCACGATCACAACCTCCGATGGTGCCAGCGGACCCGGCCTCGACGCGGCAGGCGCGTCGGACCGGGTCCGCCCGGGGGGTGCGGGGGGTCTTGCGCCTCAGCGCGAGGAGTAGGCCGGCGCGAGGCGGGCGAGGGCGAGCGTGGCCAGGAGCAGTCCGAAGTCGCGAAGCGCGACGTCGCCGTACCCGCCGAGCACCAGGAGGTCGACGATGATCCCCGCCAGCCACAGAGCCACGACGTAGGCCCCGATCCTCGGGCGCCAGGCGACGATCAGTCCGGCCACGACCTCGATCACACCGACCATCAGCATCGCCTGATGGGCCGAACCCGGGATCAGGTCGTTGAAGGGGCCGGCGAGGTACTTCGACCAGTCGGTCATCACGTTGGCGAACTTGTCGAGGCCGAACAGGATCGGAGCCACCGTGAACGCCGTACGCAGGATCAAGAAGGCCTCGCGTCCTGCGCGACCGGCGTCGGTCGTGGTGCCGGACCTGGAGAGGATGGAGGAGCTCATGCGGCGACCTTTCTAACGGAGATGAACATCTCTAGTAGAACTCTCCCTGGCTCTAACGTCAATAGTTTTCTCAGTTAGAAATCGAGGTCCCGGGTCGGAAACCTCACAGCGTGTGGCTGGTGCCGAACCCCCCTCCTAACCTTGCTCGCATGACCGACGAGGTGGCCGGAGGGCTCGACGAGCCCGGGGAGCTGCAGCCGGACCAGGGCTCGCTCCGCCTCGCCTCGCCCGAGGACATCGCCACCCGTGCGGACTGGGAGAAGGCAGCCGCCGGGGTGCTGCGGAAGGCCGGTCGACTGTCCGACGACGACCCGGACGCCGCCGTCTGGGCGGCGCTGACGCGCACGACGTACGACGGCATCGAGGTGGCGCCGCTCGGCACCGCGGATCGGAGGGCCGACCCCGCGGTTCCTCGACCGTGCCGGGCCGGTGCCTGGGACGTGCGGGTGCGGGCCCACGAGAACACCGATGTGATGGCCGAGCTCGAGCGGGGCGCCACCAGCCTCTGGGTCGTCGCCGAGCTCGGCGCCGACTCCCTGGCGTCGTTCCTCGACGGCGTGCTGCTCGACCTCGCGCCGGTCGTGCTGGAGGCGCCGACCCTCGCCCACGCCGAGGCGCTGCTCGAGCTCGGTCCGCTCCACCCCGCCACCAACCTCGGCGCCACGAACGACGACGACCTGGTCTCCTTCGCCCGCCTCGCTCTCGAGGCCGGGGTGCGGGGCATCGTCGTCGACGGGGTCGGGGTGCACGAGCAGGGCGCAGCCGACGCCCAGGAGCTCGGCTGGGTGCTCGCTCGTGGGGCCCAGGTGCTGCGCGCTCTGGAGGAGGCCGGCATCGAGCCCGCGCAGGCCGCCGGGCTGGTGGAGCTCCGGCTCGCCGTGACCGACGAGCAGTTCCCGAGCATCGCCAAGCTCCGGGCGCTCCGTGTCGTGTGGGCGCGGGTGCTCTCCCTCTGCGGCGTGACCGAGCCCCTCACCCGGGTGCACGCGGTGACCAGCCGGCCGATGACGAGTGCCTACGACGTGCACGTCAACCTGCTGCGCACCACGCTCGCGGCCTTCGCAGCCGGGGTCGGAGGCGCCGACGCGGTCACCGTGGTGCCATTCGACGAACCCACCGGGGAGACCTCCGCGCTCGGCCGCCGGCTCGCCCGCAACATCTCGGCCCTCCTGGTCGAGGAGTCGCACGTGGCCGCGGTGGCCGACCCGGCGGGTGGTTCGTACGCGGTGGAGCGCCTCACCCACGACCTCTGCACCGCAGCCTGGTCCGAGCTCGGCCGGATCGAGTCCGAGGGCGAGGAGGCGTTCCTGGCTCGCGTGGCCGAGGTCAGGACGCGACGCGAGGACGACGTCGCCCACCGACGCCGGCCTCTGACCGGGCTCAGCGAGTTCGCCAACCCCGCCGACCCGGTCCCCCCGCGTCGTAACCTCTCCTACCGCTACGGCGCGGCGTACGAGGCACTGCGCCGCGAGCCGATGGAGTCGCAGGTATTCCTGGCGACGCTCGGCCCGGTGGCCGAGCACACGGTACGTGCTCGGTTCGCGACCAACCTGCTGGCCGCGGGCGGGATCGCGGTCGACGTCGCCGGCGCGACGTCGAGCGTCGATGATGTGCTGGCGGCGTACGAGGGGCAGGCCGTGGTGTGCCTGGCCGGCACCGACGCGGCGTACGCCGCGTGGGGGAGCGATGTGGCCGCGGCCTTGCGCCACGAGGGCGCCCGCCGGGTGATCGTGGCCGGCACGCCGACCGACGGGACCGACGACTCGTGCGCCCCCGGCGACGATGCCGTCGCCTTCCTGACCCGCACCCGGGAGGCCCTGCGATGACCGTCCCGGAGACCTTCGCCGGACTGCCCCTACCCCCTGCCGACACCCCCTCGATTGGTGGAAAACGGCAGGACTTCTGTGCAGACGGTGGCGGTTTGGTGCCAAACCGCAACCCTTGGCACAGCCCCGAGGGCATCGAGATCAAGCCCGTCTACACCGCGCGCGACCTCGACGGCCTCGACGCGCTCGAGACCTGGCCCGGGCTGACGCCGTACCTGCGCGGCCCCTATCCGACGATGTACACCACCCAGCCGTGGACGATCCGGCAGTACGCCGGCTTCTCGACCGCCGAGGAGTCCAACGCCTTCTACCGCCGCAACCTTGCAGCCGGGCAGAAGGGGCTCAGCGTCGCCTTCGACCTCGCCACCCATCGCGGCTACGACTCCGACCACCCGCGCGTGCGCGGCGACGTCGGGATGGCCGGCGTCGCGATCGACTCGATCTACGACGCCCGCACGCTGTTCGACGGCATCCCGCTGGACCGGATGTCGGTGAGCATGACCATGAACGGCGCCGTGCTGCCGGTGCTGGCCCTCTACATCGCCGCCGCCGAGGAGCAGGGTGTCAAGCCCGAGCAGCTGAGCGGGACCATCCAGAACGACATCCTCAAGGAGTTCATGGTCCGCAACACCTATATCTACCCGCCCGGCCCGAGCATGCGGATCGTCGGCGACATCTTCAGCTACACCGCCGAGCACATGCCG
>JAICSK010000051.1 GCA_025936915.1 Nocardioides sp.
CGAGGCGCGGTACGCCGCTAGGTCGCCGGCGGCGAGACGGATCTCGAGCCGGTCGGCCGGCACCCAGGCGCCGTGATAGCCGCCGACGAGGACGGCGGAGGGCCGGATCGGCTCGGCCGGTGCCAGGATCTCGTCGAGCCGGCAGCCTCGCGCCACCTCGACGACGCCCGGGCGACGCACCGCCCCGCTGATCGTGAACAGGGAGATCCCGGGCTCCCCGGCCGTGCCGCAGGAACGGCACCAGTCGTCGCCGTACCGAACGACGAGCGCGAGCTGGGCGAGGGTCTCGGCGTTCAGCACCAGCGTCGGTCGTCCTTCGACGCCGCTCTCGGTGACGCGGGTGAACGGGTCGCGGGGCAGGGCCGGCCGGCCCTCGAGCTGGTTCACCACGGCGGTCTCCTGCCCGGCGACGAACCCGCCCGCGAGCGGCGCGACCGCGATCGATCGTCGACCGGCGACGGCGAGCACCGGGTCCGCGTCGACCTCGGGTCCGATCGCGAGCACCAGTCGCCTCGCTCGCAGGGCTCGGCCGAGGAGTTCCAGGCCGTCCAGCACGAGATGGGGGTTGCGCGCCAGGAGCACGGCGTCCTTGGCGCTGAGCGGCTCGCTCTCCATCGCGTTGCCGACGACGACCGGACGGCGTGCCGCCGCCGCCACCGCGCGAACCTTGGTCGCCGTGGGGAACCCGCCGCCACCTCGTCCGGTGAGACCACTCGCGGCCACGACGGCGAGGAGGTCGTCGAGGCGCGGGCGGGGCAGGTCGCCGTACCGCCGGAGGTGCGCCGCGTGGTCGGTGCCTGCCCCGTCGAGGAGTGGCCGTGTCGGTGCCGTGGTCATGCCGTCCTCCGGGGGTGTCGGGTCCAGCCGCGACCGGCGTACGACGGGGCGAGCCTCCAGCCGACGGCCGTGACCACCGCCACGACGCACGCCACGGCCAGTCCACGGAACCAGACCGTCCCGGCGTCGGTCCCGCTCTCGAGGGAGTGCAGGAGCGCGACCGGCCAGAGCGCGTACGTCGCCCAGTGCGCGACCCGGAACGTCCGGGGTCCCAGCCGTTGCCGGAGCAGCGACACCACGGTCACCACGACGAGGGTGTCGACCGCCAGCGTGCCGAGTCCGAGCCAGATCGGGCGGTACGTCGCGAGGAACGGGACGACGAAGTCGACCAGTTTCAGCTGGGCATAGGGGTCGGCGAGCAGGCTGGACAGGTGGACGACCACCAGGCCGGTGCCGGTCAGTGCGGCCGAGCGGTGCAGGTCGCTGAGGCCGAACCGGCCCAGCCCCGGCAGGGGCCGACCGGATCGCGCGGCGATGCCGATCACCAGCGAGATCGTGAACATGACCAGGGCGACGAGGCCGGTGCCACGTCCCAGCGCCCACAGAGCGGTGTTCACGCGGCAGCCTCACCGGGTGCGGGCCAGGCACCGACGCGTACGGCGCGGTGCCGGTGGTCGACCAGACGGGCGGTGAACCCGCGGACCGTCAGCCACTCGGCAGCTCTCCGCCCCAGCACCACGGCCGCCGTCGAGGCGGTGTTGGCCTCCACGCAGGTCGGTGCGGTGACCGTGGCGCTGCGCCACACCGGCGCCGCCGGAGCAGCCGTGCGCGGATCGACGATGTGGTGGAACCGGACGCCGCCGCGCCGCCAGGTACGCCGTACCGTCGACGACGTCGCGAGCGCCGCGCCACCGGCGAGCGAGACCTGGCAGGCCGGGTCGTCGGGAGTGTCCTGCACCAGGACCTGCCAGCCTCCCTCCGGCGCCCGCCCGGCCGTCGCGATGTCGCCGCCGAGCTCGACCAGGACCCCGACGCCGACCGTCTCGGCCGCGCGCCGGGCGGCCAGGTCCGCGGCGCGAGCCTTGGCGGTCGCCCCCAGGTCGAGGAGTACGCCGCGTGGCAGCTCCAGCCGGTCGCCGGACAACCGGACCCGCCGCCACCCCGGCACCTGGCGCACGAAGGGGATCGCGGCACCGTCCTCGGGGAGCAGCTCGAGGCTGCGGTCGTAGCCGAGAGCCTGCACGGCCTCGCCCACGGTGGGGTCGACCAGCCCTCCGGTCGCCTCGGCGGCGTCGAGGGCGGTGCCCACCAGGTCGGCGAGCATCGGCGAGAGCCGTCGGGTGCCGGGGGTGAGCCCGGCCAGCTCCGAATCCCCGCGAAACCGCGAGCAGGCCCGGTCGACCTCGTCGAGACCGGCCCGCACGATCTCGACGACCGAGCCGAGAGCCGCCGGATCGGTCACGACCACGGATGCAGTCGTGCTCCACAGGGGAAAGCGGTACGTCGTGTCCATGTCACGAGCCCTGCGTCGTGGCCTGCGGCGTCGACTGCTGCGGCGCCGAGACGCTCGAGCCCGAGGAGGACGACCTGTGGGAAGCGCGGTGCGAGGACGTGTTGTCGCCGGAGGAGTCCTGCGAGCCCGACGAGCTCGACGAACCGGATGAGGACGTGCCGGACGTGGTCGTCGTTCCGCCCGAGGACGTGTGGGTGGCGGCGCCGATGCCGATCGACGCGCCGAGGGCACCGACGATCCCGAGGCCCGCCAGACCTGCCTGGAGTCCTCTGCTGCGCTGGAGGGGGGTCATGTCCTCGACGGTGCACGCCGAACCTGTGCCGACCCTGTGAAAGCCGTGTCGTACGCCTGACCACAACCTGACCGTTCGCCACGCCATGCCTGGTCACAGCGGCGACGGAGGCCTCGAGAACTCGCTGGGGGATCGGCGAACCCTGGGGGAGAATCGGCGGCGTTGTGGACATCTCCTTCCCGGCCGGGCTGCCGATCAGCGGGCGGCGCGACGACATCGCAGCCGCGATCCGGGACCACCAGGTCGTCGTCGTCGCCGGGGAGACCGGGTCGGGGAAGACCACCCAGCTGCCGAAGATCTGCCTTGCGCTGGGGCGCGGCGCCGGGGGCAGGGGCGGGCTGATCGGGCACACCCAGCCGCGCCGCATCGCGGCGCGTTCGGTGGCCGAGCGCCTGGCGTCGGAGCTGAGGACGGAGCTCGGCACCGAGGTCGGCTACCAGGTGCGCTTCACCGACCGGACCTCACCCGAGACCCGGGTCAAGGTGATGACCGACGGCATCCTGCTCGCCGAGCTCCAGCGCGACCGGCAGCTGCGCCGGTACGACACGGTCATCCTCGACGAGGCACACGAGCGCAGCCTCAACATCGACTTCCTCCTCGGCTACCTCAAAAGACTGCTGCCGCGACGTCCCGACCTCAAGCTGGTGATCACGTCGGCGACGATCGACCCGGAGCGGTTCGCGCGGCACTTCGCGGACGACAAGGGACGGCCGGCGCCGATCATCGAGGTGTCGGGCCGGATGTATCCGGTCGAGGTCCGCTATCGGCCGCTCGTCTCGACCGGTCCGACCGACGACACCGACGAGGAGGGTGAGGTCGTCGTCCGCGACCAGACCGAGGCGATCGTCGACGCCGTACGCGAGCTCTCCCACGAGGGGCCGGGCGACGTCCTGGTCTTCCTGCCCGGCGAGCGGGAGATCCGCGACACCGCCGACGCCCTGGCCGACGTCACGCCCGACCCGGGCCGCAGCGTCGAGGTGGTTCCGTTGTTCTCCCGCCTCTCGGCCGCCGAGCAGCACCGCGTCTTCTCGTCCCACCCGCAGACCACGCGCCGAGTCGTCCTCGCCACCAACGTCGCCGAGACCTCGCTCACCGTGCCCGGCATCCGGTACGTCGTCGACACCGGCGTCGCGCGCATCTCGAGGTACTCGATGCGGACGAAGGTGCAGCGGCTGCCGATCGAGACGATCAGCCAGGCCTCGGCGCGTCAGCGCTCCGGCCGTTGCGGCCGGGTCGAGGCCGGCATCGCGATCCGGCTCTACTCCGAGGAGGACTTCGAGAGCCGTCCGGAGTTCACCGACCCCGAGATCCTGCGCACCAACCTCGCCTCGGTGATCTTGCAGATGTCGTCGCTCGGACTCGGTGACATCGCCCGCTTCCCGTTCGTCGAGCCGCCCGACCGGCGCCAGGTCGCCTCGGGCGTCCAGCTGCTGGAGGAACTCGGGGCACTGGCGGACGGGGGACGGCTCACCCGCCTCGGCCGCCGCCTCGCGCGGCTTCCGATCGACCCGCGACTCGGTCGGATGATCCTCGAGGCCGAGCGGCTCGGCTGTGTCCGCGAGATCCTGGTCATCGCCGCGGCACTGTCGTTGCAGGACCCGCGCGAGCGGCCGCTGGAGGAGCAGGCGCAGGCCGACCAGCTCCATGCGAGGTTCACGGACCCGACGTCCGACTTCCTCACCTGGCTCAACCTCTGGCGCCACCTGCGTGACCGGCAGCGCGAGCTCTCGAGCAGCGCGTTCCGGCGGATGTGCAGGCGCGAGTACCTCAACTACCTCCGCGTTCGCGAGTGGCAGGACTTCGAGTCGCAGCTACGGCAGGTCTGCCGCGAGCTGAAGATCGACCTGGGCAAGGGCGGTGCGGTCCCACGAGAGCCCGATGCCGACGGGATCCACCAGGCGCTGTTGTCCGGGCTCCTGTCGCACATCGGGGCGCTCGAGGAGCGCGAGAAGCCGCGACCCGGCGAACGCCGCGGTCCGCGTGGCCCGCGTGAGTACCTCGGCGCGCGCGGCACCCGGTTCGCGATCTTTCCGGGGAGTGGGCTGCGCGGCCGCAACCCGTCGTACGTGATGGCCGGCGAGCTGGTCGAGACCGGCCGCCTCTGGGCCCGGCAGAACGCCGCGATCAGGCCGGAGTGGGCCGAGCGCCTCGGCGACCACCTGGTCAAGCGCACCTACAGCGAGCCGCACTGGTCGCGGAAGCGGGCGGCGGTGATGGCCTACGAGCGGGTCACGCTGTACGGCGTGCCGCTCGCCACCGACCGGCTCGTGCAGTTCGGCAAGGTCAACCGCGAGATCAGTCGCGAGCTCTTCATCCGGCATGCACTGGTGTACGGCGAGTGGGACGGCCGGCACCCGTTCCTGGCCGAGAACCAGCGCCTGCTCGAGGAGGCCGAGGAGCTCGAGCACCGGGCCCGGCGCCGCGACATCGTCGTGGACGAGCACACCCTGTTCGAGTTCTACGACGCCCGGGTCGGCCCGGAGGTCGTCAGCGGCGCCCACTTCGACACCTGGTGGAAGAAGCAGCGGCAGACCCGCCCCGACCTGCTCTCCTTCGACCCGGCGATGCTCACCCACGACACCGCCGGCCAGGTGCGCGAGGAGGACTACCCCGAGATCTGGCAGCAGGGCGAGGGCCTGAGGTTCCCGATCAGCTACCACTTCGAGCCGGGCGCCGCCGACGACGGCCTCACCATCGACGTCCCCGTGGCGACGCTCAACCGCGTCGCCGCCGACGACTTCTCCTGGAACGTGCCCGGCGTCCGACACGAGCTCGTGACCGGCCTCATCCGCAGCCTGCCCAAGCAGCTCCGGGTCTCCTTCGTGCCGGCCCCCGACAAGGCGCGGGAGTTCCTGGCGGCGACGCCCCCGGGGGAGGAGCCCCTGCTCGACGCCCTCGAGCGCTGGGCACGGTCGACGGCTGGGGTCGTGATCCCGCGCGAGGCCTGGGACTTGAGCAAGGTGCCCGAGCACCTGCGGCCGACCTACCGGGTGCTCGACGACACCGGCTCCGAACAGGCGCGGGGCAAGGACCTCGACGCGCTCAAGGCGCCGCTCGAGGAGCAGTTCGACGCGGCGCTCGCCGCGGTGGCCGACGACAGCGGCTACGGCGCGACCGGCCAGTCCGACTGGACCTTCGGCGATCTGCCGGCCGAGATCCTGCAGCGCCGGGCGGGACACGAGGTGCTCGCGTTCCCGGCAGTGCTCGACGAGGGGACGACCGTCGGTCTCGGCGTGTTCGGGTCCGCCGAGGAGGCCGCGGCGCGCCACCGGCACGGCGTACGACGTCTGTTGGTGCTGGCGCTGCCGTTCGCGACCGATCCCACCGAGCACCTCGTCACCGCGCAGAAGCTCGGCCTCGCCGGGTCGCCGTACCCATCGGTCGTGGAGCTGCTCGACGACGTCCGCGCGGCGATCCTCGGCGACGTCGTCGACGCCCATCCGCCCGTGCGGACGCCCGAGAAGTACGCCGCGCTGGTGGCGGCGGGGCGGGTCACCCTCGCAGAACGCACCGAGCCCGTGCTGCTCGACGTGATCCGGGTCCTGTCCGACTGGCGCGAGACCGACCGTCTGCTGACCGGCCGCGCCGAGCTGGCCACCCTGCCCGCGCTGCAGGACATGCGCGAGCAGGTCGCCCGGCTGGTGGGGCGCGGGTTCCTCGGCGAGGCCGGGGCAGACCGGTTGCGACGCTTCCCGACGTACCTCCTCGCGATCCGCCGCCGCCGGGAGCAGCTCCCCGACCACCTCGCCCGCGACCGTCAGCTGATGGACTCCCTTCGGCCGCTCGAGGAGGCCTATCTCCACCAGGTCGCGGCGCTGCAGCCGGGCCGGCCGCCCGGCGACGGGCTGCGCCGCGCGCGCTGGCTGCTCGAGGAGTACCGGGTGTCCCTGTTCGCCCAGCAGCTCGGCACCGACGGCCCCGTGAGCGACCAGCGGATCCGGAAGCTGCTCGCGGGCTGAGCCCGATCGCTACCGTGGTGACGTGACCGACCGCCCGCACCATCGTCCGCTGACGCCGGGCGACCGCTTCTTCGAGGGCATCGAGTCCGAGCACGCCGACCCGCTGCGGGTGGCCGAGGCGGCCGACCGGGCGGCGTACCTCCTCGTGCGCGGCGCCCACGACTCCGGCGACAGCGAGGTCGCCGACCGGGTGCTGCACCTGGCCGACAACGAGGGGATCGAGGCGATCGCGGAGGTGTGGGCGGATCGTCCCGCCGACACCATCGCGGGGTGCCTGTGGCGGCTCTACCTCCTCCGCTCCTGGGTGTACGCCGACCCGGTCGGCGTGGCGCGGGAGTTCGAGGCCGGCCGGCTGCGGGCGGCGGTGGACGGTGTCGTCGCCGGGGTGGCCGAGCCTCCGGGGCCCGACGAGCTGCGCGAGATGGTCGACCAGGTGCTGCGGGGCATCGCCGGAAGCGACTTCGCCGACGTGCTCCTCCGGGCAGCGGCGTTCGCCCGGGTCGTCGCCACCGGCCGGGCCGTCCTGCCCGATGCCGACGCGCTGGCGGGAGCCAGGATCCAGGCCGTCGCCGACCAGCTCGACCGCGCGGCCCGCCTCGAGCTCGCCGGCCGCCTCACCTGATCCTGTCCCGATAGTTCGCAGCGTTCGGCCCCGCCAATCGCCCTCCGGGGGCGCGGTGTGCTGCGAAGTCTCCGAGAACGCACGCCTGGCCTAGACCAAGGCGCGCCCTGGGGAGTTCGGCGGGCCCGTCCGGCCGGACTCGTTACACTGGTCGGAGTGCGCCGGGCCGCGGCAGCCCCGGGTCCCAACATCAGCCGCTGCGAGCGGCCACGCGCCGTGAGGCGCTCCCGGTCCGGCGCACTCGATCTTGTTCGCGGCCACTAGGGTTTCGGCCGTGCGTGCGAGACCGGGGCGGAGCCGACAGGGACTCGTCCTCGCCGCCGCCGCGATGGTCACCACCGGTCTCGTGGCCGGCTGCGACTCCTCCGGATCGTCGACGAGCAGCGCCAGCGCGCCACCCACGTCGCCGACGTCGGCGACGTCCCCGACCTCTCCCTCCAGCTCTGCCTCGCCGCAGCTTCCGCCCGAGACCCTGACCTTCGGGGTGATCGGCACGAGCGGTGAGATCGACCAGTACCGCACCATGGCCGAGACCTACGACCCCGTCGCGCGGCACGTGACGGTGAAGGTCGTGGGATGGCCCAACGACGCCGCGATGCTCGACGCGTTCAAGAACGGGGCGAAGGTGCCAGATGTCTTCCTGGCCAACCGCCGTCACCTGAGCTACCTGGCCCAGCACCAGCTCGTGCAGCCCGTCGACCAGCTTCTCGACGACCGCGGCTTCGACTTCGGCGACGAGTACCCGCGCAGCAGCCTGACGGCGTTCGGCAGCGACAACCGCCTCGAGTGCCTGCCGTACGGCGTGCAGCCGGCGGTGATCTTCTACAACAAGCGGTTGGTCACGATGGGCCGGATCAAGACCGACCCGCCGACCCCCGGCCAGGGGTGGACGCTCGACCAGTTCGCGGCGGCCGGTCGCTGGGCGGTGAACCATCACCCCGGGATCGCCGGCATCCACGTCGACGCCGACCTGTCCGGCATCGCACCGTTCGTGTACTCCGGCGGTGGCCAGCTCTACGACAACGCCAACCACCCGACCAGCCTGGCCCTCTCCGACCCGACGAACGTCCAGTCGTTGACCCAGACCGTCCGTGCCCTCGGCGCACCCGGGTGGACGCTGACCCCGGCACAGCTGGCGAAGCACACGCCGGAGGAGTGGTTCATCCGCGGAAAGCTGGCGATGCTCGAGGGGACTCGCCGGATCGTGCCCGACCTCCGGGCAGCCGAGCACCTCGACTTCGACGTGATGCCGATGCCGAGCCTCGGCACCCC
Organism: Nocardioides sp.; assembly: GCA_025936915.1. GTDB lineage: Bacteria > Actinomycetota > Actinomycetes > Propionibacteriales > Nocardioidaceae > Nocardioides. Next base: position 8,436 of record JAICSK010000051.1, read on the forward strand.
GGCCACCGTCGGCAGCCTGACCGGGATGTGCCTCTCGCAGCATCCGGGCGACGTCGTCACCGCCGCCGACTTCCTGGTCTACGCCAACTCGCCGGGAGCGCTCGCACTGGTCTCGTTCGGGGGCTACCTGCAGCCGGCCAACCAGACGGTCGCGCTGTCGGACGCCTTTCAGCAGCCCGGCCGGCTGCCGCGGCACGCCGGGGTGTTCACCTTCAGCGTGAAGAGCATGGTCTACCCATCGGTCGTCGGAGCCGCGGACGACGTCGACCTCACCGTCGACCCGATGCTGGAGGACATGCTGCGGGGGCCGGCGTCGGAGGTGCCGCGGTACGCCCGCCGGATCGACCGCGCGTCGTACCGGATCCTCGGACCGAGGTACGGCCCGAGCGCCATCCCGTCAGGCGGCTGACCCGGCTCCCTTGACCGCGTCGGCCAGCATCGGCGCGGTCAGCTCCACCTGCCACTCGCGGGCACCCAGCCCGCGGAGCTGATCGGCCAGCGCGGCCACGTCGACGCCCGCCGGCTCCCACATCACCCGCCGCACGATGTCGGGGGAGAGGAGGTTCTCGGCGGGCACCTGGTGCTCCTCCGACAGCTTGGCCATCCCGTCGCGGGCCAGGACGAGGCGCTCGGCAGCGATCGGGTCGCGCTCGGCCCACGCCCGCGGGGCCGGCGGACCGTCGGTGCGGGGCGCGCGCACCGGAAGGTCGTCGTCGGGCATCTCGCGCGCCCGCCTCAACGCCTCCACCCAGCGGTCGGCGTACCGCTGCGCGCCGCGGCCGTGGAACCCCTTCGTGGCCAGCAGATCCGCCCGGTTCGTCGGATCGGCCAGGGCGGCGGCGACGATCGCGTTGTCGCCGATGATCCGGCCCGGCGACACGTCGCGTGCGCGCGCGAGCTCGTCGCGGGTCTCCCAGAGCTCACGTACGGCGCCGAGCAGCCGTCGCCCGCGCACCCGGTGGAGGCCGGAGGTACGACGCCACGGCTCGGCGCGCACGAGCGGGGTGAACCCGCGCAGCGCGTCGAACTCCTGCCGGGCCCACTCGTCCTTGCCGGCCTCACGCAGCTCGCGGGCCAGCACCTCGCGCAGCTCGATGAGCACCTCGACGTCGAGTGCGGCGTACTCCAGCCACGGCGCCGGTAGCGGCCGGGTCGACCAGTCGGCCGCGGAGTGCTCCTTCTTCATCCGCTTCCCGAGGAGCCGCTCGACCAGGGTGGCGAGTCCGACGCGCGGATACCCGAGCAGCCGGCCGGCCAGCTCGGTGTCGAACAGGCCTGCCGGGGCCAACCCCACCTCGTTGAGGCACGGCAGGTCCTGGGCGGCGGCATGCAGGATCCACTCGGCTCCTGCCAGCGCCTCCTGCAACGGATCGAGGGAGTCGAACCCGATCGGGTCGATCAGGAACGTGCCGGCGCCTTCGCGGCGCAGCTGGATCAGGTAGGCGCGGGAGGAGTAGCGGTAGCCCGACGCCCGCTCGGCGTCGATCGCGACCGGTCCGGTGGCCGCAGCGAGGCTGCGGCACGCCTCGTCCAGGGCCGGAGGCGTCTCCGTCAACGGCGGGAGCCCGTCGCGGAGACCCAGCAACGGAGCCGGCGGAGCCGGTGGTTCCTCGGCGCCGTCGGCGGTGTCCGGGGCGACCTCCGAGGTCGCGTCGATGGCCAGGTCGCGTGGGGATTCGTCCGAGTCTGGTGTCATGGGTCGCTCGTCAGTGACCGGCTCCGCGCCGGCCACGACGGCTGGGCATGGCGGTCACGCCCTCAGGGACCGGCGGCAGGCCCGCCGCCGTACACAGTAGTTCGCCCCAGGCCTCCACGTGCCCGGTGATGTCGAGACGACCGTCCACGAGCTGCGGCGTCCACGAGGCCCGGATCTCGATCTGGGCGCTCCCGGAGTCCTCCGACATCGCCCCGAAGCTGTCGGTCGCCACTCGGGTCACGGTGCCCGAGGACGAGGCGTACGACGCGCCGTGCGCGGCGAGGGCCTCGGTGAGCCAGGACCAGCCGACGTCGGCGAGCGCCGGGTCGGTGATCATCTCGAGGTCGATCTCGGCTCGGGCGTAGGCGACGCAGCGGAACGTCCCGTCCCACGAGTCGTTCCCGGCGGGGTCGTGGAGCAGGATGATCCGGCCGGTGCTGACGTCGTGGCCGTCGACCGTGACGTCGGCGCTGAGCGCCGCGGCGTACGGAGCGATCCGCTGGGGCGCGGGCATCGGCTCGGCGAGTACCTCCGGTCGCAGGCGTGCCTCGCCCATGGCGCGCACCGCCTCCGTGAACTCCGGAGGTTCCGGCGGCGTACCCGAACCCGGGCGTGCCTCACTCCCCACGACCATGGAGTCACAGTAAATCCGGGCCAGGTGGCCGATGTGCGAACACGCCGCGCCGGGTGTCACGATTCGGGCGTGAGCACCCAGCCGGACCGGAGCGACCCCCGTGACGGCGCCTTCCTGCGCGCCACCCGCGGCGAGCCGGTCGACCACACGCCGGTCTGGTACATGCGACAGGCGGGCCGCTCGCTGCCGGAGTACCTGCGCGTCCGCGAGGGTACGGCGATGCTCGAGGCCTGCATGGACCCCGATCTCGTCACCGAGATCACCCTCCAGCCCGTGCGCCGCTACGGCGTCGACGCGGCGATCTTCTTCTCCGACATCGTGCTGCCGCTCAAGGCTGTCGGCGTCGACCTGGACATCGTGCCCGGCGTCGGGCCGGTGGTGGCCCACCCGGTGCGCACGCTCGACGACGTCGCCGCGATCCCCGACCTCACCTCCGAGCACGTGCCGTTCACCACGGTCGCGATCACCTCGCTGGTGGCCGAGCTGGGGTCGACGCCGCTGATCGGCTTCGCCGGCGCGCCGTTCACCGTCGCGTCGTACCTCGTCGAGGGCGGTCCGTCGAAGGACCATGCCCTGACCAAGGCGATGATGTTCGGCGCCCCCGAGATCTGGGACGCGCTGCTGCGCAAGATCGCCGGCATCTCCGCGGCGTACCTCCGGGTGCAGGTCGGGGCCGGCGCCTCTGCCGTCCAGCTGTTCGACTCGTGGGCCGGTGCGCTGACGCCCGGCGACTACCGCCGGTCGGTGCTGCCGCACTCCGCGGCCGTGCTCGGGGCCCTCGGCGACCTCGGCGTGCCGCGGATCCACTTCGGCGTCGGCACGGGCAGCCTGCTCGGCCTGATGGGCGAGGCCGGGGCCGACGTCGTCGGCGTCGACTGGCGCACGCCGCTCTCATCCGCGATCCCGCTCGTCGGCGACCGTGCGGTGCAGGGCAACCTGGACCCGGCCCTGGTCTTCGCACCGACGGAGGTGATGACCGCGCGGGCGGCCGAGATCATCGACGCCGGTCGCGCGGCCAAGGGCCACGTGTTCAACCTCGGCCACGGCGTCCTGCCGTCGACCGACCCCGACCAGCTGAAGCGGCTGACGGAGTTCGTCCAGGGCTACGGGGCCTGAGCGGCGTCCGGCGCAGGGGCCGGGGCGCCGGCGATCTCCGCGGCCGCGGCGGCGACCAGCTCGTCGATCTCGTCGAGGCCGAGCGCCGGGCCTCCCGCGAGCTTCCGGTCGGCACCGAGGAGCACGGCGCCCGGCATCGAGACGGCCATCCGTCCCGCGGTGTGCCCGTCGGGATCGCCGAGCAGGATGTCGGCGAGATCGGGCCGGACCGCGACGGCCTGTGACCACTCGGAGCGGGTGACCAGGTGGACCCGGACGGGACCCAGTGCCTCCTGCCAGCCGGGCACCCGATCGGCCACCTCGGCGGTCTCCTCGTCGACCGGGTTCCAGAAGACCAGGAGCCGTGCCGCCTCGTCGGTGAGCTGCCACAGCGTGCGCGGGCCGTCGGGGCCGTCCACGAGCACGTACGGCGTGGGGGCGGCGAAGTAGTCCAGCTGCTCCTTCGCGGGTCGGACGTAGCGGGGCATCTTGCTCTCGCGCACCACGAACGCGGTCGTGACGATCGCGAGCGCCACCGCGGCCAGCCACAGCCACCCGTCGTTCCCCAGGTCGCGCAGCCGGGAGATCACACCCTCGCCGCGCCAGGCGTCGACCCAGGTGACCAGTGCGAGCAGGAGCAGGATGGCGTTGCGCACCGCGGTCTGCCGGGTGATCCAGCCCAGTCCGAGCTGGCCGAAGCACCCGCAGGTGAGCGCATACCCGAAGTCCAGGGCCCGGACCACGATCACCAGATAGATCGCGAAGAGCACGACCGTCGCGGTGGCCGCGACCAGGTAGCCGATGCCAGGGAGGAGCAGCAGCATCGCGGCGAGTGCCAGCTCGCCGTACGGCAGGAGGACCGGCCCCTTGATCGTGGTCAGGAACCGCGGCAGGCGCAGCTTGGAGAAGACCGACGCCGTGTCGTGCGCGTTGCGCAGCTTGGCCCCCCCGCTGATCACCAGGAGGGCGGACAGCAGCAGCGGCGGTACCAGGAACGGCGCGTGGGGCACCGGTTCAGGATAGGTGGCGCGGGCCGCCCGCCGCCGTGGCTTCTGGCTCCCGGATGGGAGAGTTGCGGCGTGCCCGCCTCCGGACCCGACGCCCATCCGGACGTGGTCGTCGTCGGCGCGGGCATCGCCGGGCTGACTGCTGCGCGCGACCTGGCCGCGTCCGGGCTCTCGGTGCTGGTGCTCGAGGGCTCGCCGGCCATCGGGGGGAAGCTCCGGCTCGCGTCCGTCGGGGGCGTCGAGATCGACGTGGGCGCGGAGTCGATGCTGGCCCGCCGGCCCGAGGCGCGCGCCCTCGCCGACGAGCTCGGGGTGGAGCTGGTGCATCCCGTCTCCGGGTCGTCGCAGCTGTGGACCCGCGGGGCGCTGCGGCCGCTGCCGCGCACGCTGCTGGGCGTCCCGCTGGATCCGGAGGGTCTGGCCGCGTCGGGGGCGCTCTCCGAGGAGGGCCTCGAACGGGCCACCCACGAGACCCCCGTGCCGTGGGGGGACGAGGACGTCTCGGTCGCCGAGCTGATCGGCTCGCGGCTCGGCGACGAGGTCGTCGACCGGCTGGCCGAGCCCCTGCTCGGCGGGGTGTACGCCGGTCATGCGTCCCACCTGTCCGCTCGTGCGGCGGTCCCGCAGGTCGTCTCACTGCTCCGCGAGCACGGCTCGCTGCTCGCGGCCGCCCGGGCGGTGCCGCCTGCGTCGGATGAACCGGTGTTCGCCGGGATCGAGGGCGGGCTGGGGCTGCTGCCGCGGCTGGTGGCCAGCGGGCTCGCCGTACGGACGTCGGCGCCGGTACGCGAGCTGGCGCGCACGCCGTCCGGCTACCGGCTGACCGTCGGCTCGACCCGCACCCCGGAGACGCTCGACACGGAGCGGGTCGTGCTCGCGACCCCGGCGGCGCCCACGGCTCGCCTGCTCGCCGACGTCGCGCCGGCCGCTGCGGCCGAGCTCGCTGCCGTCGAGTACGCCTCGATGGCGATCGTGACGCTGGCGGTGCCGGCGCTGGACGTCGGCGGCTCCTCGGGGTTCCTGGTCCCTCCCGTGGACGGTCGGCGGATCAAGGCGGCGACGTACTCCTTCTCGAAGTGGGCGTGGGTCGGCGCGGCCTCCGACCTGCGCATCCTCCGGGCCTCGGTCGGGCGACACCGGGAGGAGGCGTCGCTGCAGGCGACCGACGACGAGCTCGTGGCCCGGGTCGTCGGTGACCTCTCCCTGGCCATCGGCCAGGACGTCCGCCCGGTCGACGTGCACGTGCAGCGCTGGGGTGGAGCGCTGCCGCAGTACGCGGTCGGTCACCTCGACCGGGTGACCCGGATCAGGGCCGCCGTCGAGGTCGTACCGGGCCTGGCGCTGTGCGGCGCGGCGTACGACGGCGTCGGGATCCCGGCCGTGATCGGGTCCGCCCGCCGGGCGGCCGCGTCCGTGGTCGCGGCAGAATGAGGGCATGTCCCCGTCCTCCGAGTCGACCACCGAGCAGACGCACGCGGCGCGGACCCGCGAGCTCAACGACACCGTCCGCTACACGATGTGGTCGGTGTTCCGGCTCGTCGAGCCGTTGGGACCCGACGCCGACCGAGCGGCCGAGGCGGCCGAGGTCGACGAGCTGATCGAGAAGCTCGCCGCCGACGACGTGGTCGTCCGCGGCACCTACGACGTGTCCGGGCTCCGGGCGGACGCCGACCTGATGGTCTGGTGGCACGCGCCGGCGAGCGAGCAGCTCCAGTCGGCGTACAACCGGCTGCGGAGCACGGCCTTGGGGCGCCGGCTCGAGCCGGTGTGGTCGCAGATGGCGTTGCACCGTCCGGCGGAGTTCAACAAGAGCCACGTCCCGGCGTTCCTGGCCGAGGAGGAGGCGCGCGGTCATGTCTGCGTCTATCCGTTCGTGCGGTCCTACGAGTGGTACCTCCTCGAGGACGCCGAGCGCCGCCGGCTGCTGGCCGAGCACGGCCAGATGGCACGGCAGTATCCCGACGTCCGGGCCAACACGGTCTCCAGCTTCGCCCTCGGCGACTACGAGTGGATCCTCGCCTTCGAGGCCGACGACCTGTCCCGGATCGTCGACCTGATGCGCCACCTGCGCGGCTCCGAGACCCGCCGCCATGTCCGCGCCGAGATCCCCTTCTACACCGGCGCCCGGACCCCGATCAGCGACCTGCTGGCGCGTCTGCCCTGAGGGTTGGTGGGGGCCGGTTCATCACGCTGAGTGGTCGAACCGGCGCTGGGCTCGTGGAACTCCGCTGGCCCAGGACGGGTTCACCTACTCAGCGTGATGAACCGGCTGCTCCGTGGGCTGCGTCGGCTGCGTCGGCTGCTCCGTCGGCTGACCGACGGGCTCGAGGCTGATCGAGATGGAGTTGATGCAGTAGCGGTCGCCCGTGGGGGTGCCGTATCCGTCGGGGAAGACGTGGCCGAGGTGGGAGCCGCAGGTCGCGCAGCGGACCTCGACCCGCTTCATCCCGAGGGAGGTGTCCTCGAGGTACTCCACGGTGTCGGTGATCGGCTGGTAGAAGCTCGGCCACCCGCAGCCGGAGTGGAACTTCGTGTCCGACTCGAACAGCTTGGCGCCGCACGCCTTGCAGGAGTAGACGCCCTTGGTCTCGGTGTCGGTGTACTCCCCGACGAACGGCCGCTCGGTCCCGGCCTGCCGCAGAACGGCGTACTCCTCGGGCGAGAGCTCCGCCCGCCACTCCTCGTCGGTCTTCTCCACCTGGTAGCCCATGCCTCCAGGCTAGTAGCCGACACCAGCCCCCACCTCTTCCCACCGATGACGGATCGGTGACGACCGCACGCGCTGACCCGGCAGAAACGTCCCGGTCAGATGCGCTGACCCGGCAGAAACGTCCCGGTCAGATGCGCTGACCCGGCAGAAACCTGCCGGGTCGGCGTCGTACGGCGGGACTCTTCTGCCGGGTCAGCGTCGTACGGCGGGACTCTTCTGCCGGGTCAGCGTGGATAGCCTGACCACATGCCGAAGACACCCGCAGCGGAGGTACAGGCAGGGGAGCGGTCGGTGCGGGTGAGCAGCCCCGACCGGGTGATCTACGAGAAGACCGATCGCACCCCCGACGTCACCAAGCTGATGGTGGCGGAGTTCTTCGCGAGCGTGGGCGACGGCCTCATGCGGGCGCTGCGCGACCGGCCGACGGCGTTGGAGCGCTGGACGTCCGGCGTACGCCCCGGGATGAAGCTGGCGACCGGGCCGATGGACAAGGACGCCGACGCGTTCTACCAGAAGCGCGTGCCCAAGGGCGCCCCCGACTACCTCGAGTCGGTCCAGGTCACGTTCCCCTCCGGTCGTACGGCGGACGAGATCTGCCCGACCGAGATCGCGGTGCCGGTGTGGTGCGCCCACATGGGGACGCTCACCTTCCATCCCTGGCCGGTACGGCGTACCGACGTCGACCGCCCCGACGAGCTCCGGATCGACCTCGACCCCCAACCGGGTACGACGTTCTCGGACGCCGTACGGGTGGCGCTGGTCGCCAAGGAGCTGCTCGAGGAGCTCGGTCTGAAGGGCTACCCGAAGACCAGCGGCAACCGCGGCATCCACGTGTACGTCCGGATCGAGCCGCGCTGGGAGTTCGTCGACGTCCGCCACGCGGCGATCGGCTTCGGCCGCGAGCTCGCCACGCGCGACGACGGCGTCACCACGGACTGGTGGAAGGAGGAGCGCGGGGAGCGGATCTTCGTCGACTTCAACCAGAACAACCGCGACCGCACCATCGCCTCGGCGTACTCCTTGCGCCCGATCCCCGGGGCGCCGGTCTCGACGCCGATGACCTGGGACGAGCTGGCCGACGTCACCGACCCGGGGGAGTACAACCTGTTCACCGTCCCCGACCGCGTCGCCGACGGCGACCCCTGGGCGAGCATCGACGACGAGCACTACTCCCTCGAGCCGCTGCTCCGGCTGTTCGAGGAGCAGGGCTCGGTGGAGCTCAACTACCCGCCCGACTACCCGAAGATGCCTGGCGAGCCGCCGCGCGTGCAGCCGAGCAAGAAGGTCGAGTCCCACTGGGACGAGCACGGCAACCGGATCGCCGACTGACCCGAGTTCACCCTGACACCGGCCGATCAGCGCCCGGTCAGGTCACACGCCTTAGGGTTTCCGCATGGGTTCGTGGCGGCAGACGGTGCTCGGCCGGCCGGCCGTCTCCGTGGCCATGGCGACGTACAACGGCGAGCGCTTTCTCCCCGAGATGCTCGAGAGCCTGGCCGCCCAGACCCGCCTCCCCGACGAGCTCGTCGTGCGCGACGACGCCTCGGAGGACGGCACCGTCGGGATCCTGCACGCGTTCGCGCGCCGGGTGCCGTTCCGGGTCGAGGTGATCTCCGGCGGTCCGCGCCTCGGCTACGCGCAGAACTTCGTGGCCGCGAGCCGGGCCTGCTCCGGACACGTGATCTTCTTCGCCGACCAGGACGACCACTGGCGCCCGGCCAAGATCGCCACCGTCGCCCAGCAGGTACGACGACGCCGCCCGCAGGCGGTCTTCCACGACTTCGCGTTGGCGGCCGAGGACGGCACCCCGGTCACCGCCTCCTACTACGACCTGCTGGCGGAGCGTGGCTTCCCGCCGGTCGCCGCGCTCAAGGGCTGCAGCATGGCGATCACCCGGGGCTTCGTCGACACCTGGGGGTGGCCGCCGCCCGACGCCCCGGTGTCGCACGACTTCTGGGTCGCCCTGCTCTCGACGGCGTTCGGCCAGCGCCGCAACCTGCCCGAGCCGCTGATCGACCACCGGTTGCACCAGCACAACGCCTCGGGCTGGGTCCCGGAGGAGTCGTCTCGGGCGTTCACCGCCGCCGGCGACGGGTCCGGCCCGGTGCGGCTGCTGATCGACCTCGTGATCAAGCCGCCGCGGCTCGGTGCCCGCACCCGCGCGTTCCTCGACGTCCTCGACCAGCGCGGCGACGCCGTCGACCCGGCTCACGCCAAGCGCCTTCGCCGGCTGCTCCAGATCAACCGCCGGCGACACCGGGCGGCGGCACACGCGGGTCAGGCCTGACCGGCGTTCATCGTCTCCTTGGTCCACGCCTCCACGTCCGGCTTGACCGGGTGGTACAGCAGGCCGGGCTGCTCGAAGGAGTCGGGCCGCTCGTGGAAGTAGTGGTCGCGCACCGGCCGGAAGCCGAACGTCAGGTCCTTGGGCCGCCCAGCCGGCGACTTGCCGACGTACACGCTGCGCTCGCGTCCCGGCGGGACGAACGACCCCTCGCCGCCGACGTCCTCCACGCTCAGGCCGGCCGCCAGCGCTGCGGTGGCGAGCGTGAACTCGTAGTGGCCCGCCCACTCCTCCGACATCGCGGCCACGTAGGCGTCGAGCAGCCGCGGCGAGACCCGCATCAGCGGGTTGAGTGAGCGCACCCATCGCTCGTGCGGTACGACGTGCGGGGCGTAGGCGGAGCGCCACCAGGGCCACTTCGGCTGCTCGTGCCGGTACATCACGGTCGTGGTCAGGAGGTCTGCCGGGTCGTCGGCGAACCGGCCGAGGAGCGCATCCCACCGCCCGGCGAAGTCGACGTCGTACTCGCAGACCCAGAGGTGGTGCGCGCCGGTCGTCGCGGCCAGGCCGAGGAGCACGGGAACGAGCAGGGTGTCGAGGTAGCCGCCCTGCACCCCGCCGTGCTCGGCCATCGCGGCGTACCGCGTCGGCAGCACCACGGCCGGGTCGTCGTACCCGAACGGCGCCTCGGGTCGCGGGAAGGCGTCGTGGCTCCGGACGAAGTGCCAGACGACCAGGTGACCGCTCTCGGCGACCAGGCGGTCGAAGTGGCGCCGGATGCGCGGGGTGTCGCGATGGGTCAGGAAGATGCCGGTGGCGGTCACGCGCCGGTGACGCCCTCACCCGACCCGGCCTGCTCGTCGAAGCTCTCGTGCTCGAGGAGGTGCAGCACGGGTACGCCGATCTTGCGGCGCGCCCGCGACGTCCAGTCGAGGTGGAAGAACTCGGCCACGACGTGCGAGCGGGTCAGGATGATCGCTTCGCGGCCGTCGAGCTCGGCGACCGCGGCGGACAGGGCCTCGATCGGGTCGTCGTCGACGACCTTGCCGTCGGCGGTGGCGCCTGCCGCCCGGAGTGCGTCGAGGGTCGCCTGGAGGTCGCGCGACGACTGCCGCTCGCTCTCCTGACGGACCGTCTCGACCGCCTCGGGGTCGAGGGGGAGTCGCGGGGCGGTCATGGTGTCGGCGCTGACGGCCCCCATCGCCGCCTCGACCCGCGCCGCGGCATCCTCGACCGGCAGCAGGACGTGGTAGCGGACCTCCTCCTGCTCCTCCACCAGCTCCTGGTGCAGCGACCGCACCTGCACGGCGTCGGCGTCGGAGAGGGCCTGCTCGACCAGGAGGACGACGGTGTAGATCTCGCTCATCTCGGCTCTCCGCACTTCGTGCACTCAGGGGCCAGTGGCGGAAGCCTAGTGCCGTGCGTCGGAAGTTGTTGAACGGCCGGCGTGCTCAGGGTGGGTTCTTCGCCAGGCGCCGGAGCGACGCCATACCCGTTCGTCTTGCGATCGACGGCAACGCAGCGAGGTGCGTGCCATGTGTGCGCGAAGCGCACCAGAACTTCTGACACACGGCACGAGGCCACCTCGTCAGGAAACGGGACGGCCGCCCAGCACGTCGGTGAGGTCGTAGGAGACCGGTTCCTCGAGCTGGTCGTAGCCGCAGCTCTCGGGGTCGCGATCGGTGCGCCACCGCCGGAACTGCGCGGTGTGACGAAACCGCCTCCC
>JAICSK010000211.1 GCA_025936915.1 Nocardioides sp.
CCGACCCTCGAGACGGGTCTGCCCACCATGCTCGACCACGCCGCCACCACCTGGCGCCACCCTGCACAGCGCGCCAAGTGGGAAGTGGCCGCGGCCAGCCTGCGCGGCTTCCGGGAGACGCTCGAAGCCCAGGACTTCACCGAGGTCCACTCGCCCAAGCTGGTGGAGCAGGCGACCGAGAGCGGCGCGACGGTGTTCGAGGTCGACTACTTCGGCCGGCCGGCGTACCTCGCCCAGAGCCCGCAGTTCTACAAGCAGGTGCTGGTGGGCATCTTCGAGCGGGTGTACGAGGTCGGGCCGGTGTTCCGGGCGGAGCCGCACGACACCGTCCGGCACCTGGCGGAGTACGTGTCGCTCGACGTCGAGCTCGGCTTCGTCCGTGACCACCGCGAGGTCATGGACTGTCTGCGCGACGTGGTCGCCGGAATGGTCGAGGGCGTACGGCGGTACGCCGGGGCCGCGGTCGAGCGACTCGGGGTCGAGGTGCCCGACGTCCCGGCGAAGATCCCGACCCTGCACTTCCGAGACGCGCTCGAGATCGCCGAGGCGCCGGCCGACGAGCCGGACCTCAGCCCCGCGCACGAGCGCGCGCTCGGCGAGTGGGCGAAGGCCGAGCACGGGTCCGACTTCGTGTTCGTGGAGGGCTACCCGACGGCAAACCGGGCGTTCTACAGCCACCCCGACCCCGAGGACCCACGCTGGAGCAGGTCGTTCGACCTGATCTTCCGCGGGCTCGAGCTGGTCAGCGGCGCGCAGCGGCTGCACCGTTACGACGACTACGTCCGCACGCTGGAGCAGCGGGGCTACCCCTACGAGCCCTACGCGTCGTACGTCGAGGCCTTCCGGCGCGGCATCCCGCCGCACGGCGGCTTCGCGATCGGCCTGGAGCGCTGGGTCGGCCGGCTGGTCGAGGCGGCCAACATCCGCGAGGTCACGCTGTTCCCGAGGGATCTGCACCGGCTCGCGCCGTAACGTGGGGGCATGGCCTCGTACGACGTGAACACGGACGCGGTGGCCCGCTGCCGCGAGCTGATCGAGGCACGGCAGTACGTCCTCGACAGCGACTGGGGCGACGTGCAGCCGGGCGCCGAGGCGCAGAACGCGTTCCTGGAGCACCACTCGTGGGACGACTACGCCGCCTGGCACCTCGGCCTGACCGAGGGTGCCAACGACGGGACCAAGGCGAGGTACGCCTTCGTCTACGGCGACCTCCGGCGGGTCCACCGGACCGCCCTGATCGCGTGCGTCTACCGAGCCTCCGAGTGGCGGCACAAGAAGATCGAGCTGGCCGCGCACGACCTGCTCCAGGACCTCGACCGGCGCGCCGGCATCACCTGACCCAGCTCAGTGGTGACCGTGCCTCGGCCGGCAGACGATCCGTGGGACCGGCGCATACGTCGCGGTGTACGACGAGCGGTGGTCGATGCTGCCGCCCCGGGCGAACGTGCGGGTCACCGTCACGTCGAAGCCGTCCCGCCCCTCCCGCGGCGTGCAGCCCGAGCCGTGCCGCACCTGCCGGCCGGCCGGGACGATGTTGCTCCGCCTGCTCCGTGAGGTGATCGTCCACCGCGGAGTCGACCACAGGGTCACGGTGACGGAGTGCCGGTGGGTCGCGGCGGCCGACACCAGCACGCCGTACCTCCCGTGGTCGGTGAACGCGACGTCCTGCCCCGCTCGGAGCGTCGCATCGCGGCCGGACCCCGCCTTCCCCGCGTACGACGGGCCGGTGGCGTGTGCGGTCACCTGCATCCCGCCGAGCCAGGCGGCGTTGAACAGGGCAGTGGCCAACGCGTTGCCACTCGCGCCGGACGGGGTCGAGCCGCCGAGAAGTCCGCGGAGTGACAGCGACTCGCCCGGCTTCAGCACGGTGCCGTCGATGCGCGCGAGCGCGTCGGCGACCGAGCCATGGGGCACGTGCACGGTGAACGTCGAGATCTGGTGGCGGATGCCGAGTCGCCGGGCGTCGGCGTCGGTGAACGACGCCGTCGCCGGCGTCGGCCGGACGCTCGCGGTGCGCCGGCGCGACCCGATCGCCCGCATCAGCGCGGCGGCCACGTCGCCCGGGCGGTAGGTGATGCCCGGCCGAGCCGGCACCACCTGAGGGCGGCCATCGACCAGGGCGACCGTCGCCGGCTGCGGTCGCCGGAGCGGGGCGCCGACCAGTTGCGCGTCGGTCAGCCGGCCCAGTGCGCGGGCCCGCACCCAGGGCCGCAGCCGGTCACCGACCCGCCGCGCCGCCAGCAGGTTGCCGTAGGCAGCGGGTGAGAGGTGCACCGTCGTCGCCCCGAAGCGCAGCTCGACCGGCGCGGCCATCGCCGGGTTGGCGAACCTCTTCACGAACCGGTCGATGGTGGCGGTGTCGATCACCGGCGCGACCGGCGTCAGCCGCAGCTGCACGGACGGGTCCCCGGACAGGTAGGCGTTCCAGAACGCCGTGCCCGCGACCCGCGGGTCGAGGGTCAGCCCGGGACGCGGCGGGCGGATCGTGAACGTCTGGTGTCGAAACACCACGGACCCGTCGGTCGGCGTACGGCCGTCGGTGACGTCGAGGCGGCGCAGTAACCGGGCGAGCCGGTCCTGGTCGAGGGTGACCACCGGTGTGTACGTCGAGGCGTCGGTGAAGTAGGACCACAGCCGGGACGGGCGCCAGCTGCGCCGGGCGCCGGCCTTGCTCACCGACGCGTGGTAGTCGACCGAGAGCCCGACCTGCGACGGTCGCACCTGCTGCGAGCGGCCGTTGATGACGACGGTGAACGGCGAGTCGGCGCGCGAGGACAAGCCGTCGCGCAGCACCCGCTCGGCCGAGCTCGGGTCGTGCCCACCGATGTCGATGCCGGCCACCTTCGTGCCGACCGGCACCTTGTCGCCCGCCGCGAGGTACGCCGCGACGTACCCGCCGCCGGCCAGCAGTGCGAGGCCGAGCACGAGCGCGAGAACCACCCGGCCGCCCTCGCCCTCGGGGCCGGGTCGGTCGTCTCGCCGGGTCGAGCGCACCACGGGGAGATGCTAGGAGCGCCGAGCCCCCGGACGTCGGTGAACGCGCCGGTCACAGGCCCGCGAACAGGTCGTCCTCGAGCCCGTTCGGTCCAGGCGCCGGCGTGCCCCTCGCGATCCGGTACGACTCGACGCCCAGCACCTCGTTGCCCACGTGGTTGGACAGCGCGAAGAACGGCCCGTCCACCTCGATCTGGGTGCGGTGTGCCTGCAGCGCGGCGACCTTCTGGTCGGCGTACGCCGTGGCGTCGATCTCGGCGGCCAGGTCGGCGTCGGGCGTGGCCATCGGCAGCGGTCCGTCGGGGTCCATCCCCTGGAACGTGGTGGTGTCCCCGGCGTCGCGGATCGCCCGCAGGCTGCGCCGCCAGCGGCTCTCGGACATCGCGACCCAGTAGATCTTGGTGATCTCCCACGACTCCCCGAGGTCGCGCCGGTACGACGGCACCGCAGCAAGGTCGGCCGCGTACGTCGCGACCCGGTGCGCCTGGATGTGGTCGGGATGGCCGTAGTTGCCGAAGTCGTCGTAGGCCACCAACACCTGCGGCCGCACCTCCCGGATCACCTCGACCAGCAAGGTCGCGGCCTCCGTCAGGTCGGCGTCCCAGAACGCGTTCACCGGTCGGTCGTCGCCGGCGATCGCGTGGCCGTCCGGGTGCCACTCCATGCCGGAGTCGCTGTAGCGACCGAAGCCGCCGAGGAACCGGTGGTCGGTGACCCCGAGGGCCCGCATCGCCTCGGCGAGCTCCCCTCGCCGGTGCTCGGCGAGCTTGTCCTCCTGGTCGTGAGCCAGGTGGGCGAGCTCGGGCACCAGGATCTCGCCGCGCTCGCCCCCGGTGCAGGTGACGAGCGTGACCCCCGCCCCTTCGGCGGCGTACCTGGCCATCGTGGCCCCGGTCCCGATCGACTCGTCGTCGGGGTGTGCATGGACCAGCAGCAGCCGGCGGTCGGGGGTGTCGCTCATGAGGTCGACCCTAGGAGGAGCACCCGCAACGCCGGCAGGAAGGGGCGGTCCGGCTCGAGCCAGTCGACATCGCCGAGCTTCTCCGGGGTGAGCCACCGCAGCTCGTCGTGGTCGGCGCCGGCCCGCGGCTCGCCCGCGGTCACCGAGCACCGCGCGGCGCGCAACACGTGGGTGGTGCCGATCGGGCTCTCGCCGTCGAGCCAGCCGTCGACACCGACGACACAACCGAGCTCCTCGGCGACCTCGCGCACCAGCGCCTCCTCCGGCGACTCGCCGGGGTCGACCTTGCCGCCGGGCAGCTCCCACCGGCCCGCGGCCGCGGCCGGTGTCGTACGACGTGCGGCGAGCAGGGTGCCGTGCCGGATGATCGCGGCGCCGACGACCAGTGTCATCAGGGAGCGAGCCGGGTGGTCTTCGGTGGCGACGGGGCCTTGGTCGTGGTGACCGGTACGGCGAGCGTGCTGCGGTCGAGGCGCGGGAGGCCGATCTGACCGACGTAGAGCGCGAGCCATGCGGTCGCGAGGTTCTGCGCGGCGTACTCCTCCCGGCCGGGGTAGGTGTCCTGCTGAGCGGCCACCGTCGGGTCTGCCGAGTAGGTACGGCCGTCGTAGGCCCCGCTGCTCGCGACCAGCGCCTGCTGCCCGGTCTCGTGCCAAGCCAGCGCCTGGACGGCCGGCCACCCGGTGGCGCCGAGGTAGGGGGCGTACACCTGCGCATGCGCGTCGAGGCTGACGAAGTGGGCACGCCGTGCGGTCCCCCAGTCGTCGCCCTGCGGGTAGTA
>JAICSK010000159.1 GCA_025936915.1 Nocardioides sp.
ATGGCCCATTGGGGGCCCCGTGTCAGCGCTCTCCTCTACGCCCAGCTGGCCCGGGCGTATGTGCAGCGCGCCTGGGACCACGTCCACTCCTGCCACCAGTGCCGCGACGCCGTCGAGCGCGAGGGCTGGGTGAAGACGCGGCTCGCGACGATGCAGCTGGCCGGGGGATCTGCCCCTTCGCACCTGAAGGGCTGCCTGCTCGACCGCGGCATCGTGGACTGGCCCGAGCTGGCCGACCATCCGGCGCTCGCGGTCGTCGGTGCCCGTCGGCGACACCTCGGGATGACCGGGATCGGCAGCGGCGCGGTCGGCGCCGCCGTGATGGGGGTGCTGGCGCTCGGCGCCTCACCCGCCAATGCCCCGGGGGCGGTCGTCCGCCCCACACAGGAGTCGTTCGGGACGACGCTCTCGCACGCCATCACCCAGGTGCTCGAGGGCGGCCGACCGGCCTCCGAGGGCGCTCGCGACCGGCAGGGCACGCCGCCGGCAACGATGGTCCTGCGACGTACACTCACGCCGTAGGGCCTGCTCGGCCCTCCAGACCGCCCGACCCCGGGTCGGGACCCCCGTGGAGAGTCAGGACCCGTGAGCGACGACCATCCGAGCGGCCGGCCGGACGTCGACGACACGCCGTCGCCCGAGGTCGGCGACACGGCTCCGCTGACGGCCTCGGAGGCTGACAGCTGGCTGCCGCCGCGGGAGCAGCAACCACCCCACCAGTGGACCCCACCCGGCCCGCCGCCCCCGTCGTCCACCCCGTCGGCTGAGCTGGCAACACCCCGTCCTTCCACGTCGTACGGCGACCCGCCGTCGCCGCAGCGGCCGAGCTTCCCGCCTCCCGAGGCGCAGCCCTACCCCGTGCAGAACCGTCCGTCCTCGCCGCCGCAGGGCAAGATCTCCGGCTGGGTCTGGCCGCTGGTCTCCGCGCTGGCGCTCGTGATCGGCGTGATCGGCGGCGTGTTCGGCGGCGCGGTGTACGAGAACCTCCACGACCACGTGACCGAAGGACGGGTCACCGGCGGTCTCGGCGACTCCGGGATCGTTTCGAAGCCGCCGCTCCCGGCCGACAACCGGTCGGTCGCGGAGGTCGCCCGGCGACTGCTGCCGAGCACCATCCAGGTGCTGGCGCAGTACCAGGGCCGCAAGGACGGCGCGACCGGGTCGGGGTTCGTGCTCGACCGGTCGGGGCACTACATCACCAACAACCACGTCGTCGCCGACGCCGTCGACCACCACGGTCCGATCGAGATCGTCGACCAGAACGGCGACAAGTACGACGCGAAGGTCGTCGGCCGGAGCCCGACGTACGACCTGGCCGTGCTGTACGTGAAGGGCGGACCCCACCTCCCGCCGGCCAGCCTCGGCTCGGCCCGCCTGCTGCGCGTCGGCGACCAGGTCGTGGCGTTCGGCTCGCCCCTGGGGCTGAGCTCGACGGTCACTGCGGGCATCGTCAGCGCGCTCAACCGGCCGGTGACGACCAGCGACACCGGGTCGAACTCCTACATCAACGCCGTGCAGACCGATGCCGCGATCAACCCCGGCAACTCCGGAGGTCCGCTGGTCGACCTGACCGGCCGGGTCGTCGGCGTGAACTCCGCGATCGCCACCACCGGCGCCAGCACCGGCGAGGCCGGGAACATCGGGGTCGGGTTCGCGATCCCGATCGACCAGGTGAAGATCACCGCCGACCAGATCCTGCGCACCGGCGAGGCGCGCTACCCGGTGATCGGGGCGACCGTCGACACCAGCGCGATCGCCGACGCCGGGGCGACGATCCTCAAGGTGAGCGACGGCAGTCCGGCGGCGAAGGCCGGTCTGCGGAAGGGCGACGTCGTCACCGCGGTCGCGGGGGAGAAGGTGCCCGACGGGATCGCGCTGATCGTGGCGATCCGGTCGCACCAGCCGGGTGACACGGTGCGGTTCACCGTGAAGCGCGGGGAGTCCCAGATGAGCCTGCGGATCACCCTGGGCTCGCAGGTGGGATAGCGCGGGTCACTCCTCCGACGAGTCGCCCTTGCCGTCGCCCTCGGTGAACGGATGGGCGTCGACGAACGCGCGGGCCTCGTCGTACATCCGCTCGATGTAGGCCTCGAGCTGGCTCGCCTCGACCCGCCACTGCCCGCGTCCGCCGATCTTGATCGCCGGCAGCTCTCCCCGCCGCACCAGGGCGTACACCTGCGCGCTCGACGTGCTGAGCACCTCGGCGACGTCCGCGAGGGTCAGGAACCGCGGGGTGGGAGGCATGGGGCCATCGTTGCACGAGTGAACGACGGACCGGCGGTGCGCGCGGTCGCCTGTGGAGGGTCGCCTGTGGAGGGACTGCCGCGAAACCGCTGTTCGGGGTGATGATGAGCCCGTGAATCTCGGGATCACCTCGGCGACCTCCGGCGCGCCCGCGGCTCGGCGTACCTCCGCACCCGGCTGGCGCGACCCACGGCTGTGGCTCGGCGTCGCGATCGTGGCGGCTTCGATGCTGCTCGGAGGCCTCGTGCTCGGCACCTCCGACGACACCGTCCCGGTCTGGGCGGCGTCCGACTCGTTCGGTGCCGGGCACGTGCTGACCGGCGAGGATCTCGCCGTACGCCGGGTCCGGTTCGACGACCGTGACGCGGTGGCGCTGTACTTCCGGGCCGACCAGCAGCTGCCCCCCGACCTCCGGCTCAGCCGGGCGGTCGGCGCGGGCGAGCTCCTGCCGCGGGCCGCGGTCGAGCCGGCGTCGACCCACGACCGACGTGAGGTGCCGATCTCGGTCTCGCCGGGCCAGGTGCCGGGCTCGGTCGGCGTGGGTGACCGGGTCGACGTCTACCTCCGACCCTCGAGCCGCACGGGCTGCGAGGAGTCCACGGTGTGCGACGGGCAGCCCGTCGTGGCGGGGGTGACCGTCCTCGACGCGCCGGCCACCGACGACACGTTCGGTGGCGACGGCACCCGGATGCTCGTGCTGGGGATGTCGGGCCCCGAGGCCCAGCGGTTCTTCCGCCTGGTCGCCTCGACCGACGGCGCGACGCTCACGGTCGTCGGCCGGGGCTAGGTGATCGGCGCGTGCTCGTCGTCCTCGTCGTCGCTGCCGGGGCGGTCTGGGAGTCGGCCGTCCTGGACCTGATCGCCGCGCGCAGCGGCATGGTCGTCCTCAAGCGCTGCGTCGACGTCGACGAGCTGCTCGCGACCAGCAGCGCCGGTCAGGCCGACGCCGCGGTGGTGGCGCTCGACGCTCCGGGCCTCGACCCGACCGCGGTCGACGTCCTCCATCGCCACCAGGTCAGGGTGGTGGCCGTGGCGGCCGACACCGAGGGGTCCCGCACACGCGCCGCGCGCACGGGCGTCGACGTCCTGGTCGCCGACGACGATCTCGACCGCATCCCCGATGCGCTCGAGACCGAGTCCGATCCGGCGTCGTTCGAGCCGTCCGAGGTCGACGAGCAGGAGCTCCTCGGCGACCACCCCGACCCGGGTCGGGTGATCGTCGTATGGGGACCGGCCGGGGCACCCGGACGCACGACGGTGGCGACCTCCGTGGCTGCGGCACTGGCGCGACGCGGCCTGCGGACCACCCTGGTCGACGCGGACCCCTACGGCAGTGCTGTGGCGCAGCACCTCGGGGTGCTGGACGAGGTGTCGGGACTGCTGAGTGCAGCCCGGCTGACCGGCGAAGGGGTGCTCGAGGCGCGGTTCGGCTCGGTGCAGCGGTCGCTCGGCGACCGGCTGACGGTGGTCACCGGCCTGCCGCGACCCGAACGCTGGGTCGAGGTGCGGTCGGGTGTCGTCGAGCATCTGCTCGAGGTCGCCCGCGAGGAGGGTCATGCCGTCGTCGACACCGGTTTCTGCCTCGAGGACGACCCGGCCGGCGACCTCGTCGCGCGCCCGGGGCGAAACCAGCTCACCCTCGGTGCGCTCGAGGTCGCCGACGAGGTCCTCGTGGTCGGCACCGCCGACCCGGTGGGGCTCACCAGACTGGCCCGCGGTCTGGTCGACCTCCGCGAGCGCCGGCCCGGCGCGCCCGTGCGGATCGTGGTCAACCGGATGCGCTCGACGCTGGGTTGGTCCGAGCGCGAGATCACGGGCATGGTCGAGGGGTTCGCCCGCCTCGCAGGTGTTCACTTCCTGCCCGACGACCGCGACGCCGCCGACCGGGCACTCGCGACGGGCACGAGCGTCGCTGACGCAGGTGATTCCGACCTGGCCCGAGCGCTGGTCGCCCTCACCGATGCGGTGGTCCCGCCACCCGCGGCTCACCGGCGCCGTCGCCACGGCCTCCTGACCCGCCGACGCTGACCGCGACGTACGCCCTCAGGTCGAGAAGAGCAGGTACAGACCGCCGACGGTGAAGGTGATCATCGCCGCGAGCAGCGGCAGCTGACCCGTGAGCTGGTGCTTCCTCGGGAGCAGCTTGATCGCGCGCTCGTGCGCCGCGATCACCCCGACGACGTGCCCCGCGACGACCGCGAGCACCTTCACCTCGGCGAGCAACGTCGGGTGGTAGGAGAGCCAGTAGGGCACCGTCAGCCCGGCGGTGCCGAACAGGTTGCTGCCGTTGCTCAGCGGGTCACTGGCCTGGACGAGGGTCTGCGTCCCGATCTCGACCAGAAAGCTCAGGTAGTGCGCCACGATGTAGCCGATCACGATCGGGACGACCGAGAAGGCGAGCTTGTTCGGCAGCTGCGTGCGCGGCTGGTCGGGCCCGACACCGGTCGCGCTGCAGGCGAGCCAGAAGATCAGCCCCACCGCCAGGCAGAAGGCGAGCAGGCCGAGCTCGTTCTGGAGGTACGTCGAGACGTCGTGGCCCTGGATGAACGTCAGCCACCGGGTCGAGTCGCGGAACGCGTCGAACGCCGTACTCCCGAACAGCACGGCGATCACGCCGATCAGCCCGGGTGTCGCCGGGGTCGCGTCGAGGTTGGCCAGTGGGCTGCGGAGGACCAGCGCCCCGTCGCGGCGTCCCCAGACCGAGACCTGGGCGACCAGCGAGGAGTACACCTCGAACGGGTCGGCGCGGCCGTAGAACGAGTTCCCGAACAGCGCGCCGCCGATGATCATCACGCCGAGGTAGAGGCCGAGCCACAGCCGCACCGGCGACAGGTCGACGTTGTGCGGGTAGACCAGCTCCATCCAGACGAAGGCGAACAGGCCGAGCGCCGCCGGCCACATCCCGAGCCGCTCCGGGTAGCGGAAGATGCCGTCGTCGGGCTCGCCGCCCGCGATGCGGGCGATGCCGGTGCTGATCAGCCGGAAGGGGCTGATCGCGCGCCAGACCCGGCCCAGGAACAGCGACGCCACCGGGACGCCGACCCAGATCCAGACGTAGAAGATGCCGAAGATCGGGTTGATCAGCAGGTCCTTGCCGAATGCCGCGACGACGATCAGGTAGACCAGCGCGAGCAGCCCGACGAGACGCAGGAGCCCGCGCCACCAGGCGGAGTCGACGAACGATGTCAGCCAGGCCGGGGCGGGACGCCCGCTCGTGGCCGCGTCGTACCGGGGCCGCCGCCAGGCGACGGCCAGGACCACGAAGGAGACGGCGACGGCTGCGGCGGCGCCGGTGATCGCGAGACCGCGCGAGATCGGCAGGTCCTGGGCGCCACCCAGGCCGTGCTGGGGGAGGAGCCCCCCGATCAGCAGGGGCGTCACCGGGCGACGAGGGTGAAGAGCGTCTTGTTCAGCGTGTGCGACTCGACGACCACCTGACCCGGTGCCTGAACCGGCTTGACCTCGAAGGTGCTCGACCCCGCGTCGTACTCGAACTCCTGCTCCTTCGGCGAGGAATGCACGTGAATCTCGCCCGGCTTGTCCGCGGTGACGTCGAACTCGATCCGCTGGCCGACGCTGACGTCGATGTCTGTGCCGTTGGGAGTGACGTTCGAGCCGTTGACGCTGATGTCGATGACCTTGGTCGGCAGGGTCGACCCGTCGGAGCTGCCCCTCCCGCACGCGCTGAGTCCGAGCGCGCTGATCAGTGCGAGCGCCAGGACGGCGACCGGACGACGCATGGGTGTGGCCTTTCTCGCAACGGGCTCGGCGGGCCCGCCGATGGGCCTCTGTCAGAATCCCATGCGGGACAAGTCCGGTCCTCGACAGGGTCGATGGGGTGAGCATGGGCGAGCGGCTGCGCGCGCGGGACCTCGCGTTCCTCACCGCGGAGTCACCGTCCACACCACGCCACAACGCGACCGTTGAGGTCTTCGACCCTGGGACATCGGGTTTCGACCACGAGACCCTGATCCGGTTGGTCGGCGACCGGATCGCGTTCGTCCCGCGCTATCGCCAACGTGTCCGCTGGGTCCCCGGGCACGTCGCCAACCCGGTCTGGGTGGACGACCCGCACTTCGACCTCGCGTTCCACGTACGACGCTCCGCGCTGCCGCGGCCCGGCAGCCGTGAGCAGCTGTCCGAGCTCGTCGGCCGGGTCGTCTCCCGCCCGCTCGACCGGCACCGGCCGCTGTGGGAGGTCTACTTCGTCGAGGGGCTCGAGGACGGCCGCGTGGCCGTGCTGAGCAAGGCACACCAGGCGCTCGTCGACGGCGCGCAGGTGGTGGACCTCGCCCAGGTGCTGCTCGACCGGACGCCGGAGCAGCGTGAGCTCGGCTTCGACGAGTGGCGCCCGGAGCGGCCGGTGAGCCAGACCGGCCTCCTCCTCGAGGCCGTCCGCGACACGGTCGCGGCACCGCTGACGGCGCTCGAGACGGCTCGCGGCGTGACGGATGTGTGGCGGCGTACGGCGGACTCGACGACGCGGCGCGCCACCACGGCCGTCAATGCCCTGGCCGGACGTCGTTCGCCGCAGGACTCGCCGATCGGCGGGCCGCTCTCGCAGCAACGCCGTTTCGTGACGGTACGACGATCGCTCGCCGAGCATCGTGCCGTTCGCGACGCCCACGGTGGCACCGTCAACGACGTGGTGCTGGCGACCGTGACCGGTGGGTTGCGCAGCTGGCTGATGACCCGCGCCGAGTCGCTGGGCGGGCTGCGCCAGGTGCGGGCCGTCGTACCGGTCTCGGTGCACGACCAGGAGCTCGAGGCGACCTCGCTCGGCTCGCAGATCGCGCCGCACTTCGTCGACCTGCCGGTCGGCGAGCCGAGCCCGGTGGTGCGGCTGCACCAGGTCTCCTACTCGTTCAAGGCGCACAAGGAGACCGGACGCGCCGTGGCCGCCAACCGGATCGCCGGCATCGCCGGGTTCGCCCCCTCCACCTTTCACGCGATCGGGTCCCGCGTCGCCGCCGAGCAGCTGCGTCGCGGCATCCAGCTGTCGGTCACCAACGTCCCCGGACCCCAGTCGCCGCTGTACGCCGCCGGGGCGGTGATGGAGCAGACCTACCCCGTGCCGCCGCTCCTGCCGGGACATGCCCTCGCGATCGGCGTCACGTCGTACGACGGGCAGGTGTTCTACGGCGTCACCGCCGACCGCGACCGCGTGCCGGACGCCGACACCTTCGCATCCTGCCTGTCGGAAGCGTTGGACGAGCTGCTCGAGACCGCCGGCGACGCACGGCCGAAGGTGCGCCGCGGGCGTCCCGGGCGCGCGGGACGCCCGCGATGACCCGGCTGTACGTGCCGGCGACGCTGCCCCTGCTGGCCACCCTCCATCACGCCGGCTCGCTTCAGGTCGGCAACGATGCTGTGATCGCTGCCGACGACTCGGAGGACGCGGAGTACGACGCGCTGGTGACGGCTGCGGAGACCTCGGCGTCGCTGGCCGCGGAGCTGGACTCGGGTCAGCGGCGCCGGGTCGTCCTGGTCGCCGAGGTCGCGACCGACGGCGGCAGGATCTCGCTCGCGGACGTGGTCGCCGTCCACGCCGATGCGGTCGACGTACCGGCCGGGGCCGACCCGGACGACCTCGAGGACCTCGGCTGGTATGCGACCCAGGAGATCCCCGACCTCCTCGGATGAATTGAGCGGCGCGATGGTGTCTGACAGCATCGCCGACATGGACGCCGTCACCCACCCGCCGCACCCGGTCAACGAGCCCAACCTCACCTACGCACCCGGCACGTCCGAGCGCAAGGAGCTCGAGCAGGAGCTGGAGCGACAGCAGCGGCGCCAGGTGTCCCTGCGTGCCCACATCGGCGGGCGGCGGCGCAACGGCGGTGGCCGGGAGATCCCGGTGGTCCAGCCGCACGACCACCAGCACGTGCTCGGCGTGATGAGGAACTCGACCACCAAGGATGCAGAAGCAGCGATCAAGGCCGCGACCGACGCGGCCCCCGGGTGGCGGGCGATGTCGTTGGACGACCGGGCCGCGATCATCCTCAAGGCGGCCGACCTGCTCGCCGGCCCGTGGCGGCAGCGGCTCAACGCCGCGACCATGCTCGGTCAGTCCAAGACGGCGTTCCAGGCCGAGATCGACGCGGCGTGCGAGTTGATCGACTTCTGGCGGTTCAACGTCCACTACGCCAAGGCGCTGATGGCCGAGCAGCCGATCGCCAACAGCCCCGGGGTCTGGAACCGCACCGACTACCGGCCCCTCGAGGGCTTCGTCTACGCGATCACGCCGTTCAACTTCACCGCGATCGCGGGCAACCTGCCGACGGCGCCGGCCCTGATGGGCAACACCGTCCTGTGGAAGCCGAGCCCCACCCAGCAGCTCGCGGCCAACGTGACCATGGAGCTGCTCGAGGAGGCGGGGTTGCCGCCGGGCGTGATCAACCTGCTCCCCGGAGACGGCCTCGACGTCTCGACGGTCGCGCTCGCCCACCACGACCTCGCGGGCATCCACTTCACCGGGTCGACGGCGACCTTCCAGCACCTGTGGCGCACCGTCG
>JAICSK010000131.1 GCA_025936915.1 Nocardioides sp.
CCGACCGGCTTGCCCGACTGCACGAGCAGCGTCTCGTCGTCCTCGAGGTCGCGCAGGCTCGCCAGCAGCGCGTCGTACGCCGGCCAGGTGCGGGCGGCCTTGCCGGTGCCGCCGTACACGACCAGGTCCTCGGGCCGCTCGGCCACCTCGGGGTCGAGGTTGTTCATCAGCATCCGCAGGGGCGCCTCGGTCTGCCAGGACTTCGCGGACAGCTCGGTGCCGTGGGGTGCGTGGATGGGGAGTCGATCGTTCACTGGAGCTCTCCGATCTGATCTTCGACGGTGGTCAGGACGGCGCCCGATTCGACCAGCGCGACGGCGGTCTCGATCTCGGGTGACAGGAAGCGGTCGGGGCCGGGTGCGCCGACGCCGTGCTCCCGCAGCAGGCGTACGACGGCGCCGGTGGCGGCCGCGGGGGACGTGCCGGCGGTGTCGCCGGTCGTGGTGCGCAGCTCGAGGCCGCGCGCGGCGGTCATCAGCTCGATCGCGACGACCCGCGTCAGCCCGTCGACCGATCGCCGCAGCTTGCGGGCGGCGTTCCACCCCATCGAGACGTGGTCCTCCTGCATCGCGCTCGACGGGATGGAGTCGACGCTCGCGGGCACCGCCAGCCGCTTGAGCTCGGAGACGATCGCAGCCTGGGTGTACTGGGCGATCATCAGCCCGCTGTCGACACCCGGGTCGTCGGCCAGGAACGGCGGCAGGTCGTGGTTGCGCGACCGGTCGAGGAAGCGGTCACTGCGGCGTTCGGAGATCGACGCGACGTCGGCCGCGACGATGGCCAGGAAGTCGAGGACGTAGGCGACGGGGGCACCGTGGAAGTTGCCGTTGGACTCCACGCGACCGTCGTCGACCAGCACCACGGGGTTGTCGATCGCGCTCGCCAGCTCTCGCGCGGCGACGGTCGCGGCGTGGTCGACGGTGTCGCGGGCCGCTCCGTGCACCTGCGGCGAGCAGCGCAAGGAGTAGGCGTCCTGCACCCGGTGGAACCGGTCCTCGCGATGACTCGCCATCACGCCCGAGCCCGCGAGCAGCCGGGTGAGGTTGGCGGCGGAGAGCGCCTGCCCGACCTGAGGTCTGAGCGCCTGGAGGTCGGCGGCGAACACCCGGTCGGTGCCCATCTGCGCCTCGACGCTCATCGCGGCCGCGATGTCGGCGGTGCGGAGGAGGCGGCGGAGGTCGGCGATCGCCAGCAGGAGCATGCCGAGCATCCCGTCGGTGCCGTTGATCAGCGCCAGCCCCTCCTTGGCGCCCAGCTGCACCGGCGCGAGACCGGCGGCGGCGAGCGCGTCGGTCGCCGGCACCAGGGTGCCGCCCGCGTCGCGGACCTCACCCTCTCCCATCAGCACCAGCGCGCAGTGGGCGAGCGGCGCGAGGTCACCGGAGCACCCGAGTGAGCCGTACTCGCGCACCACCGGCGTGATCCCGGCCGACAGCAGGGCCGCCATCAGCTGCGCGGTCTCGCGTCGTACACCGGTGTGTCCGGTCCCCAGGGTGGAGAGCCGCAGCAGCATCAGTGCGCGGACCACCTCGCGCTCCACCTCCGGTCCGGACCCGGCGGCGTGCGACCGGATCAGCGAACGCTGCAGCTGCTCGCGCAGCTCGGTGGGGATGTGACGGGTCGCCAGGGCGCCGAACCCGGTCGAGATCCCGTACGCCGGCGTCGGGGCCGCCGCGAGCTCCTCGACGACGGCCCGCGCTCGGTCGATCGCCACGAGCGCCTCGTCGGTCAGCTCCACCGCGGCCTCGTGGCGGGCCACGGCCAGCACGTCGTCACAGGACACGGGCCCGACGCCCACCCGCACGGTCTCCATGCCGTCATCCAACTCCCGTCGCGAGCGCCGACGCCACCGTCCGGGACGTGGTCGATGTCTGGGATCCGAGACAGAACACACGAGACCCCACGGCGCTTTTTCGTCAGATTCGCCGACGTGCCGCGTCTCCTGCAGGCACTGTTAAGTCAGCGCTAAGCCCAGATCAGGAGTCCCCCGATGCCCCGACACTCCTCGGCCCTCGCCTGCGTCGCCGCGCTGGTGACCGGCCTGACCGTCGTCGCACCCCCCGCCGCGCGGGCGGCTGAGGCCCAGCGAGCACGAGTCGCCCAGTCGCACTACGCCTTCTCGGGCAGCGGGTTCGGCAGCCGGGTCGGCGGCGGTGACGTGCCCGCGGGCTCGGGCACCACGGCGTACCAGCACATCGGCTGCACCAACAAGACCGGCCTCAGCCGGACCAACGCCTTGGCCCAGCAGGACCTCACCGGGATCGGCCGGCTGACGGGGATGAGGACCCGCGTCTGGACGACCGCCCGCCACGGCGTGGTGACCAGCCATGCCCGCCACCGGATCGACCGTCTCTCGATCAGTACGGCGGCCGGCACCGTCGCCGTCACCGGGATCACCGCGGCCGTGCGCGCGTCTCACGACGCCGCGGGCTACCACGCGACCACGACCGGGACCGTCGGCGCGATCACGCTGACGCCGGTCGTCGGGCCGGTCACCACGTTCGCGGCCCCGACCCCGGGACATCCGCTGTCGATCCTCGGCCTGGTGACGCTCTCGGTCGGGACGTCGGTCACTCACGTCGGCAGCACCGGCGCCCAGGCTTCGGGGTCCGCGCTCAAGGTCGAGGTGGCGCCGACCGGCACCAAGGTCGTTCTTGCCCGGGCCCACGCCACGATCGCCGGCGGTGTGACCTTCGGACTGTTCCACGGGAGGTCGAACGCGTCCCAGGTCTCGGCTCTCGACGACTCGCTGCGCAGCGGCCCGCAGCCGCTGACGATCATGCCCTGCCAGGGCACCGCCGGACGCGCTCACTCGAAGTCGCTCGCCCACGCCGACCTGGCCGGCGTCCTCTCCGTCGACGGGCTGAGCTCGCGCGACGTCGGCGACCAGTCGGCCACGCGCGCCCACGGCGTCGAGGTCGGCAAGGTCACCCACGTGAGGCTCGGCGACGTCCTGACCGTCGACGGGATCGTGGGCCGGGCGAGCGTCACCCGCACCGACCACCACGTGACCCGCACCGCCCGTGGTACGACGGCCGGCACGGTCACCGTCAACGGTGTGGTGACGCCGTTCCCCCGCTCGGGCGTGCTCGACGTGCCCGGGGTCGCCACTCTCGAGCGGAGCATCGTCCACCGCACGCGCACGGGCATCTCCGTGACCGCCCTGCGGATCACCCTGCTCGACGGATCGGGTGCCGTGATCGACCTCGGCCAGGCCCAGCTGCGGATCGGCAAGCTGAGGCATCACCGGCACTGACCCGCTGACCGGGACCTCCCTCTGCCCGGTGGAGGTAAAAACTCTTCCGCTCCCGTGACCCGGCTGAGCGCGCCGTCGTTAAGCGCATGTCAACAGGGGGATAGGGGCATCCTATGAATCACCGCACAGCCGTGGCTGCCGTTGCAGTCTCGCTCTCAGCCGGGCTCGCCATCACGGCCGGCCCGACGTTCGCGGGAACGACAGCCACCAAGAGCACCAGCTACGCCTTCCAGCTCTCGGGGTTCGGCACGCGCATCATCGGCGGCCAGGTGCCAGTGGGGTCGGACACCACGGGGTACCAGCGGATCGGGTGCACCAACAAGGCCGGCAAGTCGCGGACCAACAACGTGGCCGAGGCGGACCTGCCCGGTCTCGGCACGGCGTACGGCGTCGAGACCCACGTCTGGACGACCGCTCGCAACGGTGTCGTCGCCTCTCACTCGACGCACTCGATCGCCAAGATCGTGCTGGCCCAGAGCCAGCTCGGGTCCCTCGCTCTCACCGCGATCACGTCACACGCGAAGGCCTACCACGACGACTCCGGCTTCCACGCCGTCACCTCGACGAACCTCGGCGGGCTGACCTTCACGCCGTCCGGTGGAGCCCCGCAGACGTTCCCGGCGCCGACGCCTGACCAGCCGATCACGATCCCGGGCGTCGCGACCATCTACGCCGGCAGCAACGTGACCCGCCACTCGGGCACGAGCGCACTGGCCAACGCGTTCGCCCTGCGCATCGACGTCGTCGCCTCGGGTACCTCGGTCCAGGTCGCGCGCTCGCACGCCTCGCTCACCTCGGGCTTCACCGGCGGCGTCTTCGGGGGACGCTCGGACGCCACCCACGTGATCACCGCGGCCGGTGACATCGTGAAGAGCGGCGCCAACCCGCTGAACCCGATCGGCTGCACCGGCACCAACGGCAAGGTCCAGGAGAAGTCGCTGGCCTCGATCGACCTGGGCGGGCAGCTGGTCGTGAAGGGCGCGACCACCCAGGAGCTCGGCACCCAGGGCACCGACGGCGCCCACGGCTACTCCCGGGCGGAGGTCGCCCAGGTCAACCTCGGGGGACAGCTCGAGATCGACGGCATCGTCGCCAACGCACACGTACGCCGCACCGCCGACGGTGTGGAGAAGAGTGCCGATGGGACCCAGCTGGCCTCGGTCACCGTCAACGGCCAGACGCAGACGTTCCCGAAGACCGGAGTGCTGGAGATCCCGGGCGTCGCCAAGCTGGAGCGGGGCATCGTGACCAAGACGCGCAACGGCATCTCGGTGATCGGGCTCCGGATCACGCTGCTCGACGGATCGGGTGCCGTGGTCAACCTGGCCGAGGCGAGCCTGCGGATCCGCCCGCTCACCTGACCTGTCCCCACACGGGCAGCGGGGTCGCTGTCTCCCCCACGCCGACCCCGCTGCCCGATCTCCTACGGATCTCAAGAAGCGGCTGGGGGGCCACCGGCCCGTTCGCCCGCACCACCACCCGTCGAGGTGGGGGTCGGGCGGGCGGGCCGGTTCTTCGTGTGCCCCGTCGGGTGTCTGACTCTGTCGCGATGTGGGTACGGGGCTCACGGAAAGGGAGGACGAAATGCCTACTTGGTTGATCTGGGTCATCGTGGTCATCGTCGTGATCGTGATCGCCGCGCTGATCGTGTCGCTGACCGGCAAGCGCCGTACCGCACACCGCCGGGACAGCGCCGAGCAGCTGCGCCAGGAGGCGACGAGCCAGGCCCCGAGCCTGACCGAGTCGCAACGCCGGACCGAGGAGCTCCGAGCCAAGGCCGACCTCGCCAAGACCGAGGCCGAGCGCGCCCAGGAGCAGGCGGCGACGGCCGCGCAGAGCCATCGGATCGAGCAGGCGACCTACGAGGACAAGCTGCGCGAGGCCGACAGGCTCGACCCGGACGTGAACACCCGGTCGGGCGACTACGAGCCGGACGTCTGGAACGACGAGCGCTCTGACACGCCCGGTTCCGGGCCACGGCACGCCGCCCCCGCCACGCCGTCCGGACCGGAACCGACGTCCGAGACCACCACCAAGACGCCCACCGAGACCCCGCCCGACCACCCCCGCGGCACGACGGACACGCCCGGCGGCACCTCCGCCGAGGGCTGAGCACAACTTTTCACCCGACGCCGTGCGTCCCACTCGCGTGGGCGTACGGCGTCTGGTCGCGGTGGCAGCCACGGCGACGGTGCTCGCCGGGTGCGGCACCGGTGGAGCGGCACCCGCTTCGACCGGCACCCTGCACCCGGGGCGTTCGGGGCCCTCGGGGCCCTCGGACGCGTCGACGATCCCACCCATGCACGACCTGCCGCCGCACTCGTCGAGCACCGGCGGGCCGGCGAGCGGGGGCCGACACGGGTTGACCCTGCTCCCGGTCGGCTGCAGTCCGGGCCAGCTCCGGCTCGGACGGGCGACGCCCGACGGTGGAGGTGGCGAGGACTACCAGATCTGGGCGATCCATCTCGCGACCGGACCGCCCTGCACGCTGTGGGGAACACCGGAGGTCCGCTTCTACGACGCCCGGGGGCAGCTCCTGCGCTTCTCGATCACGCGACGCTGGCTCGGGGCCGAGCACCGTGGCCCGGTGCTCGTCGACGCGCACCACTCACCTGCCTTCCCGGTGGCGAAGTTCCGCTGCGACACCAGCCCCGGCGCGCCGGTGGCCGCCAGGGTCGAGGCCGCCCTTCCGCTCGGCGCCGGCACGCTGGCCGGGACCGTCCCCCGATCGGCCGCACGACTGGCGTTCTGCCCGGGTGACGGCGGTGACCAGCAGATCCATGTCGGCGCGATCGGGAGCTGGCAGCTCTCCGGTCCTCGGACTCCACGCCACGTGGCGGTCAGCATGCACTCGACATTCTCGGCGTTCGGGTTGCCGACGTGGGGACGGGCGGACCTGGACGGCGACGGGCGGCCCGACCTGGTCGTCGTTCGGCCGGGCGGCCTCGTGGTGGTGGGGACCGGCCGGCACGTGGCCCGGGCGCGGGTCGCGGGTCGCCCGACGGATCGGCTCCAAGGCTTCACCGACCTGACCGGCGACGGGCGGCCGGAGATCCTGGTGGCAGCGACCGCGCTCGGTTGCGACGCGGGATACCGATTCTGTGCCAGCCGACCGAGCGTGCTCAGCCTGCGCGACGGACGGCTGCGCGCGGTGCGCTTCCCAGAGCCCGCGCTGTCGTGGGACGACGGCCAGGGGGACCTGTATGCCGGCGTGGTCTGCGGCGCGCACGGTCCCACCGAGGTGCAGGTGTTCATGACCGGCCGACGTCACTATCGGCTGACGCGGACGACGTACCGGGTGAGCGGGCTGCGAGCACGCGCGGTGGGGCACACCAGAACACCCGGCCAGGCCGCGGCGAGCAGCCCGGCCAGGATCGCCACGACCCGATGTCCCGGGCTCTCCCGTTGGGGGTGGGCCACCGAGCGAGGTCCACTCGGCTGAACCGCGTGGGACGATCGCGCCCATGGGTCAGGTGCCGGCGGCCACGAGGGCGCTGCGGGTGCTGCGTTTCCTGGCCAGCCAGCCCGAGCCCGTCCCGCTGGACCGGATCGCCCGCGCCTGCGGGCTGCCGCGATCGACGGCGTACCACCTCGTGACGGCGATGATCGAGGAAGGCTTCGTGGTGCATCTCGGTGACGAGCACCGCTACGGGCTCGGAGTCGCGGCGTTCGAGGTGGGCAGCGGTTTCAGCCGGCAGGAACCGTTGCAGCGGATCAGTCGCCGAACGCTCGCCGACCTCGTCGACCGCACCGGGCAGAGCGCCCACCTGGCGGTGCTGCACGGCCGCGACGTGCTGTACGTCGTGGAGGAGCGCGCGCCCGGGCGTCCGCCGCTGGTCACCGACGTCGGGGTTCGGCTCCCGGCCCAGCTGACGGCGAGCGGCCGAGCGATCCTCTCGGCCCTTCCGGCGGCCCAGGTGCGGGCGCTCTACCCGGACGCGTCGGCCTTCGTCGACCGGCACGGCACCGGGCCCCGCACCCTCAGCGCGCTCCGCTCGGTGCTCTCCGAGACCCGGCGCCGGGGACACGCGGTCGAACACGGAGAGGTCACGCCCGGCCTCGCCAGCGTCGCCGCACCGGTGCTCGACCACAACGGGCACCCGGTCGCGGGACTCGCCGTCACCTACGCCGAGACCACCCCCGACCGCGCCGCCGCCCGACCGGAGCCCGACGCCCTTGCTCATGAGGTACGCCGTGCCGCCGGGTCGCTGACCCGACGGCTGGGCGGCACGCTCTGAGACGTCGGCCACGCCCCTGCCACCGCGAAGTTACCTGCGGGTAAGGTCCATCGGGTCGTCCTGCGATGACGTCCGGGCTCGGCTGGCCTTAGGGTCGGGCCGACCCCCCTGTGACGACCCGCTTCGCCGTCCCGACCACTGGGAGTGACCGTGACCGCCGTACTGATCCTCGGGCTGCTGCTCAACGCGATCGCGTTGCCGATCGCGGGGCGCCGGGTGTGGTTCCTCTACCGGTTGATCACCAGCGGGCAGCCGGCTCCCGACCGGGTCGCGGGCGTCACCGGCAAGCTCGGCGCGGCGGTCAAGCGGCAGCTCGTCGAGGTCTTCGGCCAGAAGAAGCTGCTCAAGTGGTCGGTGCCCGGCGCCGCCCACTTCTTCGTGTTCTGGGCGTTCGTGATCCTGGCGACGGTCTACCTCGAGGCGTACGTCGTGCTGCTGACGCGCGACCCGGAGTGGAGCTGGTTCGTCTTCGGCAACTGGGCCGTGCTCGGGTTCGTGCAGGACTTCATCGCGGTCATGGCTCTCGCCGGGATCGCCGTCTTCTGGGCGATCCGGCTACGCAACCAGCCCCAGCAGCTGGGCCGGAGGTCGCGGTTCTTCGGGTCGCACCTCGGCCCGGCGTACTTCACCTTGTTCATGATCTTCAACGTGGTGTGGACCCTGTTCCTGTTCCGCGGGGCCGTCGAGGCCCGGGACATGGGCACCTCCCACGGCTACGGAAAGGCCGCCTTCGTCTCCTACCTGGTGGGCAAGGTGCTGCCGGACAACACCGCCCTGATCGGGGTCGGCCTGATCCTGCACATCGGCGTGATGCTGGCGTTCCTGATCTTCGTGCTGAACTCCAAGCACCTGCACATCTTCGTGGCGCCACTGAACGTCCTTTTCGGCCGCCGGCCGGTCGCGCTCGGCGCGGTCAAGCCGCTGATCTCGGCCGGCAAGCCGGTCACCCTCGCCGACATCGAGGACCTCGACGAGGACGCGCGGCTCGGCGTCGGCTCGATCCAGGACTTCAGCTGGAAGGGGCTCCTGGACTTCGAGACCTGCACCGAGTGCGGCCGTTGTCAGTCGCAGTGTCCGGCGTGGAACACCGAGAAACCGCTCTCGCCCAAGCTGCTGATCATGGACCTGCGCGACCATGCCCTCGCCTCCGCGCCGGCCCTGCTGGCGGAGGAGGGCAAGAGGCCGGAGGCCGCCGTCAAGGAGCTCGAGCGCCCGCTGATCGCCGACGCCTCGGCGTACGGCGTGATCGACCCCGACGTGCTCTGGTCGTGCACCAACTGCGGTGCCTGCGTGAACCAGTGCCCCGTCGACATCGAGCACGTCGACCACATCATCGACATGCGTCGCTACCAGGTGCTGGTCGAGAACAACTTCCCGGCCGAGCTCAACCAGCTCTTCCGCGGCCTCGAGGGCAAGGGCAATCCCTGGAACATGTCGGCCCAGGCCCGGATGGACTGGGCCAAGGGTCTTGACTTCGAGGTGCCGGTCGTCGGGGAGGACCTCGAGTCGCTGGAGTCGGTCGACTGGCTGTTCTGGATCGGCTGCGCCGGCGCCTACGAGGACCGGGCGAAGAAGACCGTCCGCGCCGTGGCCGAGCTGCTGAACCTCGCGGGCGTCACCTTCGGCGTGCTGGGGAACGGCGAGACCTGCACCGGCGACCCGGCCCGACGCGCGGGCAACGAGTTCGTCTACCAGGGGCTGGCTGCGCAGAACGTCGAGACGCTGACCGAGCACAAGGTGAAGCAGGTCGTCACCACCTGCCCCCACTGCCTGAACACGCTCAAGAACGAGTACCGCGACCTCGGCCTCGAGCTCGACGTCGTCCATCACACCCAGCTGCTCAACCGGCTGGTGCGCGAGGGGAGGCTCACCCCGGTCGCCGATGGCGCCGGCGCGGCGAGGCGCTCGATCACCTATCACGACCCCTGCTTCCTCGGCCGGCACAACCAGGTGTACGCGCCACCGCGCGAGCTGCTGCAGGTGCTGCCGGGCGCGTCGTACGTCGAGATGGAGCGGTCGCAGGAACGGTCCTTCTGCTGCGGCGCCGGCGGTGCGCGGATGTGGATGGAGGAGACGATCGGCGAGCGGATCAACACCAACCGCACCCGGGAGGCGGTCGCCACCGGTGCCGACCAGATCGCCGTCGGCTGCCCGTTCTGCCGGGTGATGCTGTCGGACGGGCTCACCGCGGAGCAGACGGACGGCAACGCCCGCGAGGAGGTCGAGGTCCTCGACGTCGCGCAGATGCTGCTCGCGTCGGTGAGGGGCGAGTCCGCCACCCGGAGCGTCGCGACGACGGAGGCGCCTGCACTCCGCTCCGAGGAGACTCGCGCCGAGCCTTCGGCGGGAGACACCACCCAGACCGAGGAGACGGTCACCGCCACCGAGGGCGTCGGCCCGGCTGCCGAGGCGTCGCGGGGGTCGTCGCTCTTCGAGGTGGAGCCCGCCGAGACCGAGCCGCGGCAGGAACCGCCCACCGACGCCCCGAGCCAGGGCGGCTCGCTGTTCGACCTCGCGGAGGCCGAATCGTCCGCGGAGGTCCCTTCCGCCGCCGAGGCGCGGTCGGACGAGGGACAGGTCTCCGACGGTGGCTCGCTGTTCGACATCGGCGGGACGTCGCCGGAGACCGAGGCGTCCACCGCCCAGCCTGAGTCGACCGAGCCCGAGGCGACCGCCGAGCCCGAGGCGAGCAAGCCCTCGCCCAGCGGCTCCCTGTTCGACATCGAGCCGGAGCCGACCGAGCCCGAGAAGGAGCCGGACGCGGTTGCTCGGACGTCCGACGAGACCCCGAAGGCTGCGCCGGAGCAGACCACCGAGATCCCGGAAGGGGCCTCCCTGTTCGACATCGGCTCGGCCGAGCCGGAGTCATCCGAGCCCGGGAAAACCACACCAGTCGAGACCCCCGAGGACAGCGAGCCGACGTCCGAACCGACGTCCGAACCGGCATCCGAGCCGACGTCCGAGCGGGCATCCGAGCCCCGCA
>JAICSK010000074.1 GCA_025936915.1 Nocardioides sp.
CACAGCAGCTCGGTGCCGTCGGGCCGGCGCCGGTTGCCGGCGACCGACTCGCGGCCGAGTCGTTGCTCGAGCAGGCCGATGTCGTCGACCGCGACGACCCAGCCGAGCCAGCCGCCGCCGAGGGCTGACCGGGCACGCACGGCCTGGCCGAACGGCGCCTTGTCGGAGGCGGGGTGGTCGAGCACCTCGACCACCTCCAGGTAGGTGTGGTCGGCCAGCGGCAGCACCATGTTGCGCGTCCCGAACCGGGGGTGGATGCCACCCTCGACGAAGTCACGGCCGAGCAGCTCCCCGATGCGCTGGGCGGTGCCCGCGAGGCCGTCGGGACCGGCGGCGTAGCTGAGATGGTCCAGGCGCATGCCGAGCATTCTGCGCCACGACGTACGCCGATCAGGACAGGGGGTCGGAGTCTCTCGACGTCGAGACGGTGGTAGAAGCGCCGCTCGTTGCGCCGCTCGCGGCAATGTCCGTTCCGGCTAGCGCCGGATCGAACGGTCCTCGCCCGGGTCGGCCGGATGGACCGCCAGTCGGTCGCGCGCGGCCAGGTGTCGTTCGCAGTGCGTGACCAGCTCGTCGTACGCCGCTCGTCCCATCAGCTCGACGAGCTCCGGCTCGTTGGTGACGTAGAGCGGCTCGCGCGCGACGTGGGCCTCGGTGTTGCCCGAGCAGTACCAGTCGAGGTCGTGACCGCCGGGCCCCCAGCCGCGTCGGTCGTACTCGCCGATCGTCACCTCGGTGTACGACGTGTCGTCGTGTCGCTTGACGTTGCGGAAGGTACGCCGGATCGGCAGCTGCCAGCAGACATCGGGCTTGGTCTCCAGCGGGTTGCGTCCCTGCTGCAGCGCGAGCGAGTGCAAGGCGCAGCCCGCGCCGGTCGGGAAGTCCTGCCGGTTGTGGAAGATGCACGCGGACTGGCCATCGTGCTCGACGACCTTGGTCTTGCGCTCGCCGTCGTCGTCCTTCTCGATCCAGTCCGACTTCCGCACGGAGCCGCCGGGATGGAACTGCCAGAGGTCGGGCCCGAGCTGCTCGACGTACGACGCCACCCGCTTCTCGTCGGCCTTGTCCGAGAAGTGCGCGCCGAGGGCGCAGCACCCGACGTCGGGCGCGTCGGCGTAGATGCCGCGACAACCCTGTCCGAAGATGCAGGTGTAGCGCGAGGTCAGCCAGGTCAGGTCGCAGCGGAACACCTGCTCGCCGTCCGCGGGGTCGACGAACTCGACGAAGGCGCGCGGAAAGACCAGATCGACCTCGGGCACCCGACCAGCGTAGGTCGCGCGCCCGCCCGTCATAGAGTCGGGCCATGCGCCTCGGCGTCCTCGACATCGGTTCCAACACCGGACACCTCCTCGTCGTCGACGCCCACCGCGGAGCCGCGCCCCTGCCGGCGTACTCCTACAAGCAGCCGCTGCGACTGGCCGAGCACCTCGAGGACGGCGACATCACGACGACCGGGATCGAGGCGCTCACGACCTTCGTCGCCGGCTCGGTCGTCGTCGCCGAGGACCGCGGCGCGCACGACATGCTGGGCTTCGCGACGTCGGCGGTCCGTGACGCGCGCAATGCCGAGGCGGTGCTGGCCCATGTGGCCGCCGCGACCGGCGTCCGGATCGCGGTCCTGCCGGGCGAGGACGAGGCGCGGCTGACCTTCCTCGCCGTACGACGGTGGTTCGGCTGGTCCGCCGGGCGGCTGGCGGTCTTCGACATCGGCGGCGGCTCGCTCGAGATCGCCGGCGGTGCCGACGAGGAGCCCGACGTCGCGTGGTCCATCCCCCTGGGTGCCGCGCGCCTGGCTCGGGAGCACTTCGCCGGGGCCCGGCCCGACGAGGAGCAGATCGCGGTGCTGCGCAAGAAGATCCGCGCCGCCATCGCCGAAGACGCCGGCAAGCTGCTGCGCGGCGGCCCGCCGGACGTGGCCGCGGCGACGTCGAAGACCTTCCGTTCCCTGGCCCGCATCTGCGGCGCGGCGCCGAGCGATGACGGACCTCTGGTCAACCGGTCGCTGGCGGTCGCGCAGCTCCGTCTGTGGATCCCGCAGCTGGTCGACCTCCCGGCCGAGAAGCTGGCCGACCTGCCCGGCGTCTCGCCGAGCCGCGTCCATCAGATCGTGCCGGGCGCCCTGGTCGCCGAGGCCGTGATGGACATCTTCGATCTCCCCGACCTCCAGATCTGCCCGTGGGCGCTGCGGGAGGGCGTGATCCTCGAGCGCCTCGACCAGCTCCCCGAGTCGGTGCCGGACACGACACCGGAGAAGGGAGCCTCGTGACCCGGGTCGCCCTCTCCACGGCATCGGTGTATCCGGAGTCGAGCGCCCACGCGTTCGCCTACGCCAAGTCCCTCGGGTACGACGCGGTCGAGGTGATGGTCGGCATCGACGCCTTGAGCCAGCAGACCGCCGCGGTCAAGCAGCTCTCCGACCACCACGAGCTGCCGGTGTGCGCGATCCACTCGCCGTGCCTGCTGTTCACCCAGCGCGTGTGGGGCACCGACCCGTGGGGCAAGCTCGAGCGCTCGGCCGAGATGGCGCACGCGGTCGGTGCCGACGTCGTCGTCGTCCACCCGCCGTTCCGCTGGCAGCGGGAGTACGCCGCCGGCTTCGTCGACGGCATCGCCGCCCTCGAGGAGTCGACCGGCCTGGCCTTCGCCGTCGAGAACATGTACCCGTGGCGTGCCTCCGCCCGACGCGGGGTCGAGATGTACCTGCCGGGCTGGGACCCGTCGGAGGAGAACTACGCCAACGCCACCGTCGACCTCTCCCACGCCGCGATCGCGCAGACCTCGCCCGTCGAGATGGCCGAGCGGCTCGGGCGGCGGCTGCGGCACATCCACCTGACCGACGGGTCGGGCTCGCCGAAGGACGAGCACCTCGTGCCGGGCCGCGGCGCCATGGACGCCCAGGGGTTCCTGGAGTATCTCGCCAGCATCCGGTTCACCGGTCACCTCGTGCTCGAGATCAACACCCGCAAGGCGGCGACGCGCGAGGAGCGGGAGGCCGACCTGCGCGAGTCGCTGGAGTTCGCGCGCTGGCACTTCCGCTCCTGACCTCGCCCGCACCCGGCGTACCATCCGACCCAGGGCGCGCAGGACCGCCCGACGTCCGCTCGAAGAGGCCCAGCCTCCCTGCAGCTCCACCACCGAGTCGCCCGACCTCCTTCCGGGTCCGACCTCGCGGACGCCGGACCCACCGGAAGGAGTCCTGATGGCGAGCCGTCTCCCCGACTCACCCTCGCTCGACCGACTGCGACGTGATGCGCGCCGGCTCCAGCGGGCCGCCCGGTCCGGCGAGCCCGACGCGCTCGCGTTCCTCAGCGCGTGGCATCCGGCGCCGACCAGTACCGAGCCGGAAAGCCTGAGCCTCCATGACGCGCAGCTCGCCTGCGCGCGACGGTACGGCTTCGCGGGTTGGCCGGCACTCGTGTCGTACGTCGAGACCGCCCGCGGGCTGAGCGCCGATCCGGCCGCGGTGGCCGAGGACCGGCTCCGGCCGGAAGACGCGTTCTGCGCGTTCGCCTGCCTGCAGTACGACGAGCGCGACGAGCCGCCGCGTCGCGCACGTGCGACCGCGCTGATCGCCGACGATCCGTCCCTGGTCGACCGCTCGGTCTGGGCAGCGGCCGCGGCGAGCGACCCGGTCGCCGTACGCCGTCACCTCGACGCGGATCCCCGCCTGGCCCGACGCCGCGGCGGGCCCTACCGCTGGGAGCCTCTGCTGTACCTGAGCTATGCCCGGCTGCCGGTCCTCCGATCCGCCGAGGAGGTGCTCACCGTTGCCCGCCTGCTGCTCGGCGCCGGAGCCGACCCCGACGCCGGTTTCCTGTGGCGTGGACTCGCGACCCCGTTCACCGCCCTGACCGGGGTGTTCGGCGAGGGCGAGCAGGGTCCCCACCGCCAGCCACGCCACCCCTACGACGCGACGCTGGCCGTGCTGTTGCTCGAGCACGGAGCGGAGCCCAACGACGGGCAGGCGCTCTACAACCGGATGTTCACTCCGGGCACCGACCATCTCGAGATCCTGTTCCGCTACGGCCTCGGGGGTCCCGACCGGGGTCCGTGGCGGCGCCGGCTCGGCGACGCGATGGAGACGCCGGCGCAGCTGCTCGACCGGCAGGTCCGGTGGGCAGCCGAGCACGGCTACGTCGACCGCCTCGAGCTGTTCCAGCGGCACGGCGTCGACTTGTCCGGCGTCGTCCTCCGCGACCCCCGGACCCTGCCCGATGACGTCAACGCCAAGACCGGCGGGCGGACGCCGCTGCACGAGGCTGCCTGGGACGGAGACCTCGCGAGGATCGAGGCCCTGCTCGCGGCCGGCGCCGACCCCGCGGTCACCGACGACGTCCACGGCGGCACGCCGCTCGACTGGGCCGAGTACGCCTACCAGCACGACGCCGCCACACTCCTGCGCCGGCGCACGGCCGGTGAGGCCGAGCCCCCGGCGTAGCCTTCGCCGCATGTCGTCGCCCTCGCCCGTCTCGCGCCGGGGCCGGCGTCCCGGGGCGCCGGACACGCGGGCCGCGATCCTCGACGCGGCGCGGTCCGCCTTCGCCGACAAGGGGTTCGCGGGTACGACGATCCGCGCGGTGGCGTCCACGGCCGGCGTCGACGCCGCGCTCGTCCACCACTACTTCGGGACCAAGGACGACCTGTTCCTGGCGGCGATGGAGCTGCCGGTCGATCCGCGGCGGATCCTCGGTCCGGCCCTCGCGGGCGGACCCGACGGTGCGGGCGAACGGCTGATGCGGGCGTTCCTGACCCTGTGGGACGACCCCGAGATCGCGCCGTCCCTGGTGGGCATCGTCCGCTCGGCGCTGCAGCCGGGCGGCGAGCGCCTGCTCACCCAGGGCTTCGTCCCGGTGGTGCTGATGCCGGCCGGCGCGGCGTTGGGAATCGACCGCCCCGACCTGCGGATGCCCTTGGTGATCAGCCAGGTCGCGGGGCTGATCCTGACGCGCTACGTGATCGGTCTGGAGCCGATCGCGTCGATGCCCGCCGACGAGGTCGTGGCGACGTACGCGCCGGTGCTCCAGCACTACCTGACCGGTGACCTCCCGAGCCGAGGCGACCTGGCGACGTAGCCGACAGTCGCGGCCGAGCTGCCGCCTCGGGACTCGTTGCGCGGGCGACCCGGATGCTTGACCCCCGCCTCCACGAGCCGCATAATTCAACGCATGGTGAATAATCTGGTCGAGGTGCGTGACCTCGTCGTCGACCGCGGCGGTCGCCGGGTACTGCACGGGCTCGACCTCACCATCGAGCAGGGGAGCGTGACCGGGCTGCTCGGCCCGAGCGGCTGCGGGAAGAGCACGCTGATGCGCTCCCTGGTCGGCGTCCAGCAGCTCACCTCGGGACGGGTCACCATCGCCGGCGCCGAGGCCGGCGGCAAGGAGCTGCGGAGCCGGATCGGCTACGTCACCCAGGCCGCCAGCGTGTACGACGATCTCACCGTCCGGGAGAACCTCTCGTTCTTCGGCCGCGTGCTCGGCGCCGCGTCCGATGCGGTCGCCGAGGCGATCGCCACCGTCGACCTCGCGGACCACGCCGACCAGGTCGTCGGCCGGCTGAGTGGTGGTCAGCGTTCGCGCGCCAGCCTGGCCGTGGCCCTCCTCAACGCCCCGGACCTGCTGGTCCTCGACGAGCCGACCGTCGGGCTCGACCCGGTGCTACGCCGCGACCTGTGGGCCCTGTTCCACCGGCTCGCCGACGACGGCGCGGCGGTGTTCGTCTCCAGCCACGTCATGGACGAGGCCGAGCGCTGCGACCGGCTGCTGCTGATGCGTGAGGGCAGGATCATCGCCGACGACACCCCCGCCCACATCCGGGAGAAGACGCAGACCGACGACATCGAGGGCGCGTTCCTGGCACTGGTCGATGCCGACAGCACCGAGGAACGGGACCGGCCATGACCCCGCGGATCCTGCTCGCCGTCTCGCAGCGGGTGCTCACCCAGCTGCGCCGCGACCACCGCACCGCCGCGATGCTCCTCGTGCTGCCGTGTGTCCTGATGACGCTGCTCTGGTGGATGTTCCAGGACCTGCCCGGCGGCCTGTTCGACCGCTTCGGCCCGGCACTGCTCGCGATGTTCCCCTTCATCGTGATGTTCCTGGTCACCAGCGTGACCACGCTCCGCGAACGCTCCTCCGGGACCCTCGAGCGGCTCCTCGCGATGCCGATGGCCAAGCTCGACTTCCTCGGCGGGTACGCCGTGGCGTTCGGTGTGGTCGCGGCGGTGCAGGCCGCGCTCGCGGTGGCGCTCAGCGTCGGCCTGCTCGGGCTCAACGTCGACGGACCGGTGCTCCTGCTCGGCCTGGTCGCCGTCGCCGACGCGGTGCTCGGCACCGCCCTCGGGCTGTTCGTCAGCGCGTTCGCCCGTACCGAGTTCCAGGCCGTCCAGTTCATGCCCCTGTTCGTGATCCCGCAGATCCTGCTCTGCGGGCTCTTCGTGCCCCGCGGCGCGATGCCCGGCTTCCTCCACGGGGTCAGCGACGTCCTGCCCCTGAGCTACGCCACCGACGCCATGCAGACCCTGGTCAGCTCGTCCGCCACCGGCGACGTGTGGCGCGACCTCGGCGTGGTGGTCGCGTTCGCCGCGGCCGCCCTCGGCCTCGGCGCGGCGACCCTCCGCCGTCGTACGCCGTGACACCGGGTGAGGGCTGCAGGACACCCGGCACGTTCGTCGCCCGGAGCCTCAGGCGAAGGGTGCTGCAGGCTCGCGCGGGTTCCCCGCGTACCCGGGGGAACCGGTGCTTGCTGGGGGTTCCAACGGCCAGTAAGCACCGGATTGGGGCCAGTAACGTCGGGGGCGGGCGGGTCAACCGGCGCGAGGACAGGAAGTAGCCTGTCGCCATGTCGCTCCTCCGCCAGCCGCTGCTGCTGCTCGCGCGCAGCGGCCGGGTCAAGCGCCTGGTCAGCGCGATGCCGGTCTCGGCGGGGATCGTGCGCAGCTACGTGCCCGGCGAGGACACTCAGGACGCCGTTCGCGCGACCGCCGAGCTGGTCGACGAGCACCTCCGGGTGACGCTCGACTACCTCGGCGAGGACACCCTCGACTCCGACCAGGCGGACGCGACGGTCCAGGCCTACCTCGATCTCCTGCATGCTCTTTCCGCGCGCGGTCTGACCCGCAGCGCCGAGGTCTCGGTGAAGCTCTCGGCCATCGGGCAGGCGATCCCGCAGCACGGGCACAAGATCGCCCTCGAGAACGCCCGCACCATCTGTCGCGCCGCCCGCAACGCCGGCACCACGGTCACCCTCGACATGGAGGACCACACCACCACCGACGCGACCCTGGCGACGCTGCGCGAGCTCCGCAAGGACTTCCCCGAGACCGGCGCCGTCCTCCAGGCCTACCTCCACCGCACCGAGGCCGACTGCCGCGCGCTCGCCTACGAGGGCTCGCGCGTACGTCTCTGCAAGGGGGCGTACGACGAGCCCGCCGAGGTCGCCTTCCAGAGCCGGCTCGAGGTCGACAAGTCGTACGTCCGCTGCCTCAAGGTGCTGCTCGCCGGTCAGGGATACCCGATGATCGCCACCCACGACCCCCGGATGATCGCGATCGCCTCGGCGCTGGCGAGCCGCAACGGTCGCGCCTTCGGCACCTACGAGTTCCAGATGCTCTACGGCATCCGTCCCGAGGAGCAGCGCCGCCTGGCGGGCGCCGGAGAGACGGTGCGCGTCTACGTGCCCTACGGCACCGAGTGGTACGGGTACCTGATGAGACGTCTCGCCGAGCGACCCCAGAACCTGACATTCTTCGTCCGGTCCCTGGTCAGCAAGAAGTAGAGGTCGCCCGTGAGCATCACCGCGATCCTCGGCGCCGGGGTGATGGGCGAGACGCTCCTCTCCGGCCTGGTCCGTGCGGGCCGTCCGGTCGCCGAGCTGCTCGTCGGCGAGAAGCGTCCCGAGAGAGCACGCGAGCTCGAGGAGAAGTATGCCGTCTCCGTCGTCTCCAACCTCGAGGCGACCAGGCGCGCCGACACGATCGCCCTGGTCGTCAAGCCCCAGGACATGGGCGCCCTGCTCGACGAGATCGCCCCGGCCGTCCGGCCCGGTCAGCTGGTCGTCTCGTTGGCCGCCGGCATCACCACGTCGTTCCTGGAATCGCGCTTGCCCGACGGCGTACCCGTCGTGCGGGTCATGCCCAACACCCCGGCGCTCGTCGACGAGGGCATGGCCGCGATCGCGCCCGGCGCGCACTGCGACGACGACCACCTCGAGATCGCCGAGGAGCTGCTCGGGTCGACCGGCCGTGTGCTCCGGGTGCCGGAGAAGCAGATGGACGCCGTCACCGCGATCTCCGGCACCGGTCCTGCGTACGTCTTCTTCGTGGTCGAGTCGATGATCGAGGCGGGCGTCCACCTCGGCCTGCCTCGTGGCACCGCGACCGACCTCGTCGTGCAGACGCTCGTCGGCTCGGCGAAGATGCTCCGCGAGACCGGCACCCATCCCACCGTCCTGCGCGAGCAGGTGACCTCTCCCGGCGGCACCACTGCGGCCGCCCTGCGTGAGCTCGAGGTGCACAAGGTGCGCGCGGCGTTCCTGGCTGCGATGGAGGCGGCCCGCAACCGGTCCGCAGAGCTCGCCGAAGGGGTCTAGCCTCCGGTGGAGGAGGCGGGATGGGTCGTCGCGCGCTGAGTCGGGTGCTCGCGACGCTCCTCGCCGCGTTGGTAGGGGCCGTGTTGTTGTCCGGCAGCGACCAGCCGGTGACGGCGCACCCGTATCCGCACTGGCAGCGACTCTCCGCTCCGCCGCTCACACCGCGCACCCGTGCACTCGGGCTCCGGGTCGGCCATCGGTTGCTCGTTCTCGGAGGGCGCAGCGCCACCGGCGTCGTGCGCGACGGCGCGGCGTACGATCTCCGCACCGGTCGCTGGCACGCCTTGCGTACGCCGGTCGCGGTCACCGATCGCGACACGGCCGTCGCCGCGGCCGGCGTCGTCGTCCTCCGCAGTCGACGCGGAAGAGGCGCCGCGTGGTGGCGGTTCGATCCCCGCCACGACGTCTGGACGCGGATGTCGGGCGTGCCGTTCGGAGCCGCCGCTCCGACGGCGTACCGCTCGGAGGCGTACGCCGTCACAGCCCGGCACGTCGTCGTCTACAGCGTGGCCCTCGACAGGTGGACAGCGCTCCCGGCTGACCCGTTGCGCCCCGCGCTCCACCATCGGCGGGTGGCCGTGACTCGAGCCGGGACCGTGGTGACCGGCTACGCCGGGAGTCCGCCACGAATCCGAGCGGACCGATGGGACGGACTCCGCTGGCGCCGCATCCGGGGGCTGCCGACGGTCGGGTCCGCCGTCGGGCCACGGCTCCCCTCGGCTGCACGTCGCGTGGGAGCGACCCGCGTGCCGGTCGGCGCCCGCCTCGTCGTGGTGGCGGGGCGCCACGCCTGGATCCACACGCCGTGAGACCCGCCGTGCCCCCGGACCAGCCGATCCCAGCCGATCGACCGCCCGCCACGGCGTACCTCGGGCTGATCACGCCGACGTCACTGGCGTCTTCCCTTGCT
This sequence comes from Nocardioides sp., assembly GCA_025936915.1. Taxonomy (GTDB): domain Bacteria; phylum Actinomycetota; class Actinomycetes; order Propionibacteriales; family Nocardioidaceae; genus Nocardioides. The sequence goes on from JAICSK010000074.1 coordinate 9,500, forward strand.
TCCTGGCCGTTCCAGAGGCCAGTAAGCCGACGAGGCCCCCTCACAACCCCACGGCCGCCGTCGCGTCGGCCAGCACCGAGGCGGTGACCTCCCGGCACCGCGCGGACCCCTCGGCGAAGACCGAGTCGACGTACCCCGGGTCTTCGGCCAGCTCGGCGTAGGCCTTCTGCAGCGGGGCGAGGGCGGCGACGACCGCCTCGGTCACGGCCGACTTCAGGGCGCCGTACGTCGTGATCCCCTCGGCCGAGCCACCGCAGGCCGACAGGATGTCCAGCAGGTTGGTGACGCCGGGCTTCGCCGAGGGCGAGGCTCGCACCGCAGACGGGCCGACGTCGGAGTCGGTGATCGCCCGCGCGACCTTCCGGCGTACGACGTCCGGCGGATCGAGCAGCCGGATCACCCCGGCATCGGGTTCGGCCGACTTCGACATCTTCCTCGTCGGGTCCTGCAGGTCCATCAGTCGGGCACCCACGCGCGGCACGGTCACCTCGGGCACGACGAAGACCGCGCCATAGGCGTGGTTGAAGCGGATCGCGAGGTCGCGGGTCAGCTCCACGTGCTGCCGCTGGTCCTCTCCGACCGGCACCCGTGACGGTCGGTACAGCAGGATGTCGGCCGCCATCAACGCCGGATAGGTGTACAGCGACACCCGGGTCGACGGCACCCCGCGCCCCTTCTCCTTGAACTGGATCATCCGGTTCAGCTCCCCGGTGTAGGCCGTGCACTCGAGCAGATAGGCCAGCTCGCGGTGCGCCGGCACCATGCTCTGCCGGAACAGCGTCACCCGCGCGGGGTCGAGACCCGCGGCGAGGAACAGCGTCGCCATCTCTCGGATGGTGGCGCGGAGGACGGCCGGGTCCTGCGCGGTGGTCAGCGCGTGCAGGTCGGACAGACCGAAGAAGCAGTCGTCCGGTGAGGCGGCAAGGTCCTGCACCGCGACGAAGCGGCGCAGCGCGCCGAGGTGGTTGCCGAGCGTCAGCCGCCCGGTGGGGGTGATCAGCGAGAGGTTGCGGTCCATCGTGGGCTCCTGGTGTCTGGTGGGCCCACGGGCGTGCCATGAAATCACGAACGGCCGCCCGTGGGCGGCCGTGGGATACGAGTGCGTGCTCGATCGGGTGTCCGCCGTCAGGCGGGCCACCAGGCGAGGTTCGCGGATCGAAGCACGGGTCGAGGGTAGCGGTACCGTGACCGCCATGCCAGCGTGTGCGGGCCCGGCGACGGTGGTCTTCGACCCGTCGCTGACCGAGTACGACTTCGGCCCGACCCATCCGATGTCCCCGATCCGGGTCGACCTCACGATGCGCCTTGCCGCCGGTCTGGGGGTGCTCGACCGGCTGCGCGTGGTCGACGCCCCGGTCGCCGACGACGACCTGATCGCCACGGTGCACGAGCCGGGGCTGATCGACGCCGTGAAACGGGCCGGAGCCGACCCGGTCGCCTTCGAGCCGGCCTACGGCCTCGGCAGTGACGACAACCCGGTCTTCGCCGACATGCACCGCGCGTCCGCGCACATTGTCGGTGCGACCACGGAGGCGTTCCGCCAGGTGCACAGCGGCGAGAGCCTGCACAGCGCCAGCATCTGCGGCGGACTCCACCACGCGATGCCCGACCGCGCCAGCGGCTTCTGCATCTACAACGACGTCGCCATCGGCATCCGCTGGCTGCTCGCCCAGGGGGTGCAGAGGATCGCCTACGTCGACGTCGACGTGCATCACGGCGACGGAGTCGAGCGGATCTTCTACGACGACCCCCGCGTCCTCACCATCTCCCTGCACGAGACCGGTCAGGCCCTGTTTCCCGGCACCGGTTTCCCGGGCGACTGCGGAGGCCCGCAGGCCCAGGGCAGTGCGGTCAACGTCGCCCTGCCGCCGGGTACGTCGGACGCCGGGTGGCTGCGCGCCTTCCACGCGATCGTCCCGCCGCTCGTCCGCGAGTTCGCCCCGGACGTGCTGGTCAGCCAGCACGGGTGCGACAGCCATCGCGACGACCCCCTGGCCGACCTGATGCTCAGCGTCGACGGCCAGCGGGCGTCGTACCTCGCGCTGCACGACCTCGCCCATGAGGTGGCGGGCGGGCGCTGGGTGGCCACGGGTGGGGGCGGGTACGCATTGGTCGAGGTCGTCCCGCGCGCGTGGACCCACCTCCTGGCGGTCATCGGCGGACATCCCCTCGAGCCCACGACGGCGACGCCGGAGTCGTGGCGGGCCCACGTGCGCGACGCCCTCGGCCGCACCCCGCCGTCGCGGATGACCGACGGCCGCGATCCGGCGTACCGCGACTGGTCCGAGGGCTTCGATCCCGCGTCGTGGCTCGACCGCTCGGTCGTGGCCACCCGCGAGGCCGTCTTCCCGTGCCACGGCCTGGACCCTCAGCTGTGACCCTTCCGGACGGTTGCGGACAGTAAAATTCACGTCCGTTTCAAGTCGACACGCGTAGGTACCGTGAGTTTCTGTAGAGATTTCCTTCCCCACGAGTCACTCCAGGCCCTATTCTCACCACGAAGCGCGGGACGTGGAGTCACCGGAGGGGAAGCCGGTGCGTGCCTGCCAAGAAAGTACGGTGCCTGCGATGCCTGCCCACGAGCCCGGAGACATCTCCGACGTGAAGTTCCTGACCGTGGCCGAAGTGGCCGCGATGATGCGCGTGTCCAAGATGACGGTCTACCGCTTGGTGCACGGCGGCGAGCTGCCCGCGGTGCGGGTCGGCCGCTCGTTCCGGGTGACCGAGGACGACGTCAACGAGTACCTGCGCAAGAGCTTCTACAGCGCCGGCTGATCCACCGCTCCACCGCACCGGATTCGTGCGGGGCTCCGTGCCCCGAGCAGGAATTCGGCGCCTCACCCCGTGGCCGTTAGGCTGTCGGAGTCGTCCCGGCGTGTCCGGGACCCCCAGACATGTCTGACGTTGTTCCGGAAGAGGTTTTCGTGGGTTCGGTCATCAAGAAGCGTCGCAAGCGGATGGCGAAGAAGAAGCACCGCAAGCTGCTGAAGAAGACGCGCGTCCAGCGACGCAAGCTCGGGAAGTAGCCCCCGTCCAGCGCGACGCCGAGGGGGAGCTCGTGGACGCCACCAAGAAGGTGGTCCTCGTCACCGGGGTCTCCCGAGACCTCGGCCGCAGGTTCGCCCGTCGTCTCGCCGCCGACCCCGGCGTCGACCGCGTGGTCGGCGTCGACGCCGTACCCCCTCGTGACGACATCGGCGACGTGACCTTCGTCCGCGCCGACATCCGCAACCCCGTGATCGCCAAGGTGATCGCCAAGGAGGACGTCGACACCGTCGTCCACATGAGCGTCATCGCCACGCCCGGCAGCGCCGGCGGCCGCGGCACGATGAAGGAGCTCAACGTCATCGGCACGATGCAGCTCCTGGCGGCCTGCCAGAGGTCCGAGAGCGTCGAGCACCTGGTCGTGAAGTCGACCTCGACGGTGTACGGCGCGAGCAGCCGCGATCCGGCGATGTTCACCGAGGAGATGGGGCCGCGTCGCGAGCCGAGCTCCGGCTACGCCAAGGACGTCGCCGAGATCGAGGGCTACGTCCGCGGGTTCGCCCGCCGACGTCCCGACGTCCGGGTCACCACCCTCCGGCTGGCCAACGTCCTCGGCCCCCACGTGACCAGCCCGATCTCGTCGTACTTCCGGCTGCCGGTGATCCCGACCGTCCTCGGCTTCGACCCACGGATGCAGTTCGTCCACGAGACCGACCTGATGCGCGTGCTGACCCACTGCGTCCATGCCGACGTGCCCGGCACGTTCAACGTCGCGGGCGAGGGCGTGATGCTGCTGTCGCAGGCCGTACGCCGGCTGCGCAAGCCGTCCGTGCCTCTCGTCCGTCCGGCCGTCGCCGGCGTCGCGGCAGCCCTGAAGTCGGCACGGATGGCGGACTTCTCGCCGGAGCAGCTCGGCTTCCTCACGTTCGGCAGGGGCATCGACACCACCCGGATGCGGGCCGAGCTGGGCTTCGAGCCGGCGTACACGACCGAGCACGCGTTCGCCGACTTCGCGGCCGGCGCCGGCCACGACGTGTCTCCCGTCGAGCGGCTGGTCGAGGGCCTCGTCGCCTCCCTTCCGGACGCCGGAGCCGTGCATGGCTGACGCCGAGGTCATCCCGATCGGCACCGGCGGTCGCCCCGGGCGCGGCACCGGCAGCGCACGCCCCTCGGCTGCCTCGCGCATCCTGGCCCCGGCGAGGAAGCCGGCGACCCGTCGTACCCGACCCGAGGAGCCGACCCCACCGGCGGACGACGTCCGCCCGCCGATCACGACCGAGGACCGCGCCCCGACGGCCGGCATCACACCCGGCGAGTGGCTGGCGGCGTTCCGCACGGGCGCCGTCGAGGTGTTCGGTGACGACTGGGAGCCGCAGCTCGCCCGGCTCCTGGCGTTCCTGCGCCGCCGGCTCACCGGTGAGTACGCCGTCGACGAGTACGGCTTCGACCCCGAGGTCGCCGAGAAGCTCCTGTTGGCGAGCCTACGGCCGATCGCCGCGCGGTGGTTCCGGATCGAGGCGACCGGCCTCGACAACCTACCGGCGGAGGGCGGCGCCCTGGTGGTGTCCAACCATTCCGGCACCCTGCCGGTCGACGGGCTGATGACGATGGTCACCGTCCACGAGCACACCGGACGGTTCCTGCGCCCGCTCGGGGCGGACCTCGTGTTCCGGATGCCGCTGGTGAGCAGCCTGGCTCGCAAGGGCGGCGCGACTCTGGCGTGCGCCGAGGACGCCGAGCGGATGCTCTCGGGCGGCGAACTGGTGGGGGTCTGGCCCGAAGGCTTCAAGGGCATCGGCAAGCCGTTCGCCGAACGCTACAAGCTCCAGCGCTTCGGCCGCGGCGGCTTCGTCGCGTCGGCGCTGCGAACCGGCGTACCCATCATCCCGCTGGCGGTGGTCGGTGCCGAGGAGATCTACCCGCTGGTCGGCAACGTGCCGGCCCTGGCCCGGCTGCTCGGTGTCCCCTACGTCCCGATCACGCCGCTGTTCCCGTGGCTCGGCCCGCTCGGGCTGGTGCCCCTGCCGTCGAAGTGGTTGATGGAGTTCGGGGAACCGGTCCGCACCGACGAGTACGACGCCCGAGCGGCCGACGACCCGATGCTGGTGTTCGACGTGACCGACCAGGTGCGCGAGACCATCCAGCAGTCCCTGTACTCGCTGCTGATGCGGCGGTCGTCGGTCTGGCGCTGACGGTCGCGGAAGGATCCGGTCGCACACGGCCCGGCCGGAGGGTCTCCTCCGCGTTTTCCGCGCGAAGACCCCTCCTCCGGAGGAACGTGGCCGGCCGGAGATCAGGGGATCGAGGGCAGCAGGCTCTGGATGCCGCCGACGGTGCCGTCGACGGTGCCGACCACCTGGTTGCCCACCGCGCCGACCGCGTCGAGCAGGTTGTTGGCGGCGTCGGAGACCGTCGAGGCCACGTCGTTCTGGTGCTTGTGGGTGAGCCCGTCGGTCAGGTGCTGGACGGTGTTCTCGACGTCACCCGCCGTCGGCGGGCCGGTGTCGCCGGACACGCTCGACGAGCCGGGGTCGGTGACGCTGGCCGGGGGCAGCGTGCTCGGCAGGTGCGGCAGCTTCGGTCCGCCGTCGGAGCCCTCCTGCACGACGCCCTGGTGGTGCGGCTTGGGGGCCGCGACCTGCCAGGAGTCGACGGTCGCCTGTGCGGCCTGGGCGAGCAGACTGGGCGCGGACCCGATCAGCGGACCCTGGCAGGACGAGCAGGCGTGGACCGAGGTCTGCTGGACCTGGTCGAGCGTCTGGGCGGCCTGGAGCAGCGAGCCGAGGGACTGCGGCGGCACCTCGGACTGCAGCACCTTCAGCCGCTCCATGCTGGAGACGGTGAACGTGCGCAGCGCGGTGATCGAGGACCGGTCGCCGGTCGCGTCGTAGTCGGACACCAGCAGGTCGGAACCGTCGATCGCCTCCTGGGTGAACGACTGGAGCGCGTCGTCGACCCGCGACGGATCGGCCTGCTCTCGGCTGAGCTCCTGCGCCTCGTCGAGGCGGACACCGGCGTTGTGCAGGAGGACGCGGCCCCGGTCGCCGCGGTCGAACGTGAGCTCGGCGTGCGCGCTCTCGATCCCGCGCTTGACCGAGTACAACCCGTCGCCCGGCAACGCACTCTGAGCGGCGACCGCGATCGTCGCGGAGGCACCGGCCAGCGCGACGCCGCTGACCACGGCCGCGAGGCGGCGATGACGCCGCCGGGTCAGCGGGGTGGTGGGACGCAGACGTAGCTTGGCGTCGGTGTCGTCACGCTCGGCGGCCGCGGCGACCAGCACGGACTCCGCCTCGGCCAGCAGTCGCTCGCGCAGGGTGGCCACGAAGGCGGGGTCGGCGACCGGGTCGGGTACGGCGCGCAGGGCGCCGACCACGTCGAGGAGGTCGGCGTACTGGGGCAGCCGAGCGCCGCCCGTCGAGCTGTCCTCGACGAGCTCGTGGAACTGCTGAGCGCGTCGCGCCGTGATCACGATGATCCTCGCTGGTCGCGGTGGGTGTCGCGGCGACTGCCGGACACCGGTGACAACGAACGGCCGAGGCGGTGGGTTACGCGACCTCTGTCCCCGAGCCGCGCGCTACTCATCGCGCCATCCGGCGGGGATGAGCTTGGCGAGGTTGCGCACCCCGCGCAGCTGCAGCTGCTTGATCGCTCCCTCGCTGCGGTCCAGGATCTCGGCGGTCTCGGCGATGCTCAAACCCTGGAGGAACCGCATGATCAGGCAGTCGCGCTGCTCGTCGGAGAGCTGGCGGAGCCCCTCGAGCAGGACCTCGTTGGTGAGGCCGGCGAGGACCGTCCCCTCGGGGCCGTCGGTCGCGTCGTCGTGGAGGCTCATGTCCTCCGTGGTCATCTCCAGGCGGGTGCGGCCTGCCTTGAAGTGGTCGGTGCAGAGGTTGCGGGCGATGGTCATCAGCCAGGCGCCGAAGTCCTTGCCCTGCCACCGGAAGCCGCTCATGCTGCGCAGCGCGCGGAAGAACGTCTCGGAGGTCAGGTCCTCGGCCAGCGACACCGAGCCCACCCGGTAGTAGAGGAACCGGTAGACGCTCACGTGGTAGTGGTCGTAGAGCTGGCCGAAGGCCTCGGAGTCGCCGTTGCGGGCCAGCTCGACCAGCGCGATCAGCCGAGTGCCTTCGGCCTCGTCGGAGACCGAGGAGGTCGCCAGCGCCGAGTCGTCGGGCCGCGGAGGTACGCCGGTCGGGCGGACCG
>JAICSK010000091.1 GCA_025936915.1 Nocardioides sp.
GGATGAACTCCGGCGTACGGCGCGAGGCGATGTCGAGGTAGACGCCACCGTGCTCGGAGCCACGGCCCGCCTTGATCTCGGAGTTGATCGCCCGGGCCACCTCGTCACGAGGCAGGAGCTCGGGTGGCCGGCGGTTGTTCTTCTTGTCCTCGTACCAGCCGTCCGCCTCCTCCTCGGAGTCGGCCGTCTCCTCCTTGAAGTAGTCGGAGATGTAGTCGAACATGAACCGCTTGCCCTCGGAGTTCTTCAGGATCCCGCCGTCGCCGCGGACCGACTCCGTGACCAGCAGCCCCTTCACCGACGGCGGCCAGACCATGCCGGTCGGGTGGAACTGGACGAACTCCATGTTGATCAGCTTGGCGCCGGCGCGCAGTGCCATGGCATGGCCGTCACCGGTGTACTCCCAGGAGTTCGAGGTGACCTTGAAGCTCTTGCCGATGCCACCGGTCGCCAGCACGAGCGCCGGGGCCTCGAACGCGATGAACGACCCGGTCTCGCGCCAGTAGCCGAAGGCGCCGGAGATCTTGTCCCCCTCCTTCATCAGGTCGGTGATCGTGCACTCCATGAACACGTCGATGCCGAGCTGCACCGTGCGCTGCTGGAGGGTGCGGATCATCTCCAGCCCGGTGCGGTCGCCGACGTGGGCGAGCCGGGCGTAGCGGTGGCCGCCGAAGTCGCGCTGCGAGATCAGGCCGTCCTTGGTGCGGTCGAACAGCGCACCCCAGTCCTCGAGCTCCAGGACCCGCTCCGGCGCCTCCTGCGCGTGCAGCTGGGCCATCCGCCAGTTGTTCAGCATCTTGCCGCCGCGCATGGTGTCGCGGAAATGGACCTGCCAGTTGTCCTCCGGCCACAGGTTGCCCAGGGCAGCGGCGGCGCCACCCTCCGCCATCACCGTGTGGGCCTTGCCGAGCAGGGACTTGCATACGACGGCGACGTTCGCGCCGGCCTCCTGGGCCGCGATCGCGGCGCGGAGCCCGGAGCCGCCGGCACCGATCACGATGACGTCGTACTGGTGCTTCTCGATCTCGGGCATCAGAAGATCCTCGGGTCGTCGAAGGCGCCGGAGGAGACCAGCAGGACGTACAGGTCGGCGATCGCGACGGAGAACAGCGAGAGCCACGCGTAGCGCGCGTGGAAGGCGTTCTGCCGGGAGACCCAGTTCCACATGCGGTACCGGACCGGATGCTTGCTGAAGTGCCGCAGCTTGCCCCCGACGATGTGGCGGCAGGAGTGACAGCTCAGGGTGTAGAGCCAGATCAGGACGATGTTGGCCAGGAAGATCAGCGAGCCGAGACCCATGTGGACGCCGCTGGTCTCGCCGGCCGCCGGGCCGAAGGCCAGGACCGTGTCGTAGGTGAGGACCAGGGCCACGCCCACGGCGGCGTACCAGAACCAGCGGTGGATGTTGTTCAGGATCAGCGGCAGCTTGGTCTCGCCGGAGTAGGACTTGTGCGGCTCGGCGACGGCGCACGCCGGCGGGCTCAGCCAGAACGACCGGAAGTAGGCCTTGCGGTAGTAGTAGCAGCTGAGCCGGAAGCCGAGCGGGAAGATCAGCACGATCAGGGCGGCCGAGAGCGGCCACCACCCGAACGGCTGGCCGAAGTCGGAGCTGCCCTTGACGCAGTCACCCAGGCAGGGCGAGTAGAACGGCGAGAGGTAGGGCTTGCTGTAGTAGTCGCTGCCCTGGAACGCCCGGATGGTCGCGTACACCACGAAGGCGAAGAAGACGACGAACGTGGTGAGCGGGTACAGCCACCACCGGTCCGTCCGCAGCGTCTTGGCCTCGATGCGGGCCCGGGTGGGGCCGTGCACTCCAGTTGTCATCGTCGTTCTTGCCGTCCTTCCGACACGCACTCCGAACCCGCACGCATGGCTCCGCGCCGAGGGGCGCGGGCGACACAGAAACCTATCGCGCGCCCCCGCGCCGCGCCGTACCCGGGTGGTGTGAGATTTCCGTCGGCGAGGTGTCGGCCACGCCGTCGGCGGAGAGGTGCCGTCACCCGGCGGAGCCGGTGAGCGGGTAGTCCCGCGTGGCCTTCCAGCCGAGGTCGGCGTGGTGGACGTAGAGGTGGAACGCCTCGACGGTGAAGGCGCAGTCGAAGGCGCCGAGCTCCTCGAACGCCCGGTCGAGGAGGACGTCGTCGTCGAGGTGGGCCACGGTCACGTGGGGGTGATAGGGGAAGTCGAGCTCGAGTGCGAGTGGTCCGCGCCGGCACTCCGTGGCGAGCTGCTCGGTCTGGGAGATCCCCTCGACGAGGTTCACGAACACCACCGGCGAGACCGGGCGGAAGGTGCCGGACCCGCGCAGGTGCATCCGGTACGCCGGCCGCGCGGCGGCCACCTGCTCCAGGTGATGCTCGACGTCCGAGAGCCGCGGCGTCCCGACCTCGACCGGCGGGACCAGCGTGACGTGGGTGGGGATCGTCGCGCCCTGGGTGTCGCCGTTGGCCACCCGGAACTGCTGCAGCCGGCTGCCCCACGGCTCGGGGACGGCGAGGGACACTCCGATGGTCGGCAACCGGCTCCTCCTGTTCCTTCGTCGGGCCCTCAGAGGCCCGTGGAACGGGCGGGGGCGGCGAAACCGACGCGCTGGAACACGTCGCGGAGCGTCACCTCGGCGATCGCCGCGGCCTGGCGGCGCCCGGTCTCGAGGATGTCCATCAGGTGCTGCTGGTCCTCGAGCAGCTCCAGTGCGCGGTCGCGGAACGGCGTCACGAAGTCGACCACGAGCTCCGCCAGATCGCCCTTGAGCTCGCCGTACCCGCGTCCGGCGTACTCCTCCTCGATGTCGGTGACGGTGCGGTCCGAGAGCGCGGAGTAGATGGTGAGCAGGTTGGAGATGCCGGGCTTCTCGTCGGGGTCGAACCGGATCTCCGAGCCGGAGTCGGTGACCGCGGAGCGGATCTTCTTGGCGTTGACCTGCGGATCGTCGAGGAGCTCGACGATGCCGGCCGGCGAGGACGAGGACTTCGACATCTTCGCCGTCGGCTCCTGGAGGTCGGTGATCTTGGCGGTCGCCTTGAGGATGTAGGGCTCCGGCAGTCGGAAGGTCTTCTTGTAGCGGTGGTTGAACCGCTGCGCCAGGTCGCGCGTCAGCTCGAGGTGCTGGCGCTGGTCCTCGCCGACCGGGACGTAGTGCGGGCGGTAGAGCAGGATGTCGGCCGCCTGGAGCACCGGGTAGGTGAACAGCCCCACGCTGGACGCGCCCTCGCCACCCTTGGCGGACTTGTCCTTGAACTGGGTCATCCGCCGGGCCTCGCCGAAGCCGGTGAGGCACTGCAGGACCCAGCCCAGCTGGGCGTGGGCAGGGATCTGGCTCTGCACGAAGATCGCCGACCGCGCCGGGTCGATGCCCATCGCCACCAGCTGGGCTGCTGCCCGCAGGGTGCGCTCGCGGAGCACCTTCGGGTCCTGCTCGACCGTGATCGCGTGCAGGTCGGCGATGAAGAAGAACGGCTGGTACTCGCGCTGGAGGTCCACCCACTGCCGGAGCGCACCGAGGTAGTTGCCGAAGTGGAACGAGTCGGCGGTCGGCTGGATGCCCGACAGGACCCGTGGCTTGGCGCCGACGGTCACGTCAGGGACGGTCAGCTCCGGTGACGTGGTGGTGCTGGGCATGGGGCGCATTGTGTCAGGCAGTGGGACCGACACCTGGCCGGGTCCCGACCCGGTTCGCTGGAGGTGGGACCCGCCAGGAACGCCGGGGCCAGCGACAGCCACACGGCGAGCACCACGCCGTACGCCAAGGCGCGCATGACCCGACAACGAGCCGGACGTGACGAGGTTAGGCCGGCGGCGATACCCGGTTGCCGCCCCTGGCCGGCCGTTGGCAGGGTGCGCGCATGGACTCGGCGCCGACCCTCACCGATGGCACAGTCGCGCTCCGCGCCCACCGGGACGACGACGTCGCGGGGGTGGTCGAGCAGTGCCAGGACCCGCTCAGCCGACGGTGGACCACGGTGCCGGTGCCCTACACCGTGGATGACGCTCGCACGTTTGTCACCGAGATCGTGCCGCGGGGCTGGGCCGACGGCAGCGCGTGGCGCTTCGCGGTCGCGGTCGACGGGACGTACGCCGGCACCGTCGAGCTCCGCGACCAGGGTGAGGGCCGGCTCGAGGTCGCGTTCGGGTCACACCCGTGGGTCCGCGGCTCAGGCGCCATGGAGCGCGCCCTGCGGCTGCTGGTCGACTGGGCCTTCGCGGATCGCGGCGCGCGGGTGATCGTGTGGCGGGCGCACCGCGGGAACTGGCCGAGCCGCAAGCTGGCCTGGCGTCTCGGGTTCTCCTTCGACGGCACGGTCCGCGCCGCGTTGCCCCAGCGCGGGGAGCTGCGCGACGCCTGGGTCGGCACGCTGCTGGCGACCGACGACCCGACGCCCAACGGCCGGTGGCTGGACGTCCCGGTGCTCGACGGTGATGGCATCCGGCTGCGTCCGTGGCGCGAGTCCGACGTACCCCGGATCGTCGAGGCCGGTGCCGACGTCCGCACCCAGGCATGGCTCGGGCGGATGCCGGACCCCTACGACGAGTCGGAGGCCCGCGCCTGGCTCGAGCACCAGCAGGAGAACCGCGCGACCGGCGAGAGTGCCGGCTGGGCCGTGGCCGATCCCGCCGACGACATCGCCCTGGCGTCGGTCAGCTACTTCCACTACCGGCCGGAGGTCGAGCTCGAGATCGGGTTCTGGACGCACCCGGACGCGCGCGGGCGTGGCGTGATGACCCGGGCGATGGCACGCGTCATCACCTATGCCTTCGAGGACCTCGGCGTACGACGGGTGATGGCGGGTGCGGCGGTCGACAACGCCGCCTCGCGGCACGTGATCGAGGCCAACGGGCTGGTCGCGTGGGGCACCGAACGGCTCGGGACGACGGTCCGCACGGGCCGCGCCGACTGCGTGTTCTACGACGTGCTGGTGGAGGAATGGCGAGCCTCGAGGTAGATGGGATTTCGGCTCGGCGTCGCCTCTTGGCACAATGTCACAAGAGGGTCACAGCGACCTGCCCGCAGAAGAGGGGGAGCCGTTGAGCATGCCGCGCGCGATCTCGTCGCTGCGTACGCGTCGCATGCTGACGTGGTTCGTCCCCGTCGTCGGGCTCGCCCTGTATCTCATCCTGGTCCCACCCGTCCCGGACTTCGCCGCCCAGGCGACACGGGCCGCGATCTTCGCCAAGCTCGGCAACGTCAGCTGGTGGCCCGGGTGGTACGGCGGCCTCGAGCTCCCGACGTACTCCGTGATCGCTCCGGGACTGATGGCCACCATCGGCGTGGCCACCACCGGAGCCCTGGCCTCGGCGATCTGCATGTGGGTCGCCCACCACCTGCTCCGCGACTCGGCCCGTCCGCGCGCCGCCAGCGTCGTGTTCGCCGCCAGTGTGCTGCTCAACCTGTTCGGCGGACGGATCACGTTCCTGATCGGACTCGCCGCGGCGATGCTGGCGGTCCTCGCACTGGTCCACCGCCACCCGTGGCTGGCCGGCCTGGCCACCGTCGTCAGCGTCCTGGGCAGTCCGCTGGCCGGCCTGTTCACCGGGATCGTGGCCGCGGCCGTGCTGCTGACCGACCGCTCGCGCCGCCGCGAGGCACTGGTGACGGGGATCGCCACCGGAGCCTCCCTCGGCGCGCTCGCGGTGCTCTTCCACAACCCCGGAGTGATGGGGTCGCCGCCCGGCCAGATGCTGATGGCCCTGGTCGGCATCGCCCTGGTCGTGGTCGCCTGTCGCGAGCCCACGATCCGCGTCGGGGCCGTGCTCGTCGCGGTCGGACTGGTCGCCTGCATGGTCGTGCCCAACAGCGTGGGCCTCAACCTGACCCGGATGGTCTGGCTGCTGGCCGCTCCCATGATCGTGGGATACGGCCACCGTCCCGATCGCCACGTCGTCGCCCTGACCGCCCTCGCTCTGGTCGTCCCGGCCGTCGACGTCACCTGGCAGCTCGCCGAGGCCGACTCCCCCTCGGCCTCGCAGTCCTACTACACCCCGCTGCTGAACCAGCTCCACGAGCGGATGAACACCGACGCCACCCTCGGGCAGCGGGTGGAGGTCGTCGAGCCGCAGACCAAGGGCGCGGCGCGATACGTCGGCGAGTCGATGCCGGTGGCCCGCGGCTGGGAGCGACAGGCCGACGTCGCCGACAACCCGATCTTCTACAAGGAGGGCGCGCTCGACGCCGCGTCGTACCGCCACTGGCTCGACGAGCTCGCGGTCGCCTACGTCGCGGTCCCCAACACCAAGCTCGACTTCGCATCGGTCGCCGAGGCGAAGCTGATCGCCGGCGGACTGCCCTACCTCCACGAGGTGTGGCACAACCAGAACTGGCACCTCTACGAGGTGCAGGGTTCCGCCCCCTTGGCCCGTCACGCCCAGGTGCTCTCCATGGACGGCAACCAGCTCCGCTTGTGGGTGCCCCACCGCGGACTCGTCCCGCTGCAGATCCGCTGGTCCGACCATCTCGCGGTGCTCGACGGCTCGCAGCCCGTCTCCGCCGGTGTCCGCGCCTCCGGGTGCCTGTCGCAGAACGGTCAGTGGACGCTGCTCCACGCCCGCGAGACCGGCGCCTACGTGCTGACCTCCGACTTCGACGTCATCCCCGACGCCGGCCAGCGAGGAGGGGTCTGCCGGACGCCGGGTGGCTGATGCGAGGGTCCTGTCAATCAGACGGAACCATCAACGCCCTTCGGGCGAACGTGGCTGAGGCCGCGAGGATCGCCAGCCCCGCGAGGGCGAGGACGACTCCGACCAGGGCGGGAGCTCGGTAGCCCCAGCCGGCGGCGATGACGAGGCCACCGAGCCACGCACCGAGAGCGTTGCCGACGTTGAGCGACGAGTGGTTCATCGCGGCGCCGAGGGTCTGGGCCTCGCCGGCCACCGACATCAGACGGAGCTGGAGATTGACCACCAGCACCGACGACGACACCGAGACCAGGAACGCGGGGACGAGAGCCCACCACCCGGCCGGCGCGACCGCGGCGTACAGCAGGAGGAACGACGCCATCGCCAGCGACGACCCGAGCAGGGACCGGAACACCGACCAGTCGCCGAGCGGCCCGGCGACGTAGGTGCCCGCGACCATGCCCAGGCCGAAGGCCAGCAGGAAGACCGGGACGGCGCCGTCGGCGAGACCACCGACCTCGGTGACCACCTCCGCGATGTAGGAGTAGAGCGCGAACATCCCGCCGAAGCCGATTGCCCCGGCGAGCAGGGTGAGCCAGGCCTGGGGCTCGGCGAACAGCCGGAGCTCACGTCGTCCGGTGGCATCGGCGTCACCCGGGTGGGCCGGCACCAGCAGGATGACCAGGGCCGCCGTGAGGACCGCGAGCGAGGCGGCCGCCCAGAACGCCGAACGCCAGCCGAGGTGCTGCCCCATCCAGGTCGCCGCCGGCACACCCACGACGTTGGCCACCGAGAGGCCGATCATCACCATGGCGACCGCCCGGCCCTCGCGACCGCGAGGCGCGAGTGAGGCGGCGACCAGGGAAGCGACACCGAAGTACGCGCCGTGCGGGACACCGCTGAGGAACCGGGCGACGAACAGCAGCCCGTAGCTCCCGGCGACGGCGCTGAGCGCGTTGGCCCCGGCGTACGCCGCCATCAGCGCGACCAGCAGCCCGCGTCGCGGGAGTCGCGCGCCGGTGAACGCCAGCACCGGAGCGCCGACCACCACGCCGAGCGCGTACGCCGAGATCAGGTGTCCGGCGGCCGGGATGGAGACGTCGACGCCCTCGGCGATCTGGGGAAGCAGCCCCATCGCCATGAACTCCGTCGTGCCGATCGCGAACCCGCCCGTGGCGAGCGCGAGCAGGGAGAGCCGGAACCTCAACCCAGCGTGGCGATCGCGTCGTTGAACGTCGCCGACGGGCGCATCACGGCCGAGGCCTTGGCCGCGTCGGGGCGGTAGTAGCCGCCGAGGTCGACCGGATGGCCCTGCACCGCGATCAGCTCGTCGTTGATCGTCTGCTCGTTCTGGGTCAGTGTCTCGGCCAGGCCCTTGAACGCCGCGGCGAGCTCGGGGTCGTCGTCCTGACGGGCGAGCTCCTGGGCCCAGTACATCGCGAGGTAGAAGTGCGAGCCGCGGTTGTCGATCGAGCCCACCTTGCGGGCAGGCGACCTGTTCTCGTCCAGGAACGTGCCGGTCGCCCGGTCGAGGGTCTCGCCGAGGATCCGCGCGTGCGGGTTGTCGTTGACGGCGGCGTACTTGGCGAACGACTCGGCCAGCGCGAGGAACTCGCCCAGGCTGTCCCAGCGCAGGTAGTCCTCCTTGAGCAGCTGCTGCACGTGCTTGGGCGCCGAGCCGCCGGCACCGGTCTCGAACAGGCCGCCGCCGTTGATCAGCGGGACGATCGAGAGCATCTTCGCGCTCGTGCCGAGCTCGAGGATCGGGAAGAGGTCGGTCAGGTAGTCGCGCAGGACGTTGCCGGTGACCGAGATCGTGTCCTCGCCCCGGCGGATGCGCTCGAGCGAGAAGGAGATCGCGTCGGTCGGCTTCATGATCTCCAGCTGGAGACCGCTCTCGGGGCCGGTGTCGTGGTCGGGCAGGTAGGCCCGCACCTTCTCGATGACGCGAGCGTCGTGGGCGCGGTCGGCGTCGAGCCAGAAGACGGCCGGCGTGCCGGTCGCCCGAGCCCGCTCGACGGCCAGGCGGACCCAGTCGCGGACCGGCACGTCCTTGGTCTGGCAGGCGCGCCAGATGTCACCGGCCGCCACGGTGTGCTCGATCAGCACGTGGCCGTCCTGGTCGATCACTCGGACCTGACCGGTCGCCGGGACCTCGAAGGTCTTGTCGTGGGAGCCGTACTCCTCCGCGGCCTGCGCCATCAGCCCCACGTTCGCCACCGACCCCATCGTGGCCGGGTCGAAGGCGCCATGCGCGCGACAGTCGTCGATCACGACCTGGTAGATCCCGGCGTACGACGAGTCCGGGATCACCGCGAGGGTGTCCGCCTCCTGGCCGTCGGGACCCCACATGTGCCCGCTGGTGCGGATCATCGCGGGCATCGAGGCGTCGACGATCACGTCGGACGGGACGTGGAGGTTGGTGATGCCGCGGTCGGAGTCGACCATCGCCAGCTCGGGTCCCTGGGCGAGCCTGGCCGCGATCGCCGCCTTGATCGCCGGACCCTCCGGGAGCGACTCGATGCCGCTGAGGATGCCGCCGAGGCCGTCGTTCGGGGAGAGGCCCGCGGCCGCCAGCTGCTCGCCGTACTCGGCGAAGACCTGCGGGAAGAACGCGCGGACGACGTGCCCGAAGATGATCGGGTCGGAGACCTTCATCATCGTGGCCTTGAGGTGCACCGAGAACAGCACGCCCTCGTCGTCGGCCCGCTGGATCTGCGCGGTCAGGAACTCCCGCAGAGCGGCGACGTGCAGCACCGTCGCGTCGACGATCTCGCCCTCCTGCACGGCGATGCCGTCCTTGAGCACGGTCCTCGTCCCGTCGTCTGCGATGAGCTCGACCCGCAGGTCGCCGGCCTTCTCGACCACGACGGACTTCTCGTCGGACCGGAAGTCGTCGGCCGTCATGTGGGCCACGTTGGTCTTCGACTCCGGCGACCACTCGCCCATCGAGTGGGGGTGCGTGCGGGCGTACCTCTTCACCGACGCGGCGGCGCGACGGTCGGAGTTGCCCTCGCGGAGGACCGGGTTGACCGCGCTGCCCTTCACCTTGTCGTAGCGGGCGCGGTGATCGCGCTGCTCGTCGGTGGTCGGGTTGTCGGGGTAGTCCGGAAGGTCGTAGCCCTGCCCTTGGAGCTCGGCGATCGCCGCCTTCAGCTGCGGGATCGAGGCCGAGATGTTGGGCAGCTTGATGATGTTGGCCTCGGGCCGCTTGGCCAGTGCCCCGAGCTCGGCGAGGGCGTCGTCGAGGCGCTGCTCGTCGGTGAGTCGTTCGGGGAACTGGGCGATGATCCGCCCGGCCAGCGAGATGTCGCGGGTCTCGACCGCCACGCCCGCCTGCCCGGCGTACGCCTGGATGATCGGCAGGAAGGAGTACGTCGCGAGCAGCGGCGCCTCGTCGGTGTGGGTGTAGATGATGGCGGGCTTCTCACTCTCGGGCACGCTCAGGACGCTAGTCAGCGGTGCCGAGCTCGGGCAAACCGGGGCACCCTTCTCGGCGGCCCGTCACCGGGCCGTGAACCGGCGCAGCGACAGGCTGGTCGAGACCGACTTCGTGTCCTGCTGGGCGACCATGCCCAGTCCGCGCGCGTAGTAGGTCAGCACGATGTGCAGGGGCGCCAGGGTGCTCAGGCCACGGGTGGCCACCGTGTGGCGGTAGGTCCGCGAAGGAGTCGCGACGGTCGCGCCGAGCGACTCGACGGTCGAGCGGCTCTCGACGACACCCGGCTGGCTGGCGTTCAGGTAGCCGTCGCCGAGCCGCGGCGTGGCCGTGAGCAGCAGGCCGGGCTCGGCTCCGGCGACCCCGGCCCGCCACGAGTGCGGCGCCAGCGGGTCGAGCCGGGGTGACCGCGCCGCCACCCGCTGCCCGAACCACCAGACGTTGCCGGCGGTGTCGACGGCGTACCAGCGGACCATGGCCGTGCGGTCAGCGCGGCGGTGGTGCACCTGCCAGCGCACGGCCGTCGTCGCGATGCCGTCGACGGTGCGGGTACCGGGGAGCACGGCCACGGCCAGGGTGCGATAGCCGGTCGGCAGGTACTCGCGGTAGGTCCAGTGCGAGCCGGGCTCCAGGGGGAACCACACGTTCTCGGCGTGCCCCGTGAAGTCGGCGGGATCGGGGCTGGGCGTGGGGACGGTGAGCTCGTCGACGCCCTTCGGACCGACGTGCTTCGGGGAGGCACCACACCCGGCGAGCAGTCCGCCGGCCACCACGAGCACCGCCGCCGGAAGGGCAGCACGGGTCGCCCAGCCACCCGCGCGCGTCATGCCACCAGCATGCCAACAGCGGGCCAGCCCGGCTGGGGGCGGCCGTCGTTCCGCTGCTAGCGTCACGAAGGTCGTGATCGCCTTCCGAGGAGAACTTCCGTGAGCTCAACCCCGCTCAAGGTCGCCGTGACCGGCGCCGCCGGCCAGATCGGCTACAGCCTGCTGTTCCGTCTCGCGAGCGGGTCGCTGCTCGGACCCGACCGACCCGTCGAGCTGCGGCTCCTGGAGATCGAGCCGGCGCTGAAGGCGCTCGAGGGCGTGGTGATGGAGCTCGACGACTGCGCGTTCCCGACACTCGCCCGCGTCGAGATCGGCGCCGACCCGCACACCATCTTCGACGGCGTGAACCTCGCGCTGCTCGTGGGTGCCCGCCCCCGCGGTCCGGGCATGGAGCGCAGCGACCTGCTCGAGGCGAACGGCGCCATCTTCACCGCGCAGGGCAAGGCGCTGGGCGACGTCGCCGCCGACGACGTCCGCATCGGGGTCACCGGCAACCCCGCCAACACCAACGCGCTGATCGCCATGACGAACGCGCCCGACATCCCGCAGGAGCGCTTCTCGGCCCTCACCCGGCTCGACCACAACCGCGCGATCTCGCAGCTCGCGCGGAAGACCGGCGCGCCGGTGACCGAGATCGCGCGGATGACGATCTGGGGCAACCACTCGGCCACGCAGTACCCCGACATCTTCCACGCCGAGGTCGGCGGCAAGAACGCCGCCGAGACCGTCGACGACCAGGACTGGATCGAGAACACGTTCATCCCGACCGTCGCCAAGCGCGGTGCCGCGATCATCGACGCCCGGGGATCCTCCTCGGCCGCGTCGGCGGCGTCGGCCACGATCGACGCCGCCCGCGACTGGCTGCTCGGTTCGCCGGAGGGCGACTGGGTGTCGATGGCGGTGCGGTCGGACGGGTCCTACGGCGTGCAGGAGGGTCTGATCTCGTCCTTCCCCGTGACCACCGCTGACGGCGACTGGTCGATCGTCCAGGGTCTGGAGATCGACGACTTCTCCCGTGGCCGGATCGACGCCACCGTGGCGGAGCTCGCCGAGGAGAGGGAAGCGGTCACCCAGCTCGGCCTGATAAAGCGCTGACCCGGCAGAAGCGTCACGCGGTACGACGCTGACCCGTCAGCAGATTCGGCTCTCGTGACCCGTCTGTGGATCGGCCGGCGGTCGCGTGGCGGCTCGTGAGGGGCCGTGGTCCGCGTTGTTCGTGAAGGCCACGAGGGCCCCCAAAGCCGTGCATGTGTGCCGGGTCGACGCCGATACGGCGCACGCTTCTGCCGGGTCAGCACTTCTGGCGCGCACACTTCTACCGGGTCAGCGCTCGCCGGCTGGTGTGGGTTCGATCAGAGCGGCGGTTGGTTGGGGATGCTCGTGGAGAGGAACCACAGAGCGACCCCGACGGCCACCAGGATGACCACGTCGACGAGCCGGCGGCGTACGGCGAGCATGCCGGCCTGCTGAGCCGGGACGACGAGCCGGGCGGCGGCCCCGAACACGAGCGCGCCCGCCATGCAGCGGACGCCTGGCCGCCAGTCGCCGTGGGCGACCAGGCCGAGGCCGACCGCCGAGATCAGCAGCACCAGCAGGTAGAACGCCCCGCCGATGGTCGACGGGTAGCGGCGACCATCGGGCTCCGCCGACTCGGGAGGTACGTCGTCGACCGGAGGGTCGATGTCCGGGCCGGGGTCGGGCTCCGGATCCGGATCGCGCAGCTCCACGGAACTCAGTGTGCCGCCTCCTCGGCGATCGACACGACGTTGGCCAGCAGCATCGCGCGGGTCATCGGGCCGACACCTCCGGGGTTGGGCGAGATCCAGCCCGCCACCTCCGCCACGTCGTCGGCGACGTCTCCGGCGATCTTCCCGTCGACCCGCGAGACCCCCACGTCGAGCACCGCGGCACCTGCCTTCACCATGTCGCGCCCGATCAGGCCGGGGCGGCCGGCCGCGGCCACGATGATGTCGGCCCACTGCGTGTAGTCGGCCAGGTCACGCGTGCCGGTGTGACACAGGGAGACCGTGGCGTTCTCGGTACGACGCGTCAGCAGCAGCCCGAGCGGGCGTCCGACGGTGATCCCGCGACCGACGACCACGACGTTCGCACCCTCGATCTCCACGCCGTGCCGGCGGAGGAGCTCGATGCATCCGACGGGCGTGCACGGCAGCGGACCCGACTCCATCAGCACGAGCTTGCCGAGGTTGACCGGGTGGAGGCCGTCGACGTCCTTGGCCGGGTCGACCCGTGACAGCAGCGCGAACTCGTCGAGCCCGGTCGGCTGCTGGACGATGAAGCCGGTGCACGCAGGGTTGGCGTTGAGCTCGTCGATCACCGCCTCCACCTCGGCCTGCGTGGCGCTGGCGGGGAGGTCGCGGCGGATCGAGGTGATCCCGATCGACGCGCAGTCCTTGTGCTTGGCGCCGACGTACCAGTGGGAGCCCGGGTCGTCGCCGACCAGCACCGTCCCTAGGCCCGGCGTGATGCCGCGTTCCTTCAGCTTGGCGACCCGCTCGGCCAGCTCGGCCTTGATCGCGCGGAGCGTGGCGGTGCCGTCGAGGATGCGTGCGGTCATGGATCGTCCTAGTGGAAGAAGTGTCGGGTGCCGGTGAGGTACATCGTGACGCCCGCATCCTGGCAGGCCTTGACCGTGAGCTCGTCACGCACCGACCCGCCGGGCTGAACGATCGCGCGGATCCCGGCATCGATCAGGATCTGTGGCCCGTCCTCGAACGGGAAGAACGCGTCGGAGGCCGCGACCGAACCCGCGGCCCGCTCTCCCGCGCGGGAGACGGCGAGGCGGCACGAGTCGACCCGGTTGACCTGACCCATCCCGATCCCGACGGAGGCGCCGTCGTGGGCGAGCAGGATCGCGTTGGACTTCACCGCACGACAGGCCCGCCAGGCGAAGGCGAGGTCGGCCAGCACGTGGTCGTCGACCGCGTCGCCGGTCGCCAGGGTCCAGGCCGACGGGTCGTCGCCGCCTCCCTCGACCCGTGCGTCGACGTGGTCGACCGCTTGCACGAGGACGCCACCGGAGATGCCGCGGAACTCGATCGGGTCGAGGTGCTCGTCGGCCGGGCAGCGCAGGATCCGGATGTTCTTCTTCGCCGCGAGCACGTCGACGGCGCCCTCTTCGTAGTCGGGCGCGACGACCACCTCGGTGAACACCTCGGCCACCTGCTCGGCCAGCTGCTTCGAGACCGGGCGGTTGACCGCGATGACCCCCCCGAACGCCGACACCGGATCGCAGGCGTGCGCCTTGCGGTGTGCCTCCGCGACATCGGCAGCGGTCGCGATCCCGCACGGGTTGGCGTGCTTGATGATCGCCACGGCCGGCGCGTCGAA
Source organism: Nocardioides sp. (assembly GCA_025936915.1). GTDB lineage: Bacteria > Actinomycetota > Actinomycetes > Propionibacteriales > Nocardioidaceae > Nocardioides. Next base: position 14,227 of record JAICSK010000091.1, read on the forward strand.
GTCGTTCGCCGCGCGGCGGGCCGCGTCGGTGTCGACGTAGTTGTTGTAGGACATCTCCTTGCCGTGCAGCTGTTCGGCCGCGGCCAGGCCGCCGCGCCAGTGGGCGTAGAGGGCCGCGGGCTGGTGCGGGTTCTCGCCGTAGCGCAGCACCGCCCTGCGCTGCCAGGTCGCGCCGGTGAACGCCGGGAAGCCGGTGCCGTCGCCCGTGTCGGTGAGGACGTTCCCCATCCACGACGCCACCTGCACGTCGTACGCCGCGGTGTGGGCGAACGCCTCGGCCGCCAGCCGCTTCCGCTCCTCGAGGGTGAACCCGCCGGCGGCCAGGGCGGCCAGCACGTCGTCGTACCGCGCGGGCGAGGTGACGATGGCGACCGACGGATGGTTCTTCGCGGCAGCCCGCACCATCGACGGCCCACCGATGTCGATCTGCTCGACGACGTCCTCCAGGCCCGCGCCCGAGCGCACCGTCTCCCGGAACGGGTAGAGGTTGGTCACCACGAGGTCGAACGGCTCGACC
>JAICSK010000070.1 GCA_025936915.1 Nocardioides sp.
ACCGTGTACGACGCCGGCTCGCTCGACGACGACCGTCCCTACCTGGTGATGTCGTACGCCGACCAGGGCACGCTCGCCGACCGGCTCGAGGTCGACGGTCTGACCGTTCCGCAGGCGTGCGAGGTGGTCCGGCAGATCGGCGACGGCCTCTACGCGCTGCACCAGCGCGGCGTGCTCCATCGCGACGTCAAACCGGCCAACGTGCTGTTCCGCACCGTCGGCACCGACGACGACGACGAGGGCACGATCGTCCGGGCGATGGTCGGCGACCTCGGGCTCGGCAAGGCGCTCGACGTGTCGTCGCGGCTGACGATGATCGCGGGGACGCCGTCGTTCGTCGCTCCGGAGCAGGCACAGGGTGAGCACCTCGACGCCCGCGCCGACCAGTTCTCGCTGGCCGCGCTGGCCTTCCTGATGCTCAGCGGCCGCCCGGCGTACTCCCACAGCTCGCTGTCCGCCGCGGCCGACCCGCCGCCGCCACCGCCGCTGTCGACCGACGAGCGGCCCTTCCCCCCGCAGGTCGACCACGTCGTACGACAAGGGCTCGCCGCCGATCGTGACGAGCGCTACCCGAACGTCCCCGCCTTCGTCGCGGCCCTGCGCGAGGCGCTCGGCGACTCGGGGACCGGCTCGCTCCCGGCGCGGTGGCTGCCGGTCGACCCCGACCTCACCCAGCCCGGCAACAAGCCGTCGCTGGTACCCGATCGGGGGGACCTGCCGGACCCGGTCCCGCCGAAGCGTCCGCGCCGGTGGCCGGCGGCCGTGCTCGCCGTGCTGCTCGTGGTGGCCGGCGGGATCGGTGGCTTCGCCTGGTGGCGGAGCGCGCACGACACCCGCACGTTCACCGACGACCAGGCCGTGCTCCGGGTGACCGTGCCGTCGTCGTGGGCACGCGACGTGTCGCTCTCCGGGTGGGTGCCGCCGGACTATCCGCTCACCCAGCCGGCACTGTCCGTCGGCAACGAGCACAACTGGCAGACCGGTGGCCAAGGGGTCTTCGTGGGCTTGATGCCGGAGTCCAAGCTGCCGCGCACGATGCCTCGGCACCCGAGCTGCACGACGCCCGGGACCCCGCAGGCGTCGACGAGCGGGGACCCCACCGTCACGTCGGTGTCGACCGGGTGCCCGGGAGGAGCGGTGATCGTCGAGTACGTCCGGCAGGTCACGGCCAGCCGGCTGCTCTGGGTGCAGGTGCGCAGCGACGACCGGTCCACGGCGATGACGGTCCTGCGGTCCGTGCACACCCGCGGCCTCGGGTGAGCCGCCGGCTACTTCTTCGTGGTGGGCTCGGAGCCGACGGCGTAGTCGGCGAACCGCTGGAAGAGGGACTTCAGGCCGGGGACGTCTTCCTGCCGGCCCGACACCGACATCTCCAGGGTGGCGTTGGTCTGCCCGGGGATCGCGAACCACTGGAAGAAGTTGAACCGGTGGTAGTTGGACGTGGCGTCGCGGTAGGCGAAGTTCACCGAGCGCTGGTCGCGGTGGATCACCTTGAAGTCGGCGACCTCGCTGCTGTCGCGGAAGCCGGTGATCTTGGTGCCGACGATCTGGTGGACGTCGACGAGGGTGTTGTCGAGGATCCGGACGCGGAGGCTGAATCCGCCCGCTGACGGCTCGCCCGGAGGACGGAAGCGGATCTCCTGCGCCTTGTCGATCGTCTTCGGGGCCATGGGGGTGTCCAGGAACTTCCCCGGCGGACAGCTCGACGGCACCGAGCACACCCAGAACGCCTCCCATCCCTGGGGGACGTGGTAGGTCCAGGTGGCGAGGTCGTTGCTGATCGTGTGGGTGGTCGGGATCGGGAGCCCGGGCTGGAGGGCCGGCCAGAGGATGTCGGGGTGGTACGGCCGGTGCGTCGGCTTGTCGATCGGGACGCTGGGGGAGACGGCCGTGATCGGCACCGGCTCGCCGCCGGTCGCCGTGCTCGGCTGGGCGGCGTAGGCCACCACGGCGCCCAGGCCGAGGCCGAGCACGCCGCAGAGCAGCGCGACCACGAGTCCCCGCACGCTCATGCGCCCAACCTATCCGGGCGCGGGCAGCCTTGGTCTCGAGACGGGCGCAGGGCGCCTTCCTCGACCAGCGTTGGGGGATCGTTTGCGCGGCGGTGTCCGACCGGAGAGGCTGGCGGCATGACCTCGCCGTACCTCGACAAGCACCGCGACAGGCTCGACGCCGCGGTGGCCGCCTGTGCCTCCCGCACCTACTACTCGGCGTACGACGAGTCGCCGTCGCCGCGGGTGTACGGCGAGACCGCGGCGGGCGAGGGCAAGGCGGCGTTCGAGGCATGGCTCGGCCAGCCCTTCCCGCTCGAGACCCCGGGCAGCGACGGGACGGTCAGCACCGAGCGGTCGCCGTACGGCTTCGATCTGGGCGTGTCCTACCCGCGGTCCGGTGACGTCGACGCCCTGCTCTCCGCCGCGCGGGCCGGGATGAAGGCCTGGCGCGACGCCGGCCCCGAGGCACGCACCGGCGTCTGCATCGAGATCCTCGACCGGCTGCACGCCCGGGTGTTCGAGCTCGCCAACGCGGTGCAGCACACCAGCGGGCAGGCATTCGTGATGGCGTTCCAGGCCGGTGGCGCCCACGCGCTCGACCGCGCCCTCGAGGCGATCGCGTATGCCTGGGTCGAGATGACCCGCACGCCGCGGACGGCCGTGTGGGAGAAGCCCGGCAAGGTGCCCCTGAAGATGGAGAAGACCTTCACCGTCGTCCCTCGCGGAGTCGCCCTGGTGATCGGCTGCAACACGTTCCCGACGTGGAACTCCTGGCCGGGACTGTTCGCCTCGCTCGTCACCGGCAACGCCGTCGTGGTGAAGCCGCACCCGTCGGCCGTGCTCCCGCTGGCGATCACCGTCCAGGTGTGCCAGGAGGTGCTGGCCGAGGCGGGGTTCGACCCCCACCTGGTGAACCTGGCGGCCGAGGAGCCGGCGGACAGGCTCGCGGCCTCCCTCGCGCTGCGGCCCGAGGTGAAGCTGATCGACTACACCGGTGGGAACGCGTTCGGCACCTGGCTCGAGGAGCACGCGACGCAGGCGGTGGTCTTCACCGAGAAGGCCGGTGTCAACACGGTGGTCGTCGACTCGACGTCGTCGTTCGGCGCGATGTGCCAGAACCTCGCGTTCTCCTTCGCCCTCTACACCGGCCAGATGTGCACGGCGCCGCAGAACGTCTACCTGCCCGCGGCCGGCATCGAGACCGACGAGGGCGTGAAGTCGCCGGCCGAGGTCGCGGCCGGGATCGGCGCGGCGTTCGACAAGCTGCTCGGCGAGGACGCCCGGGCGGTCGAGCTGCTGGGTGGCGTGGTGAACGGCGGCGTGCTGACGCGACTCGACGACTCCGGCTCCACCGGCGAGGTCTACGTCGCCTCGCGCGCGGTGACCCACCCGTCGTACCCCGACGCGACGGTGCGGACGCCGACGATCATCGGCCTGACGGCAGCCGACTCCGACGTCTACGAGACGGAGTGCTTCGGTCCGGTCGCCTACGTGATCGCGACGGAGGGCACCGAGGAGTCGATCCGGCTCTTCCGCGACACCGTGCAGCGGCACGGCGCGATGACGGCGTCGGTCTACTCGACCTCCGAGGACGTGATCGAGGAGATGCGCGACGCCGCGCTGGACGCGGGGGTCGCCCTGAGCGAGAACCTGCTCGGCGCAGTCTTCGTCAACCAGTCCGCGGCGTACTCCGACTTCCACGGCACCGGCGCCAACCCGGCGGCCAACGCGTCGTACACCGACGGTGCGTACGTCGCCTCGCGCTTCCACGTCGTGCAGTCCCGCCGCCACGTCTGACGCGCCTGGAAAATATCGGAACCCGAGATGTATTCCGCCGGGCGGGACTAACCTCCTCAGGGCGTCTGCCGGGGGGCGGACGCTTGGCGAGGGGGAGGTTCGATGGACATCAGCGCGCTCGAGAACAGCGTGGAAGGCTCGGTGCTGACGCCGGGCGCCGAGGGCTACGCCGAGGAGGTCGCGGCGTTCAACCTGTCACGGCAGCACACTCCGGACGTCGTCGTGGCGGCACGGTCGGCCGCCGACGTGGCCGCGGCCGTGCGCTGGGCCGGTGACCACGGGTTGCCGGTGGGCGTGCAGGCGACGGGCCACGGAGCGGTCGTGCCGATCACCAGCGGCGTGCTGGTGAGCACGCGCGGACTCGACGAGCTGTCCATCGACCCGCACCGGCGTACGGCGCGGGTCGGTGCCGGTGTGAAGTGGCGCCGGGTCCTCGACGCTGCCGCCCAGCACGGACTCGCCGGCCTGTGCGGGTCGACCTCCGACGTCGGCGTCGTCGGCTACACCCTGGGCGGCGGCCTGCCGGTCCTGGGACGGTGCTACGGGTTCAGCTCCGACCATGTGCGCAGCCTCGACGTCGTCACCGGCGACGGGCGACTGCACCACGTCGAGACCGGCGACGGCTCCGAGCTCGACTGGGCCCTGCGCGGCGGCAAGGGCAACCTCGGCATCGTCACGTCGATGGAGTTCGAGCTGTTCGAGATCCCCGATCTGTACGGCGGGGCCGTCTTCTGGCCCGGGGCGCTCGCACCGACCCTGCTCACCGTCTTCGCCGAATGGGTCGAGACCTTGCCCGATGATTTCTCCGCGTCGATCAGCCTGCTCCGACTGCCGCCGGTGCCGGAGGTCCCCGAGCCGCTGCGTGGCCAGTTCACCGTCCACCTCCGGGTCGCCTACCTCGGCGAGGACGCGGAGGGGGAGCGGTTGCTGGCGCCGATGCGCGAGGTCGCCCCGCCGATGATCGACACCGTGGGACGGATGCCCTACACCGAGCTCGACCGGATCCACCTCGACCCCGAGCACCCGGTGCCCTTCGAGGAGGGCGGGATGCTGCTGCGTGAGCTCGGACCGGACACGATCGAGGCGATCCTCGGTCAGGCCGGGCCGGACACGTCGTGCCCGCTGCTGCTCGTCGAGGTCCGGCTGATGGGCGGCGCGCTCGCCCGCGAGCGGGTCGACGCGGTCGGCGGCCGCGATGCGGCGTACGCCCTCTTCGCCGTCGGGGCGCTGATGCCGCCGATCGCCGACGCCGTACCGGGCGCCGTCAAGGACCTGCTGGCCGCCACCGCGCCGTGGTCGACGGGCGGCACCATGGTCAACTTCCACGGGGTCCCCGGGGACGCGTCCGACCGCGCCCGGCCCTGGCCGGCTCCGACCTTCCAGCGCCTGCAGGCCGCCAAGGCGACCTACGACCCGGCCAACCTGCTCCGCTTCGGCCACGCCATCCCGGCCCTCGACCCGGCCTGAGAGGGATAGTCCCTGACGAAGTGGCCCTGACATCGTCGTTCAAGCGACCGTTTCGTCAGGGACTATCCGTCCGGTCGCTACGGTGTGCGCCGTGGCCGACTTGGTGCTCCGCAACGTCCGGATCGTCGAGCTGGGCCGGGGGCCGGGGTGGGCCGGGCCGGTCGACGTCGTGGTGGAGCAGGGCGTCGTGCAGAACATCGGGCACGAGCTGGACCGGCCGCTGGGGATCGAGGAGTACGACGCCGGCGGGCGCTGGCTGATCCCCGGGCTCTGGGACCACCACGTGCACCTCGCCCAGTGGACCGCCGTCGGCCAGAGGCTCGACCTCGCCGGCTCGGAGTCGCCCGAGCACGTGGTCGCCCGGGTGCGCGACCGCCTGGCCGCCGAGCCGGGGCCCCTGGTCGGCTACGGGCACCGGCTGGGCACCTGGCGGACGGAGCCGACCGTCGCCGCCCTCGACGACGTCGCCCCGGACGTCCCGGTCGTCCTGATCGCCGGTGACGCGCACCACGCCTGGCTCAACTCCCGGGCGCTGGACCGACTGGGCCTGCCGCCACGGGAGGGTGTGGTCGCCGAGAACGAGTGGTACGACGCCTACACCCGCATCGACCGCGTCCTGGAGCCCGACGTCTCCCCGGCCGCCTACCGCCGGACCCTCGACCGGGCCTCCGCGCTCGGCATCACCGGCATCGTCGACCTCGAGCGCGGTCAGCTCGCGGCCGACTGGGAGCCGCGCGACCCACCGATCCGCATCCGCGTCTCGACGTATGCCGACGGCCTCGACACCGTCATCGACGCGGGGCTCCGGACGGGCGACCCGCTCCCCGGCTCCTCGAACCTGGTCACCATGGGACCACTGAAGATCATCAGCGACGGCTCCCTGAACACCCGCACGGCCTGGTGCTGCGAGGAGTACGCCGACGGCTCCGGGCTCGGCGCGCCCAACCAGACCAGCGCCGAGCTGGCCGGGCTCCTGTCCCGCGCCCACGACCACGGGCTCGAGGTGGCGACCCACGCCATCGGCGACCGGGCTCTCGGCGAGGCACTCACGGCGTACGACGTGACCGGCGCGACCGGGTCGATCGAGCACGCCCAGCTGGTGACGCGCGACGAGATCCGGACGATGGCCCGGCTGGGGCTGCGCGCCAGCGTGCAGCCCGCCCACCTGCTCGACGACCGCGACGTGACCGAGCTGATCTGGCCCGACCGGGCCGAGCGCTGCTTCGCGTTCCGCTGGATGCTGGACGCCGGCGTCACGCTGGCGTTCGGCTCGGACGCACCCGTGTCACCGCTCGACCCGTGGCTGGCGATCGCCGCCGCCGTCCATCGCAGCGCCGACGACCGCCCGCCGTGGCATCCCGAGCAGGCGCTGACTCAGCGGGAGGCGCTCCTGGCCAGCACGAACGGTGAACGGAGCGTCCACGCCGGCATGCCCGCCGACATCGTGCTGCTCGACCAGGACCCGCTCGACGACCGGGACGACACCGCCGAGACGGCGGCGCTGCTCCGGACGATGTCCGTCGCCGCGACGTTCGTCGCCGGCGATCTGGTGGCAGGCGACATCTGACGGCCAGTCACGCGATGCTCACGCCAGCGCCAGGGTGAGGTCGCGGATCGTCGCCGGGTCGTCCAGCCGGTCGCCGTACAGCTCGCGGAGCTGCCCCATCCGGTAGCGCACGGTCTGAGGGTGCACGAAGAGCGCGGCCGCGACGTCGTCGCGCCGGCCCTGGAGGAGCAGCCACGCACGAAGGGTCTCCGCGAGCTTCTGCTGGGTGGCCGGCCGGAGATCGGCCAGCGGTGCGAGCACCCGGCTTCGCAGGTCGGCCACGGCTTCGCGGTCGGCCGCCAGCACCAGGTCGGCGAGGTGCTCCTCGGTGTCGTAGGTCGCGTCGTCGTCGTCGTCGGTGCGCAGCTCGAGCCCTCGCAGGGCGCGCGCGTACGACGTCGCGGCGGTCAGCCAGGGGCGCGCCGGTCCGGCGACGGCGCCGCGGCCGGTCAACGACCGCATCAGCCGGGTGCGGGCCCGGCCGCCGACGTCCGGCACCAGCAGCACGCCGAGGCCGTCGGGGAGGCTGGCCGGTTCGCCGACCGAGGCCAGCGTGCGCGGATCCTGCAGGCCCTGGACCGGCCGCACCTGGGCGCTGGGCAGGATCACCGCCGTCAGCGTCTTCGGCGGCGTCCAATCGGCCCGCTCGGCGGCGGCGACGAGTGCGTCGGCCGGATCGGCGCGGAGGATGCCGAACGCCAATCGATCGAGGTAGCCCTGTCGCACCCGCCCGCTCGTCTCGAGCTCGTCCGCGTGCCCCGCGACGGAGGCGGCCGACAGCTCGTCGATGTAGGCGAACACCAGCTCGGCGAAGTCGGCCAGCATGTCAGCCGGCACGCCGGCGTCGACGGCCGTCTCGGCGAGCTCGCGCCATGCGACCCGAGCACCCACGCGGTACGCCGAGAGCAGGGCGTCCGCGCTGCGTCCGCTGCGCGCCTCGCCGCGGCCGAGCGCGTAGGCGCCCTCGAGGGCCGGTGACAATGGCTGGGCCTGGTCGACGACGCGGCCGCGCGCCGCCAGCCGGAGGAAGCCCGCGAGCGCCATCTGCACGGCGTTCTCGACGTTGTCGACCATCGGGCCGCCGAACGCGCCGGCGTACGACGGGACCTCCTCGGTGACCGCGGCGATGGTGTGCGTGGCCACCTCGGGCAACCGCCGCCGCAGCAGGTCGAGCAGCCGGGGGTCGAGCGTGATCCGCGTGGGGCGTACCTCGGGAACGGTCACGGTCCGAAGTCTGCCACGTTTGTTCGTCCCGAACAAAAAGGCCGGGATCGATTCACGTGTGTTGGTCAGGAACGCATCATCTTCGGATGACAAACTGGAGGACATGAGCACAACGATGGCGCCCGGCAACAGCTGGCGTACCCGTGCTCTCAAGCTCGCCGAGGCGGCGACCACGCCGCTCGTGCCCGGCGACTTCCTCGATCTTTTCGCCCCGCTGCGCGCGGGAGCCGAGCTGCGTGGCCGGGTCGAGTCGGTACACCCGGAGACCGCCGACGCCGCGACGCTGGTGATCCGGCCGGGCGCCGACTGGGACGGCCACGTGCCCGGGCAGTACGTCCGGGTCGGCGTCGACGTCGACGGCGTGCGCTGCTGGCGGGCGTACTCGCTGACCCACGGCCCGCGCGCCGACGGCCGGATCTCGATCACGGTCAAGGCCGTCCCCGACGGTCACGTCAGCCCCTACCTCGTCCGGCACACCCGTCCGGGCACGCTGCTCCATCTCGAGCAGGCCGCAGGTGAGTTCGTGCTCCCGACGACCGGGCCACGGAAGCTGCTGTTCATCACCGCCGGCTCGGGCATCACGCCGGTGATCGGGATGCTGCGCAACCTCTACCCCGCCACCGACAACGGCGTGCTCCGCCTGACCCGCTCCGCGGCGTACGACGTCACGGTGCTGCACGTGGCTCCGAGCGAGCCGGACTCGATCTTCCTCGACGACCTGCGCCGGCTCGAGGCGGCCGGCGCGATCCGGCTGGTCGCGCGGTACGACGACCAGCACGGCATCCTCGACCTCGACCACCTCGACGCGCTGGTGCCCGACCTCGGAGAGAGGACGACGTTCGCCTGCGGCCCCGGCGGGTTGCTCGACGCCATCACCTCCCACCACGAGGAGCGCGGCCTGCCGCTGTTCACCGAGCAGTTCCGGGTGGCCACCGTGGTGACCGGCGAGGGCGGTCCGGTCTCCTTCGAGAAGACCGGCACGACCGTCGAGTGCGACGGGGCCCGGCCGATCCTCGAGCAGGCCGAGGAGGCGGGCGTCCTGATGCCGAGCGGGTGCCGGATGGGCATCTGCTACACCTGCGTGCTCCCGCTGCGCGAGGGCGCCGTACGCGACCTGCGCACCGGGGAGCTGACCACCGCGATCGCCGGAGAGACCAACACCGACGGCGTCGTGATCCAGACCTGCATCAACGCGGCCGCGGGGCCGTGCCGGATCGGCCACTGACCATCACCCGCTCAGCGGGGTACGGACCACCACTCGGGGGATCTTGAGGAGGAATGCGGATGACCACCATCCAGAAGAAGGCGACCATCGGCCAGACCAACCCCATCGCCCACCTGAGTCCTGAGGACATCGAGCTGATCGCCAAGGAGCTCGACGACATCCGGCGATCGGTCATCGACACGCGCGGCGAGCGCGACGCGCGCTACATCCGGCGGGTGATCAAGACGCAGCGGTCGGTCGAGCTGGGCAGCCGGATCGTGCTGCTGGCATCGATCTTCCCGCCGGCCTGGGTGGTCGGTACGGCCGGCCTCTCGATCTCCAAGATCCTCGAGAACATGGAGATCGGGCACAACATCCTCCACGGCCAGTGGGACTGGATGCGCGACCCGAAGATCCACTCCACGACCTGGGAGTGGGACTCCGCGACGCCGGCCGACCAGTGGAAGCACGCCCACAACGAGCTGCACCACACCTACACCAACGTCGTCGGCAAGGACAACGACCTCGGCTACGGCATCATGCGCGTCGACGAGGACCAGCCGTGGCATCCGATGCACCTCGGTCAGCCCCTGTGGAACTTCATCAACGCGCTCTTCTTCGAGTACGGGATCGCGGCCTACGACCTCGAGCTGCGCGGCCAGCTCCGGCGGGGCAAGCACAGGAGCGAGAAGTTCAAGCGTGAGGCCAAGGCGGTCCTGGGCAAGATCCGCAAGCAGGTCGCCAAGGACTACGTCGTACACCCGACGCTGTCGATGGTGACCGGGTCCTTCTTCCCGACGATGCTGGCCAACTTCACCGCCAACACCGTGCGCAACCTGTGGTCGCACTCGGTGATCATGTGCGGTCACTTCCCCGAGGGCGTCGAGACCTTCGAGACCCGCTCGATCGACGGCGAGACCAAGCCGCAGTGGTACCTGCGGCAGATGCTCGGCTCCGCGAACATCTCCGGCTCGAAGCTGATGCACATCATGACCGGCAACCTGTCGCACCAGATCGAGCACCACCTCTTCCCCGACCTGCCCTCCAACCGGTACGGCGAGATCGCGCCGAAGGTGAAGGCGCTGTTCGAGCGCTACGACCTCGACTACTGCGCCCGTCCGCTGCCGCAGCAGGTCTACTCGGCGTGGCACAAGGTCGTCCGGCTGTCGCTGCCCAACGGCTGGCTCGACACCACGAACGCCGGCAACCTGCCGTCGCAGCTCAAGCGGCTCTACGAGATGACCACCGGCGGCCCGAAGGTACGCCGTGCCCTCCAGGCCCGGATGACCCAGGAGCACCGGCGCTCCCTCGCCGAGGCGGCGTAGGGGTCGCGACGGGGCACGACCGACCCGCTCACAGTCCCGGGAAGACACTCCGCAGCAGGTCGAGGTCGACACCCTTCGCCGTCACGGAGGCCGGAGTGTGGTCGGGATCGAGCCGGCCGTAGACCAGGCGCACCAGAGCCTCGGTCGGCAGGCTCAGCTCGGCCGCGGTGGTGTCGTCGAGCGACGGCGACAGGGCGACCCCCGACGGTCCCAGGTCGAGGTGGTAGGCCCGCTCCGGCGCGGAGGTCCGCACCTCGACCGACGCCTGCCGGTCGGCGGGCTTGCCGGCCCAGCGCACGATCATCGCGAGGCTGTCGGCGACCAGCCCGGCGGCCTCCTCGGAGATCCTCGACGACGGGTCGAGCGCGACGGTGACGTCCCATGTGTGCAGGGCGTTCTCGTTGAGCCGCATCCGCAGGAAGGACGTGAGCGTCTGCTCCATCCCGAACATCTCCATCCGCCAGCGCTCGCGCTGACCGTCGTCCAGCGCCTCGACGGCGTCCAGGAACGACGCGATCACGGCGCCGGCGTCGCGGATCTGCTCGGTCGGCGCCTTGGCGTTCCACGCATCCCAGATCGGCTGGTTGATCTCGGGGCCCGGCGCGGGGTCACCGATCAGCCCCGCGTCCAGGTAGTGCCGGAAGATCTCGGTGCCCGAGCCGAGATGGGAGGCGACCTGCGCAACCGACCACCCCTCGTCGTACGACGGGAGGGTGGCGCGTGCGTCGCCGAGCTCCTCGAACGCCGCCACGAACCTCGCGTGCAGAGAACGCAGGACGGTGAGCAGCTCGTTCGTCGAAGGTTCACTCATGGGAGTGACAACCCGCCGGTGGTCACACCCATTCCGGGAACGCCGGCTCGGGCAGTGGCCCGGTCCGGGCGTCGCGGCCGGTCTCGAGCGCCTGCCCGACCTGCAGCAGCGTCGTCTCACTGCCCCGAGCGCCCCACATCGACGCAGCCACCGGCAGGCCGTGTGCGAGCTCGATCGGGACGGTCAGGATCGGCGCGCCCGCCAGGGCGCTCGAGCTGCTCGCGCCCCCGCCGTCCGGATCGCCGTTCACCAGGTCGATCGGGTGGGCCGGGCCGGTGGCCGGCGCCAGCAGCGCGTCGAGATCGTGCTCGCCGAGAGTGCGGTCGAGCTCGGCGAGCCCGGCCGCGGTGCAGGCATCGACGCTCTCGAGGTACGCCGGCGACGCCACGCCCTCGGTCTCCTGCGCCTGCTCGAAGAAGCGCTGACCGAACCACGCGAGCTCCTGCTCGGCGTGCGCGGCGTTGAACGCGATCACGTCGGCCAGGGTGCGCACCGCGCAGTCGCGGGAGGCGAGGTACGCCGCGAGGCCGACCTTCAGCTCGACCAGCATCAGCAGGAGGGCGACCTCGTCGTCGAGGTCCTTGAGGGCGGGCAGGGCCAGGTCGTCCACGACCACCGCTCCGGCCTGCGACAGGATCGCCAGCGCGTGTTCCGCCGCCGCGTCGGCGGCCGGGCTGTAGCCCCAGAGGTCCCGGGGTACGCCGATCCGACGGCCGCGCACGCCCCTCTCCAGGTCGCCGGCGGTGCTGGTGCCGGCCATGGCGTCGAGCAGCGCCGCGGCGTCGGCCACCGTCAGCGTCATCGGACCCGGGGCGTCCTGGCTCCACGAGATCGGCACCACGCCCTCGGTCGGCACCAGACCGACGGTGGGTTTCAATCCCACCAGGCCGCAGCAGGCTGCCGGCGACGTGATGGAGCCGTTGGTCTCGGTGCCGACGGCGAACCGCGCCAGGCGAGCGCCGACCGCCGCGCCGCTGCCGGAGCTCGACCCCGACGCGGAACGGTTGAGCGCGTACGGGTTGCGGGTCAGCCCGCCGTGGGCGCTCCAACCCGACGTCGAGTGTGGGTCTCGGATGTTGGCCCACTCGCTGAGGTTGGTCTTGCCCAGCACCACCATCCCGGCCTCGCGGAGACGTCGTACCAGGGCGGCGTCGGTGGTCGGCGGGATCTCGGCAAGGGCGAGCGACCCCGCGGTCGAGGCGAGCCCGGCCGTGTCGATGTTGTCCTTCACCAGGACCGCGTGCCCGTGCAGTGCCGAGCGCGCCTTCCCGGCGGCCGTCTCGGCGTCGAGCGCCGCCGCATCGGCCAGGGCGTGGGGATTGACCGCGCTGACCGCGTGGATCTTGGGGTCGAGCTCCTCCACCAGCCCGAGCAACCGGCGTACCTCGTCCTGCGCGGGTCCTGACGTCACGAGCGCGATCCTGGCAGGCGGCACCCGCCCGGTCGAGTGGGTCGGCACACTCGGTCAACAGGACTCGACAGGCTCGAGCGACGACCGTCACCGGTGTCGGCCGAAGGTCGCCGGCAGCTCGCGGAGCGACCGCGCGACGACGCCGCGCATCTCCCGATACGACGCGTCCTCCTGTGCGCGGTAGATGTGCTCGTAGCACACCATCTGGAAGACGGCGTCGTCCTTCCTCGTCGGTCAGCACGCGGCCGTCGTACAGGAGCGCGCAGAGCTGACGGGTGGGGGTGCTGGGCACGAAGACACCTCCGCTCGGTGGGGGGATTGTGCCGCAGGCCGCCGGGGGCTCGGCGGGTCACCCGCCGGGTGACTCGCGACACGACCACCCCTGGTCCTGTAGGTGCCTGTCCCGAGGTACTCCGGTGGGCTACGGTGCGCATGACGAGGGCCCGGGACCTCGCTGCGGGGGCAGCCGGACCGGGTGCCCCGAGACGAGTCCTGGGGGGACCAGTGGCGCGGGTGCTGCGCATGCCGGAGGTGGCCGACGACGCTGCCTCGGCCACGCTGACCGCGTGGCTCGTGGGGGAGTCCGGCGACTTCGTCGGCGCCCAGAGCATCGCGACCGTCGAGACCGACACCACCCTGCTCAGCATCGAGGTCGCCGAGCCCGGCGTCCTGATCAAGTCGCTGGTCGAGCCCGGCGACCGGGTCGAGCCCGGGAGCCCGCTCGCGGTGCTCGGCGCACCGGGCGAGGTGATCGACGACGTCGAGCAGCTGATGGTCCAGCTCGGCCTGGCCGTCGCACCCGACATGGGTGCGCACGTGCGCGCGGTCTTGTCCGACGACCCGCTCTACGCCACCACCTGGCCGCCGCACGAGCACGGCGACCACGTCGACCACGTCGACCACGTCGAGCATGTCGAGCATGTCGAGCATGTCGACCCGGTCGGGACCGACGACGACCAGGACCTCCCGACGACACCCGCCGACGAGGTGCCGACCGAGATCGCGACCGTGGAGGCCTTGGTCGAGGCCGCGTCGGCGGAACCACTCGACGAGCCGGTCGTCGTGCGCCGGGTCGTGGGCTGGGCCGACGCCGTCGCCGAGGCCGTCGTCGACGCCGTGCTCGTCGCCGAGCCGCGAACCTCCGGCGGCACCACGACGGTGCGCCAGGTGCAGCTGCGCGAGGTGGTCCGCGCCGACGAGCTGCTCCGGATCGTCGCCCAGCTCGACACCGTCTCCCTGATCGCGTTGGTGGTCAAGGCGGTGGCCGTCACCAGCCGGCACACCCCGCTGAGACCGGGGGCGCCGGTGATCGCCGACGTCGCGGTGCAACGGTGGACAGGGTCGGGCACGGTCGCACCGGTCGTGCACGTGGCCAACCTGATGACCGTCAGCTCGCTGACGGTGACGCTCGCCGACCTCGACGCCCGCGTCCGCCAGGGCCGGCTCGCCTCGGGTGAGCTGACGCCCGCCTCGGTGACGATCGCCGACCTCGGCACCGAGGGTGTGGCCGAAGGCTTCCTCGACGCGACGCCGAGCCATCCGGCCGTGCTGACGCTCGGGTCGGTCGTGGTGCGGCCCGTGGTCGACGGTGGCCGGCTGGTGCCGGGCCGCGTGATGACGATCTCGCTGTCGTGTGACGCCCAGCGCATCGGGGCCGCCGCGGCCGCGCGCTGGCTCGCGAATCTGGCAGGTCTGCTGGAGCAGCCGCTTCGGTTCCTCACCTGAGAGGCGTGCGGCCTAGGGTCGGGGCATGACCCAGGCTCTCGTGGCGACCGCTCCCGGGGAGCTCGAGGTGCAGGACGTCACGCTGCGGCCACTGGGCGACGGTGACGTCCGGGTGCGGATCGCGGGCGTCGGCGTGTGCCACTCCGACCTGTCGATGGTCAACGGCACCCTGCGTCCGGCGTACCCGGTCGTGCTCGGCCACGAGGCCTCCGGTGTCGTCGTCGAGGCGGGGACGTCGGCCGGGATCGAGCTGGGCCGGCACGTCGTGCTCAACTGGGCGGTGCCGTGCGGGACCTGCTGGCACTGCGGCCACGGCGAGCCGTGGCTCTGCTCCACGATCGAGGGGAGGACCGGCTCCCCGGGCGGCACGCTGGCCGACGGCACGCCGTTCGAGGCCTGCCTCGGGCTCGGCGCCATGGCCGAGGAGGTCGTCGTGACCGCGACCGCGGTGGTGCCGCTGCCCGACGACGTACCGCTGGCAGAGTCGGCGCTCCTCGGCTGCGCGATCCTGACCGGCGTCGGAGCCGCGCAGAACGCCGCCCACGTGCAGCCCGGCGATGCGGTGCTGGTCGTCGGCCTGGGCGGGGTCGGCCTGTCGGCCGTCACCGGCGCCCGGCTCGCCGGCGCCGGCCGGATCATCGCCGTCGACGTCTCCGACGCGAAACAGGAGCTGGCTCGAACAGCCGGCGCGACCGACTTCCTGGTCGCCTCGCCCGACCTCGCCCGGCAGGTGCGCGCCCTGACCGACGGCCGTGGTGTGGACCAGGCGCTCGAGTGCGTCGGCTCGGCGACCACGATCCGCCAGGCCTGGACCGCCTGCCGCCGAGGCGGCACCTGCGTCATCGTCGGCGTCGGTCCGAAGGACCAGCAGGTCACGTTCAACCCGCTGGAGCTGTTCCACTTCTCGCGAACCCTGGTCAGCAGCATCTACGGCAACACCGACGCGCGACGTGACATCGAGGGCCTGTTGGGGTACGTGGCCGATGGGAGCCTCGACCTGGCCGCCAGCATCACCGACCGGATCGGGCTGGCCGACGTGCCGGCCGCCTTCGAGCGGATGCAGCGCGGCGTGGGCGGCCGTTCCCTCGTCATCTTCCCGCCGGACCACGAGGGGGCGTCATGACCGACGACATCCGCGTCGCCGTCCTGATCGACTGCGACAACATCAGCCATCAGTGGACCGGCGCGATCCTGGCCGAGATCGCCAGGCACGGCACGCTCGGCATCAAGCGTGGGTACGGCGACTGGACCAGCGAGCACCTGAAGAACTGGCGGCCCGACCTGGCGACGTACGCGATCCAGCCGGTGCAGCAGTTCGCCTACACCGTCGGCAAGAACTCCACCGACTTCGCGCTGGTGATCGACGCCATGGACCTGCTCTACGCGGGCGCCGTCGACGCCTTCTGCATCGTCTCCAGCGACAGCGACTTCACCCGGCTGGCGATGCGGTTGCGCGAGTCGGGCAAGCGGGTCTTCGGCATCGGCGCCCGGAAGACGCCGGCGGCGTTCCAGAACGCCTGCGACCAGTTCACCTACGTCGAGGTCCTGGTCGGTGACGCGGTCTCCGGTGACGCTTCGGCCACGACGAAGACGGCCGCCGCGAAGCAGGTCGCGAAGAAGGCGACGAAGAAGGCCGCGCCGACCACGGCGGTGCCCACGGCGAGACGGACCCAGGTCCAGCAGCTCACCACGCTTCTCCTGCCGGCGGTCGAGGCCAACGCCAAGGACGACGGCTGGGCGCCACTGTCGGCCGTCGGGTCGTACGTCGTGAACACCAACCCGACGTTCGACTCGCGCAACTACGGCTACTCCAAGCTGAGCACCCTCGTCGCAGACCTGCCCCGACTCGAGCTCAAGGAGGTCCCGTCCGGCGACGGCGACTTCTCGGTGCTCTACGTGCGCGCCGCCGCGGCGACCTCGCGACGTCGTAGCCGCTGATCTGGCGGGTGCGGGCCGGCTCGGTGTTTGATGGTTCAACCACCGAGGGGAGCCAGACATGACCATCGATCTCGAGGCCATCAACGCCGAGCGGGAGCGGATCAAGGCCGACTACCTGAAGGACGCCGGCGAGCGGCCGGCGAGCAGCGCCCAGGGCCTGCACCACTTCGCGCTGATCTGCTCCGACGTCCGGACGACGATCGACTTCTACCAGGAACTGCTGGAGTTCCCGCTGACGGAGATCTTCGAGAACCGTGACTATCGGGGCTCCAACCACTTCTTCTTCGACATCGGCCACGGCAACCTGCTGGCGTTCTTCGACCTGCCCGGCCTCGACCTCGGGCCGTACGCCGAGGTGCTCGGCGGGCTCCACCATCTCGCCATCTCCGTCAGCCAGGAGAAGTGGGACCACCTGCGCGGCAAGCTCGACGCCGCGGGTGTGGAGTACCTGGTCGAGTCCGAGAAGTCGATCTACTTCCGCGACCCCGACGGTGCCCGGCTCGAGCTCCTCGCGGATCCGCTG
The DNA here is from genome assembly GCA_025936915.1 of Nocardioides sp. Lineage (GTDB taxonomy): Bacteria > Actinomycetota > Actinomycetes > Propionibacteriales > Nocardioidaceae > Nocardioides. Next base: position 16,966 of record JAICSK010000070.1, read on the forward strand.
GGGGAGATGTACGGCACCAAGGTGCTGTGAGCCGCAGGCTGCCCGCCTGCCGGTTGCCCGCCCGGTGCTTACTGGCCGTTGGAACCCCCAGGAAGCACCGGGAAGGGCCAGGAACGTCGATCGGGCAGGTGATGGGTCGCCGTCACGCCGCTGTCTGCCGCGCGAGGCGCCAGAGCCACCAGAGGCCGATGAAGGGCAGGACGAGGGGCACGAAGCCGTAACCGTTGCCGTAGTCGGACCACACGCTTGCCCGGTCGATGTCGGAGGGGTGGCTGAGGGTCCCGATCACGAGCACGCCGGTCAGCTCGACGCAGATCGTGACCAGGGCGATCCGGCGCCGGTCGGTGGCGAGGGCCCAGGTGGCGACGATGTAGACCAGGCCCGAGAA
>JAICSK010000056.1 GCA_025936915.1 Nocardioides sp.
CGCAGCGCCTGGCTCATCAGCCGGGCCTGGAGACCGACGTGGCTGTCGCCCATCTCGCCCTCGATCTCGGCGCGCGGCACCAGAGCGGCCACGGAGTCGATCACGACCAGGTCGAGCGCCCCCGAGCGGCCCAGCATGTCGGCGATCTCGAGCGCCTGCTCGCCGGAGTCGGGCTGGCTGACCAGCAGTGCGTCGGTGTCGACGCCGAGGTTCTTCGCATACTCCGGATCGAGCGCGTGCTCGGCGTCGATGAAGGCGACGATGCCGCCGGCCCGCTGGGCGTTGGCCACCGCGTGCAGCGCGACCGTCGTCTTGCCGGACGACTCCGGGCCGTAGATCTCGACCACCCGGCCGCGCGGGAGACCACCGAGGCCCAGCGCGACGTCGAGGGCGATCGAGCCGGTCGGGATCACCTCGAGCGGCGCGCGGGTCTCGTCACCCAGGCGCATCACCGAGCCCTTGCCGAACTGCTTCTCGATCTGCGCCAGCGCCACGTTGAGCGCCTGGTCGCGGTCTCCAGCCATGTCTGTCCGTCCTTGTCCGGGGCCCCTGCCCCGATCGGTGCTGCTGTTCACTGTCCACTCGGTGCGGTCTTCGTCGTCGTGCGAGACGCTAGACCCGGCCGCCGACAGCCCGCCCGTCGTACGGTGCGACCTGTGGAGAACCCGTCAGCTCGATCTCCTGCCACCACCATCTAAGCCGAACACGTGTTCGATCCGCGGTCGACACGCCGGAATATCCGGTTGCCCGGCGGACCCGCCGCCGTCACCGTGAACGTCGTGCCCGACATCGTGATGCGTCCGCTCGACCCGACCAGCGACGCCGACATGGACGGCTTCCAGGACGTGTACGCCGCCTCGGAGCTGGCCGAGGACCCCGACGCCGGGCTCTACTCCCGCGAGGACGGGATCGCGATGATGACGTCGGACACGCCGGAGCTCTTCGATGCCTTCGGGGCCTTCGTCGACGGCGAGATGGTCGCCGAGGCGATCCTGATGGGGAGCACCAAGGACAACCTCGAGCTGGCGTGGATGCTGCTCTGGGTCCACCCCCGGCAGCGGCGCCGGGGATACGGGTCCCATCTGCTCGCCCACATGGAGGAGCACGCCCGCTCGCTGGGGCGCAAGGTCCTCCGTGCCCACGTGAGGATCGGCGACGCCCAGCACGGCAACCGGCTCTTCGCCGAGCACCACGGCTACCTGCTGTCGATGAGCGAGATCGAGCGCCGCCTCTGCTTCCCGATCGACCTCTCTCGCCTGGACCGGCTCGCGGCCGAGGCGGCGCCGTACCACGAGGGCTACGAGATCCGGCCGGTCGTCGGCCGGATCCCGGACGACCTGCGCGCGTCGTACGTCGACGTCCGCAACCTGCTGCTCGTGGAGATGCCGCACGGCGACCTGGAGCTCGAGGTCGCGCGGGACACCGTCGAGGACTTCGAGGCCCTCGAGCGCGAACGCACGGATGCGGGACGGACCGCGGTGACCGCCCTCGCCCTGCACGACGGGACGGTCGTGGCCTACGCCGACGCCTCGGTGCCCGGCGGTGAGTCCCGGCACGTCGACCAGTACGGCACCTTGGTGCACCCCGACCACCGCGGGCACCGCCTCGGCATGGCGGTGAAGTGCGCCCAGCTGCGGACCCTGGCGGAGCGCTTCTCCGACCGGACCTACATCCAGACCAGCAACGCCGAGGTCAACGCGCACATGGTCGCGATCAACGTGGCGCTGGGCTTCGAGATCCACCAGGTGTGGGGCGAGTTCGAGAAGCGGATCCTGGCCGGCGCGGGCTCTGCCGGCGGCTAGGGTGCGGCCGTGCTGCTCCCGTTCGCGTCGTTCACGCTGGCTTCGGTGCTGATCGTGCTGCTGCCCGGCCCCGACAGCCTGGTGGTGGTGCGCGGTCTGGTGCGCGGCGGCCGCCGCGGCGGCGCGACGACCGCAGCCGGGGTGCTCGGTGGATTGGTGGTCTGGGTCGGCGCCACCGCACTGGGCCTCTCGGCACTGCTGCAGGCCAGCAGGCTGGGGTACGACGCGCTCAAGATCGCCGGCGCGTGCTACCTGGTCTGGATCGGGGTGCGCTCACTGCTCTCGGTACGACGTTCGGCCGCCGTCGTGGCGGCCGAGGGCGACGGTCCGATGGCGCCCGCGCCCCTGCTGGGCGGATCGGGGTTGGCCGCCGGCTTCGTGACCGACCTGCTCAACCCGAAGGTCGGCGTCTTCTTCGTCAGCTTCCTGCCCGGGTTCGTGCCCCACGGGTACTCGGTCGGCTGGACGACGTTCGCCCTGGGCGCCTGGTTCGCGGTGCTGACCGCGCTCTACTTCGTCGGCCTGATCGCGCTCTCCGGGACGGTCTCGGCATGGATGCGCTCCCCCGGCATCCGCCGCCGGCTCGACGCCCTCACGGGTCTGGTGCTGGTCGGCTTCGGCGTACGCCTGGCCACGGAGTCCTGAGCCCGGGCCTACCGCTCCGAGGCCGGTAGCTCGAGGGCCCGCCACACCGCGGCCCAGACGGCCTTGGGCGGCTCGCCGGCGTCGAGTGCCTCACGGACGGTGCGCTCCCCCAGCTCGCCGATGACGAACTGGTCGGCCCAGGCGTGGGCATAGGCCGGCCCGAGGGCGGACTCCATCCGTTCCCAGAACTCCGTGTGCCTCACGGCATCATCATGCGCGAACGGCGGTGACCTGGAGCCAGCTCTCCCCGCGGTCGCCGGTCTCGTGCTCCACCTGCTCCACCCGCCAGCCGGCGCCACTCAGCACCGACCGCAGGGGTTCCTCGCGCCAGTAGGTGAAGAAGCGTGGAGCGGTGACGTTGCCGTGGATGGACCAGTCCTCGCCGTCGCCCTCCTTCACGGCGGCGAACAGGACGCCGCCGGGCTCCGTCGCGTCGGCCAGGCGGCTGAGCACCAGTGGCAGCTCGTCGCGGTCGACGTGGAGCAGGCTCGCGTCGGCCCACACCCCGGCGTACGGCGTCCCGGGCGCGGCCGGATCGGTCAGGTCGTCGATCGCGGGGTCGACGACGTCGGCCTCGTAGCCGGCGTCCCGCATCAGGTTCACGAACGCCGGGGTGATGTCGGTGCGTCGCACCGACAGCCCCGCGCTCTCGAGCACCTGGGCGTCGCGACCCGACCCGCTGCCGACCTCCAGCACCCGGGCGCCCGGCCGCAGCCGAGCCGCGAACCGGTCGATGGCCGTCCGCACGCTTGCCGGCATGTCCGCCGTCGCGACGCCGTAGTCGGCGGCCGAGGCGTCGTAAGCCCGGACCGTGGCGGCACGGGAGGCGTGCCGGACGTCGTGGAGATGGTGGACGACGTCGTGCAGCTGGTAGCGCGCGAGCGACTCGATGGTGAACCGGTGGCCGTCGCTGCGACGGCCAGGTCGGTGCCACGACAGCGGCGGCACCGAGGCGTACAGGTCACTGATCGCGTACGCCGAGGCGACCAGCGTCGGCCCGATGATCGACGGCAGCTGCTCGCCGTACCGACCCTCCTCGGCGGAGCGGTCCTGGTCCCAGTTCTCGAAGAGCGGGTCGTCGTCGGTCAACATCTGCGAGACCCGGTCGTGGTAGATCTGGTGGACGTCGTGCACGTGGCAGGCGTACTCCAGCGTCGACCAGCGGTCGGGCCGGGTTCGCTCGCCCGCGTTCGGGTCGGCCAGCAGGGCGAACCACACGTGCGCGTTCCTGCGGAAGGCGCGCGGAATCTGGTTCCGGTCGAACGCCGCCGCCTCGAAGCCGCACTCGTCGCAGGGCCGTTCGAGGACCCAGGTCCAGTCCTTGGTGTCGGGCTGGAGGGTCGTCGGGTCGGGGGTCACGGGCACATCCTGACTCACGCGCGCGGGCAGCGTCATCCGGAACCCGCCGAATCGGTGAGGCGATTCACCCGATGCTTCAGCCGGGGATCTCGTAGGTCAGCTCGAGACCGTCGGCCCACGAGGCGCAGGTGCATCCGTCGGGGTCCGGCAGGTCGGCGATGACCCTGGCCAGGAGCGCCTTCAACCGCTCGGTGTTCTCGGCGAAGAGCGCGAACACGTCTGCCTGGTGCACCCCCTGCTCGGGCTCTGCCCCCGCGTCCATGTCGGTGACCAGAGCGATCGCGGCCAGGCACATCCGCAGCTCCCGGGCCAGCGCGGCCTCGGGGGCAGCGGTCATGTTGATCAAGGTCCACCCGCGGGAGGCGTACTCCTGAGACTCGGCGCGGGTCGAGAAGCGTGGCCCGTCGATGACCACCATCGTCCCACCTCGGCGTACGCCGTCTGTGGCTGCCAGCGCGGTCGAGAGGCGGGGGCAGTACGGGTCGGCGAACGGCAGGTGCACCGCGCTCCGCTCGACGTAGCTGCGAGCCCGGCCGGAGGTGCGGTCGACGAGCTGGTCGGGCACGAGCAGGTCGCCGGGAGCGACCTCGGGGCGCAGGCCTCCGACCGCGCACGGCGCGAGCACCTGGAGGACGCCGAGCGACCGCAGCGCCCACAGGTTGGCGCGGTAGTTGATCAGGTGGGGCGGGAACTCGTGGCCCGGACCGTGCCGTGGCAGGAACGCGACCCTCCGCCCGGCGACCTGTCCGACAGACACGGGGCCCGACGGTTCGCCGTACGGCGTCTCGACCGCGACCTCCTCGGGCTCGTCGAGGAAGGAGTAGAAGCCGCTGCCGCCGATGACGGCCACATCGGCACGCGAGGTCACCCCGACCAACCTAGTCAGGTCAGGTCAGCAGGAGGATGTCGAGTCTCCGGCGTACGACGACCAGACCGATCAGACCCATCACGACCAGGTAGACCACCGAGACGCCGGACTCCCAGCTCAGCGCGCCGGTCGTGAGCTCCCGGCAGAGCACCACGCCGCGATAGAGCGGCGTGCACTCGACCACCCACCGCAGCACTCCGTGGAACCTACTCACCGGGAAGAACGTGCCGGAGAACAGGAACATCGGGAGCTGGACGAGGGTGATCTTCTCGAAGTCCTGCCAGGAGGTCATCCAGGTCGTCAGCCCCATGCACACCGCCGAGAACGCGAACCCGATCAGCAGAGTCGCCGGCAGCGCGAGCACCGCCCACCAGGAGTGCACGAGCCCCAGCGCCCACATCACCAGCAGGAACGCGACCGAGTACGACGCGCCACGCAGCTGGCCCCAGATGATCTCGCCCCGCGCGACGTCGGACGTCGTCAGCGGCGTCGCCAGCATCTGGTCGTACAGCTTCTCGTACTTGAGCTTGAAGAAGACGTTGAACGTCGAGTCGAGCAGGGCGCCGTTGAACGCCGACGCCGCCAGCATGCCGGGCGCGACGAACTCGGCGTAGGGGATGGAGTGGCCGTTGAGCTCGAATGCGTGGATCAGTTTGCCGACACCGATGCCGATCGAGAACAGGTAGAAGACCGGCTCGAGGAACCCCGTCGCGAAGAGCTTCCACTGCCGTCGGTAGGTGACGTAGTTGCGCAGGACGAGCAGCCGGGTGCCCTCCCACGGACGCAGCGGGCTGCCGGCCGGCACGGCGGGCGCGCTCACAGCGCCGTCCTCCGGGTCAGTGAGCGGACCGCCGTGCGCCAGCCGGCCACCAGCAGCACCACGAGCACCGCGACGTTGATCGCGGCCGTCGGCCAGTCGAGGTGGCCGAGGCACAGCATCCGGGTCAGGTTGACGCCGTGCCAGAGCGGGGTCAGCCTCGCCACCCACTCGAGTACCGGTCCGAGGTTGCTGATGGGGAAGAAGGATCCGGAGAAGAGGAACAGGGGGATCAGCCCGAGCCGGAAGATCAGGCCGAAGGAGTCGGGCCCCTCGACGAAGGCACTGAACGCGAACGTCCAGGTCGCGAAGGTCATCCCGACCAACATGGTCGCCGGCCACGCGGCGACCGGGCCCCACCAGGTGCCGAACACCCCGAACGGCGACATCACCAGGAAGTAGACCCCGCACGTCGAGCCGACACGGAACAGGGTGAACGCCAGCATCGCGTTGGCCAGGTCGCGCGCCTCCAGCGGGCTGGCGAGCTGTGCCCAGAAGCTCTTGTGCCACTTCAGGGCGCCCATCACGGGGTACGTCGTCTCGAACACCGCCGTCTGCATCGCCTGGGCCGCGATCAACCCCGGCACGATGAAGGCGAGGTACGACGGCGCGCCGCCCAGGCGGGCGGCCCCGACGTGGACGAACCCGCCGAGCAGCACCCCCATCGCGAGCACGTAGAGCAGCGGCGAGAGGAACGAGGAGACGATCGACGACTTCCAGGTGCGCTTGTAGACGGTCCAGTGGTAGTCGTACTGGCGGACCACGCCGCGCCACGACGACAGCCGGTGGTCGTCACGGCTCAGGGTCGGCTCCGCGGTCGCGCTCATCAGTCCACCAGCGTCCGGCCGGTCAGCCGGAGGAAGACGTCCTCCAACGTGCTTCGGCGTACCAAGGTCGCGATCGGACGCAGGCCTCGGTCGTGCACCTGCTCGAGCACGTGCTCGCCGTCGTCGCTGTAGACCAGGATCCGGTCGGGCAGGACCTCGACCCGTTCGCCCAGGTCGGCGACCTTCTCCGCCGTCGCCTCGTGGTCGCCGACAGGGAACCGGAGCTCGGACACCTCGCGGGTCGAGTGTGCACGGATCAGCTCGAGCGGCGAGCCCTCGGCGGCGATCACCCCGCGGTCCATCACGACGAGCCGGTCGCAGAGCTGCTCGGCCTCGTCCATGTAGTGCGTGGTGATCACCAGCGTGACGCCCTGCTGCTTGAGCCGGAACAGCCGATCCCACAGGATGTGCCGGGCCTGGGGGTCGAGCCCGGTGGTCGGCTCGTCGAGGAGCAGGATCTCCGGACGGTTGATCAGCGAGCGCGCGATGGTCAGTCGGCGCTTCATCCCGCCCGACAGGCCTTCGACCTTGGCCGACCTCTTGTCGGTCAGCTGGACGAACTCCAGCAGCTCCTCCGCGCGCTCGCGGACCTCGCGCTTGGGAATGCCGAAGTAACGGCCGTAGATGTAGAGGTTGTCGAAGACGTTCAGCTCGTTGTCGAGGGTGTCCTCCTGCGGACAGACCCCGAGCCGCGACCGGATCGCCGGACCATGCTCGGCCGGATCTCGCCCGAGGATGCGCAGCTCTCCCCCACTGACCGGCGAGACGGCCGCGATCATCCGCATCGTCGAGGACTTGCCCGCGCCGTTGGGCCCGAGGAAGCCGAACGCCTCGCCCCGTCGTACGTCGATGTCGATGCCCCTCACCGCCTCGACGACGTGGCCGGCCTTGTCGGTGAACGACTTCCGCAGGTCGCGCGCGTGGATCATCGAGTCGGACACGATGACCGACCCTACAAACCCGCACCGACAGTGGGACAATCCGTTTCCGCGCCACCCAACCTTCGGGGGCGGTCGCGCGTCCTCGGGAGTGTGAGCGTGCAGTCGACTCGACGACAGGTCGTCACGTTCGACGACTTCGTGCACGCTCGTTTCGCCGGTCTGCTGCGCTTCGGGCGCGCCCTGACCGGCGACGAGGACCGCGGGGCCGATCTGGTGCAGGACGCGCTGGCCCGCACCCTGCCGCGGTGGGATCGGATCCGGGCCGACGACCCCGAGGGCTACGTCCGCACCGTGATGGTCCACCGCAACATCTCGGTCTGGCGTGCCCTGCGCCGCGAGCGACTGACCGGCGAGCCACCCGAGACGGCGGTCGCCGACCGGGTGCGTGACCAGGCACTGTGGTCGGCGATGCGGCAGCTGCCTCCCCGCCAGCGCACCGTGATCGCCCTGCGCTACCTCGCCGACCAGACAGAGGCGCAGACCGCGTCGCTGATGGGGTGCTCGATCGGCACCGTCAAGAGTCAGGCCAGTGCCGCCATGCAGCGGCTCCGCGAGCTGCTCACCGACCCGGAGGAGGACCGATGACCGACCTCGAGACGCGCCTGCGTGCAGCGCTCCACGACCACACCGACCGACGTTCGGTCGACGACCTTCTCGATGGCGTTCGACGAGATGTCGCGCGTCGCAGGCGCGCTCGGACAGTGGTGGTGGTCGCCGCAGCGGTGGCCTCTGTGGCCCTGGTCGGCGGTGGTGTGAGCTGGCGGCATCGCACGTCCTCTCCGGTGGGTCACCCGGCGGGCGTCGCGCACCGGACCATGGCGATCTCGGTGGACGCGTCGGGGACGGCGTTCAAGGTGATCGGGAACCAGGGCTGTACCCGGCCGTGCAGCACTCTCTGGAAGGCGGGCGACGCGGGTACCTGGAGCCGTCTCGCGACGGTCCACGATGCCTCGCGAGGGGCCAGACCCTATGGCCCGATCTTGTCACTGGAGATGGCACCGAACGGCGACGACGGCTGGGCCTGGGGCTCGCGCCTCTGGTCGACCCACGACGGAGGTGTCACCTGGGCAGCCGTGACGACACTGCCGGGAGGCACCGACCCGGATCGGAACGACCTCGACGTGTCAGCGGGCCCGTCCTTCACGTGGGCAAGGATGGCCAGGCATGGTGCCTTCCAGCTGTGGCGCACCCCGACCGGGCGCGACGCCTGGACGCGCGTCCGAGTGCCGGACCACGCCGACCAGACGATCGCGGCCGTCCTACCAGACTCGAGAGTCGCCATTCCGATCCGGAGCGGGGGGGACGACTACCAACGCCAGCGGAGTCACGGCTCCTACCGAATGGTTCAGCACTACTACCTCGGAGACGGCACGGGGCCGTGGAGGCGGGTGACAGTTCGGTGCCTGCCCCAGACCGCGCCGTTCCGGGGCCGGGCGCAGAAGGTCAGCATCTGCGGCCCGGGCGGGCACCGGGTCGGTGCGGGTGAGCTGGTCGGCCCGCCGGTCACCGACGGATCGCCGAGATTTCGGGACCTGTTCTTCCCCGCCACCTCGACGGGCGAAACCCGGGTCAACCCCTTGGGTCACGAGAACCAGATCCACCTCGGCAACGACCAGGCTTTCCTGGTGACCCCGCAGGGCGCAGTACCGGTCGCGCTGTCCATCGCTCCGACGCCCGGACTCGTCGACATCGCGGCATCGGGTCAGCATCTGGTGATCCTCACCCCCAACGACCAGATCCTGCGGAGCGCAGACGATGGACGGCACTGGAGCGCGCTGGGCTGACCGGTCGCTAGCCTCGCAACATGGAACGTCGACATGCTCGGTCCGGCTCGGCGTACGAGGACACGATCGGGTTCAGCCGTGCGGTGCGCCTCGGGCCGACGGTGTCGGTCAGCGGCACCGCCCCGGTGTGGCCGGACGGTCAGGTCGACCCCGACCCGGCTGTACAGGCCCGGCGGTGCTGGGAGATCGTCGTCGCCGCCCTCCAGGAGCTCGGCGCGGGCGTCGCGGACGTCGTACGCACTCGGCAGTACGTCGTGGCCCCCGACGTCGCCGAGGCGGTCGGCGCCGTTCACGGGGAGGTGTTCGGCGCGGTGCGGCCGGCCAGCACGATGGTGATCGTGGCCGGGCTGCTCGATCCGCGCTGGGTGGTCGAGGTCGAGGCCGACGCGGTCGTGCGCATGTAGACGGCGCGGTCCCCTCTCGGGCTCGCGCTTCTCGTCACCCGTGGCCGGGCCACCAGGCGGCCCCGAGTCAGGCGGCAACCAGCACCGGAAAGTGCAGGTCGACCCTCCATCGAGGCGCGGGTGGCGCGGTCGAGTGGTAGGTGCGGCCGCTCGGGGTGGTGATCTCCAGGGTGTGACGGTCGCCGGGTGACGGTCGGACCCGCCACCCGATGGCTTCCTTGGCGTAGTTGCAGGCCTCGCAGAGACCTTGGCCGTTGTCCTCACTCGTCTCGCCACCGGCGACGACCGGGTTTGGATGGTCGCGGTGGCGGATCGGCGCGTCGCACCACGGAGTGCGGCAGACCTGGTCGCGCAGCTCGATGAGCGCACCCAGCCCCTCGGGGAAGCAGCGGCTTCTCGAGTCCGCGGCCACCAGCCGGCCGGAGTCGGGTCGCACGTAGAGGCGCCTCAGCTGGGCCAGGCCCTGTTTGCTCGCCGCCTTTGTCAGCTCACGAGCCAGCTCGGCCGGGATCGGGCCGTAGCCGGTCAGCTGGCCGGCTTCCTCGCGGGTGCCGAACAGGACATCGTCGGCCACGACCACGTGGGTGACCACAGGCAACCTCGTCGGCTGCTCGATGCCGAGCAGCCTGGCGACCAGGGTGTCGGCCATGAGTTGCTGGCGACTGCGGGGGTCGCCGTTCGCCCTCAGCGAGTCGGCGTGCTCGCCCAGCGTCTTGATCACGGCGACGCCCTGGGAGGCCGGCAGCTCGGCGCTCAGCCGTGACATCACGTCGGGTGTCGGCCGCAGCGTGACCCGGCGCTCGGACTCGGCGGTCCGACGACGCGTCACCCACGCCTCGGCGTCGAGCTGGTAGGCGAGCCGGCGTACGGCGTTGCCGAGCTCACCATCGCCCATCTGCTCGAGCGTCTCCGCGTCTCCTGAGATGCGGCGGTCGACCTCGAGGCGGTCCTTCCGGGACAGGCACGCGGTCTCGCGGGCGATGATCGTCGCCCGCCATTCGGTGAGGCGCCCAGCTCGGAACGCCTCTCGGGTGAACGGCATTTCACCGCGCAGCACCTTCGCCAGCCCCAGGTGCTGCTCCCCTCGATGGAGCGACTCACGCCGGGCCAGGGCGATCTCGGCCGCCACGCCCTGACCCTGCCTCACCTCGGGCACGCCGCGCTCGGCCGCCACCTCGCGCATCGCGGCGTCGACGTCGAAGGCGAGGTCCGCCTGAAGCCCCTCGGCCGCGCACTTCAGCTCCTCCAGCGCACGGATGAGCTCGAGCCGCGCCGCGTTGTCGCCCGGATCCGCCGCGTGGTCGACGTCGGCCGTCCACGCGCGCACACGCTCGGCGTCGACCATCACCGCGTGAATCCCGAGTCGCTCGAACATGTGTTCGATTCTAGAGCAGCCCGGCGACAGCCGTCCAGGTCGGACACGGAATCTGTGGAGAAGCCTCGGACCCGACACCCCGCGCGAGCACCTGGCGCCGGGAGCTGGTCAGAACTCGTCCGGCGAGGAGACGGCCTCGGTGACCGTGATCTCCGGCGGCGACCTGTCGGCACCGGTGGTGGATCCCCCGGCGGCTCGCGCACATTCACCGCTCGAGGCGAACTCCTCCGCGCGGTCGACCCGCGCCTTCCGGAATGCCGCCGCGTCCGCGGTGACCTTGACGACGAGAACGCTCATCTGCCCTCGTACGAGGTCGCGGCCCGGGAAGTGTCCCCGAGCCGTGACCCGACGTTCCCCCGTGCGAGCGGTCAGGAGACAGCGATCGCCTCGGCCGGGCAGCGCCGGGTGGCACGGCGCGGGACAGCGCACGGTAGGTGTCGTCGCCGGGTGCCAGGAGGTAGTGGCAGCCGCCGGCGATCGGTTGGCCGTGGTCTCCACGAGGAGGACCCTGCCGGCGGTGCGTAGCGCATCCGCGAAGAAGTCCCCGACAGCACGGCGCCCGGCCACGCAGAGGGGTTGAGGCGGCATCGTGAACTGCACGTCGGCCTTCAGCATCGACGTGAGCGCGGCAGTGTCGGCTCGCCGCTGGGCCTCCATGTAGCGATCGAGCAGCGACCGCTCCTCCGAGGTCGGTCGGGTCGGCTCGAGAGGCTCGTCGCTCACGCGTCTGCGTCCGAGCGTGTCGCGGGCACGCTGGAGGGCGCTGGTCACGCTCGGGACACTGGTGTCGAGCAGGTCGGCGGTCTCGGCCGCCGTCCAGCCGAGCACGTCGCGGAGCACCAGCACCGCACGCTGGTTGGGCGGGAGCAGCTGGATCAACGGCAGATAGGCGAGCTCGATCGTCTCCCGGGTCACGCCGAACGTGACCTCGTCGCCGTTCCGCACCAGATCGAGGTCTTCGCCGTGCGCCTGGTCTCCGCTCATGGACGTCATGACGAGGACCGGCGCGAGAACTCATCGGTGCCGACCGCCATTCCTGCACTCTCGGCGATGTCGGTGGGGTGAGCAAGGATGGGCGCATGACCGCTCCCATCGACGCGCTCGGCCGGTTCAGCGCGCCGACACGGGAGTGGTTCCGGGCGGCGTTCGCCGAGCCGACCGCGGCTCAGGCCGGTGCCTGGGAGGCGATCAGCCAGGGGCGGCACGCGCTGGTGGTGGCGCCGACGGGCTCGGGCAAGACGCTCTCGGCGTTCCTCTGGGCGATCGACCGGCTCATGTACGAGCCCGCTCCCACGGAGAAGAGAACCCGCGTCCTCTACATCTCGCCGCTCAAGGCCCTCGCCGTCGACGTCGAGCGCAACCTGCGGGCACCGCTCACCGGCATCCGGCAGACCGCCGAGCGGCTCGGTGCCCCGCTGCCGGACGTGAGTGTCGGCATCAGGTCGGGCGACACCCCGGCAGCCGAACGTCGGACGTTGGCGCGCACGCCGCCCGACATCCTGATCACGACTCCCGAGTCGCTGTTCCTGATGCTCACCAGCCAGGCCCGCGAGAGCCTCCGCGGGGTCGAGACCGTGATCGTCGACGAGGTGCACGCCGTCGCCGGCACCAAGCGTGGCACGCACCTCGGGCTCAGCCTCGAGCGCCTCGACGCGCTGCTGCCCACCCCGGCCCAACGGATCGGGTTGTCGGCGACCGTGCGGCCGCTGGACGAGGTGGCGAGGTTCCTCGGCGGCACCGCGCCGGTCGACGTCGTCGCTCCACCCTCGGTCAAGGAGTGGGACCTGAAGGTCGTCGTCCCGGTCGAGGACATGACCCAGCCCGGGCAGTACGACGACTCCGGGGAGCGCGCCGACGAGGGACGCGAGGCCACCTCGATCTGGCCCCACGTCGAGCAGCACGTGGCCGACCTGATCGGGCAACACCGCTCGACCATCGTCTTCGCCAACTCGCGCCGACTGGCCGAGCGGCTGACGGCCCGGCTCAACGAGATCGCGGCCGAGCGGGCCGGTGTCGAGGTCGACCGCGAGGGTGAGCCACCGGCGCAGGTGATGGCGCAGTCGGGCACGTCGTTCGCCGCGGCGCCGGTGATCGCCAAGGCCCATCACGGCTCGGTGTCCAAGGAGCAGCGGGCGATCATCGAGGACGACCTCAAGCGCGGCCGGCTGCCCTGCGTGGTCGCCACGAGCAGCCTCGAGCTGGGCATCGACATGGGCGCCGTCGACCTCGTGATCCAGATCGAGTCACCCCCGAGCGTGGCCAGTGCGCTCCAGCGGGTCGGCCGCGCCGGTCACCAGGTCGGCGAGGTGAGCCGCGGCGTGCTGTTCCCCAAGCACCGCGGCGATCTGGCCCAGACCGCCGTCGCGGTGCAGCGCATGCGCGACGGGCAGATCGAGGCGCTCCGCGTCCCCACCAACCCGCTCGACGTCCTCGCCCAGCAGGTCGTCGCCGCCCTGGCGATGGAGCCGTGGGCCGCCGACGACCTGTTCGACCTGGTCCGTCGTACCGCCTCCTACACCGGCCTGCCGCGCTCGGCGTTCGATGCGACCCTCGACCTGCTGAGCGGGCGCTACCCGAGCGACGAGTTCGCCGAGCTGCGACCCCGCATCGTCTGGGACCGGGTCACCGGCCTGCTGTCCGGCCGTCCGGGCGCCCAGCGACTGGCCGTCACCAGCGGCGGCACGATCCCCGACCGCGGCCTGTTCGGCGTCTTCCTCGTCGGCGCCGGAAATGAGCAGAGCGGGCCCGGACGACGCGTCGGTGAGCTCGACGAGGAGATGGTCTACGAGTCCCGGGTCGGCGACGTCTTCGCCCTGGGCGCCACCAGCTGGCGGATCGAGGACATCACCCACGACCGCGTCATGGTGACCCCCGCCCCCGGCGTACCCGGTCGCCTGCCGTTCTGGAAGGGCGACGCCCTGGGGCGTCCCGCCGAGCTCGGCGAAGCCATCGGGGCGTTCACCCGCGACCTCGGAGCGGCGAAGCGCGACGCGGCGGTCGCGGCTGCCGAGGAGCGCGGTCTCGACTCGTGGGCCGCCGGCAACCTGGTCGGCTATGTCCATGAGCAGGTCGAGGCGACGGGCGTGCTGCCGAGCGACCGCACGCTGGTGGTCGAGCGGTTCCGCGACGAGCTGGGCGACTGGCGGCTGGTCGTCCACTCCCCCTACGGCACCCCGGTCCATGCACCGTGGGCCTTGGCGATCAACGCCCGGTTGCGCGAGCGGTACGGCGTGGACGGCCAGGCCATGGCCTCCGACGACGGCATCGTGATCCGCATCCCCGACACCGATGCCGACCCACCGACCGGTGACGTGATCGCGTTCGAGCCCGACGAGATCGACGACCTGGTCACCCAGGAGGTCGGGGGCTCGGCGCTGTTCGCGTCGCGGTTCCGCGAGTGTGCGGCCCGGGCTTTGCTGCTCCCGCGCCGCGACCCCGGGCGCCGTTCACCCCTGTGGCAGCAGCGCCAGCGGAGCGCGGCCCTGCTCGAGGTCGCCGGCAAGTATCCCTCGTTCCCGATCGTGCTCGAGGCCGTCCGCGAGTGCCTCCAGGACGTCTACGACCTGCCCGCCCTGGTGGGCCTGATGCGACGGGTGCAGCGCCGCGAGGTCGGCATCCACGACGTCGACACCCACCAGCCGTCGCCGTACGCCCGCACGCTGCTGTTCGGCTACGTCGCCCAGTTCGTGTACGAGGGGGACTCCCCCATCGCCGAGCGCCGAGCCGCGGCGCTCGCCCTCGACCAGGGCCTGCTGGCCGAGCTGCTCGGGCGGGCCGAGCTGCGCGAGCTGCTCGACCCCGAGGTGCTGACCGAGGTCGAGGCGATGCTGCAGCGCACCGATCCCGAGCGCCGCGTCCGGGATGCCGAGGGGGTCGCGGACCTGCTCCGCTGGCTCGGGCCGGTCACCGCCGACGAGGTGGCCGAGCGCAGCCTCGAGGGCGCCGACGTGCTCGACTGGCTGGCGGCGCTGGCCGACGCTCGCCGCGCGGTCGCCGTACGGATGGCCGGCGAGGAGCGGTGGGCCGCGATCGAGGACGTCGGGCGCCTGCGCGACGGGCTCGGCGTACCCGTCCCACCGGGCGTGCCCGACGCCTTCACCGAGTCGGTCGACGACCCCCTGGCCGATCTGGTCGGCCGCTACGCCCGCACGCACGGGCCGTTCACCGTCGCAGAAGTCTCCCGACGGCTCGGCCTGGGAGCCGCCGTCGTCCGCCACACGCTTCAACGTCTCGGGGCCCAGGGCCGGGTGCTCGAGGGCGAGTTCCGGCCGGCCGGCACCGGCGCGGAGTGGTGCGACGCGGAGGTTCTCCGGCTGCTGCGTCGCCGCTCCCTCGCCCGACTGCGCCGCGAGGTCGAGCCGGTCGAGCCGTCCGCGCTGGGCAGGTTCCTGCTCGCGTGGCAGCACGTCGACCGGCCGCGCCGTGGTCCGCGCGGTGTCGACGGTCTGCTCCAGGTGGTCGACCAGCTCGCCGGATACGCCGCTCCGGCATCGGCCTGGGAGTCCCTGATCCTCCCGAGCCGCATCGCCGACTACGAGCCGGCCCTCCTCGACGAGCTGATGGCCTCGGGTGAGGTCACGTGGGTCGGCCACGCGACCCTGCCCGGCACCGACGGCTGGGTCTCGCTCCACCTCGGCGACCAGGCGCCGCTGACCCTGCCGGTGCCGGAGGACGCCGACGGCTCCGAGCTGCACCAGGCGGTCCTCGACGCGCTGACGCCCGGCGGGGCGTGGTTCTTCCGCCAGCTCCAGGCGGTCACCGGGGCCAAGGACCGCGAGCTCGCCGACGCTGTGTGGGACCTGGTCTGGTCCGGACGCGTCACCAACGACACCTTCGCTCCGCTTCGTGCCCTGACAGGCGCCGGGTCGGGCACCCATCGCGCCCGGCGCAGCGCACCGCGGGCCCGCCCCGTGCGCCCGGGCCTGAGGCCGCCCCCGCCCACCACCACGGGACGCTGGGCCCTCCTGCCCGAGGTCGACCTCGACCCGACCCGGCGTGCCCACGCGACCGCCGAGCGGACGCTCGAACGGTACGGCGTCGTCACCCGAGGTGCGGTGATGTCCGAGCGCACCGCCGGCGGATTCGCCGCGGTCTACAAGGTGCTCTCCGCGTTCGAGGACTCGGGCCGGTGCCGTCGCGGCTACTTCGTCGAGGGGCTGGGTGCAGCCCAGTTCGGCACGGCCGGGGCGATCGACCGGCTGCGCACCTTCACCGAGGCCGGCGGCGACCACGACAAGCCCGAGGCCGTCACCCTGGCTGCCACCGACCCGGCCAACCCGTTCGGGGCGGCGCTCCCCTGGCCCGAACGCGAGGCCTCGGGCGGTCATCGCCCCGGGCGCAAGGCCGGAGCCCTCGTGGTGCTGGTCGACGGAGCCCTCACGCTCTACGTCGAGCGAGGGGGCCGCACCCTGCTGACGTGGTCCGACGACGCCGCGCTCCTCCGTCCCGCCGCCCTGTCGCTCTCGGAGGCCGGACGCCGTGGTGCTCTGGGCCGGATGACCGTGGAGAAGGCCGACGGCGAGCAGATCCTCGGCGGCGGCTCGACCCCCCTCCGCGAGGCCCTCGACGCCGCGGGGTTCGTCTCGACGCCGCGCGGGTTGAGGTTGCGTGCCTGAGGGCGACACCGTCTGGCGCGCGGCGCGGCAGCTCGACCGTGCGCTGTCGGGCCGGGTGCTGACGCGCACCGACGTCCGGGTGCCGGCGTACGCCACGTGGGACCTCGCCGGCGCCACGGTGGTCGAGACCGTCTCGCGCGGCAAGCACCTGCTCACCCGGATCGACGCCGACCACCCCTGGACGCTGCACACCCACCTGAAGATGGAGGGGTCCTGGCGGATCCTCGAGCCCGGACAGCGCTGGCCCCGCCCCGCTCACACCGCCAGGGTGGTGCTCGAGACCGCCGACGCGCTCGCCGTCGGCTTCCAGCTCGGCATCGTCGAGTTCCTCCCACGCGAGAAGGAGTCCGAGGTCGTCGGCCATCTCGGTCCCGACCTGCTCGGCCCCGACTGGGATCCCGACGAGGCCGCCCACCGGCTCCGGGAGCAGCCGGCCCGCCGGGTCAAGGAGGCGCTGCTCGACCAGACGAGGCTGGCGGGCATCGGGAACATGTACGCCGACGAGCTCTGCTTCATCGCCGGGGTTGCTCCCGAGACGCCCGTGGGCCAGGTGCCCGACCTCGCCCGGTTGGTGCGACGCGCCCATCAGATGCTCGACCTCAACCGGCACCGGGCGGTGCAGTCGACCACCGGCGACCTCCGCCGAGGCCGCACCTTCTGGGTCTACGGCCGCGCCGGCCGGCCCTGCCGTCGCTGCGGTACGCCGATCGTCGAGAGCGTGCTCGGCGAGCCCGGTCGTGAGCGGGTCACCGTCCGGTGCCCCAGCTGTCAGCCGATCCGGTGAAGCCGGGCCAGCGTCGCCGGGCTCTGCACGTCGAGCCAGGCGACCAGGTCGCGGAAGGGCACACACTCCGTCTGCGGACGCCCGCAGGTGTTCAGCACGAACGACGTCAGCGCGTTGCGGTAGGCGTCGTGGTTCCAGTCGTTGAAGTGGTTGCCCAGGATCACCGGCGCGCGGTTGCCGTGCCGTGACCGCCGGTAGAGGTCGTCGTACGTCGCGAGCACCTGCTGCTGGTCTGTCAGGGCTTGAGCCGTGGTGCCGTCGACGCCTCCCCGCTGGGTGAAGAAGTAGTTGTAGTCCATCGTCGTCACCGGGTGCCCGGTGCCGTGCATCGGGAACGTGGTCATCCCGAGCTGCCACAGACCCGTGCGGGGGTCGCGGGTCGGCCAGGTCATCGATGGGCGGGTGAAGGAGGCGTCGTAGCTGAAGCCGTGCGCGGCCAGCGCCGGGTAGAGCGCCTCCGGATGTCCCTCGAGGCACGGCGTCCGATCACCGGTGACGTCGGCGGCGGTCAGGTCGAGGTGGGCCGAGCGCGGCAGCGCGTTGTCGGAGCGGTA
Source organism: Nocardioides sp. (assembly GCA_025936915.1). GTDB lineage: Bacteria > Actinomycetota > Actinomycetes > Propionibacteriales > Nocardioidaceae > Nocardioides. The sequence continues at coordinate 17,776 of JAICSK010000056.1, forward strand.
GTCGCTGACGAGATGGAAGAACTGGTCCAGCTCGACGTCCCAGTCGCGGGTCGTCCACGTGTCGCCACCGCTGGGCAGACCCGCCGAGGCGCAGAAGTGGCCGTTGAAGTGCGTGCCGATCTCCATCCCGGCCGCCAGCGCGCGGTCGAGGTCGTCGATCTCGACCGGCACGTCGGCCGGGGTGTTCCAGCCGATCTCGGAGGTGCCGACCGCGTAGTACGGCGGGTGGTAGTGGTCGCGGGTGGCGTCGCTGAGCAGGTAGGTGCCGGAGAGGAAGCCGGTGAACCGGAACGGCACCCGACGCGCCACGGACATCCAGTGCTGCCACTGCTCGTGCCACCCCACGCCGTCGAAGCTGACCACCACGAACTGCGGTGGTCGTTCTCCGCGCCGCAGCCGTTGGGGCACGAAACCGTCCGGCAGGGCCGCGCCGGCGCGAGGGTGGGCGAAGGTCGCGGGCGCCCGGGTCGGCGTGACCGGTGCCGTGGAGGTGACGACGGCGACCGGGGGCGTCGGAGGGCGGGCGGCGCTGGGCGCGGAGACACGGTTGCCGCAGGCGAGCAGGCCGCTCGACAGCACGAGCAGCCCGGCGGCGAGGAGCGGACGACGGGACACGCCTCTGAGACGACGGTGGCGGCGCCGTTGTTGCCGGTGGGACCGCCCTGGGTCAGAGGTCGAGCTCGCTCAGACCGGGATGGTCGGAAGGGCGGGGCTCGGAGAGGTCCCAGTGGAACAACCGGTCGGCCTCGTCGATGGCGATGTCGTTGATGCTGGCGTGCCGCCTCGCCATCAGGCCGCGCTCGTCGAACTGCCAGTTCTCGTTGCCGTAGGAGCGGAACCACGCGCCGTCGTGGTCGTGCCACTCGTAGGCGAACCGGACGGCGATCCGGTCGTCGCCGAACGCCCACATCTCCTTAATCAGCCGATAGTCGAGCTCCTTGGCCCACTTGCGGGTGAGGAACTCGACGATCGCGTCGCGGCCGGCGAAGATCTCCGACCTGTTGCGCCACCGGCTGTCGGGCGTGTAGGCGAGGGAGACGCGCACCGGGTCGCGGGTGTTCCAGGCGTCCTCCGCGCGCCGTACCTTCGTGACCGCGTCGTCGCGGCTGAACGGCGGGACCGGAGGGCGAGCCTCTTCGGCATGGGACACGGCGTCGGGGTCCGTCACGCTGCCGAGGCCACGACCGGACGGCGCGTCGAGATCGGCGTCGGGGCGCTCGCGGCCTCTTCGACCGCGACGGCCGCGGAGACGTCGCGCAGCACCTCGGACAGGGGAGCGTCGAGCGCCGAGCACAGCGAGGCCAGCAGCTCCGAGGACGCTTCCTTCTGGCCGCGCTCGATCTCGGAGATGTAGCCCAGGCTGACCCTGGCC
>JAICSK010000029.1 GCA_025936915.1 Nocardioides sp.
CGCCCGCACCTCGGCGGCGACGAACCCGGGGTACTCCGAGGCCCGCAGCTCCTCCGACTTGACCTCCGTCACCGAGGAGAGCTTGCGCAGCTTGGTCAGCATCCCCGAGCCCTTCGGACCACCACCGTGCACGAGCACGAGCGCGACGTCGTCGACGGGGGTCGCGGCGTAGTCGAGCAGGCCGTCGACGGACTCGTCGGGCAGGTCCTCCAGACCGCGCACCACCACGCAGCGGGTCGAGGAGAACAACGAGGGCGCCCAGAGCTCGCCGAGAGCGCCCGCGACGAGCCCGGCGGCACGGGTGTCGGAGACCTCGGCCTCGCGGTCATGACGCCGCACCGCGTCGCGGACGCCGGTCACGGTGCGCTCCGACAGGAACTCCTCCTTGCCGGTCACCAGGGTCACCCGACCCAGCACGTCGTGTGCGGAAGGTCCACGCGCGGTCATGCGCGCAGCCTGCCACACCCCACCGACGTCCTCCCTCGCCATGATCGCGCCCGGCACCGCGCCCTCGGTGCGGCCGGTCACTCGCGGTCATCGGGTGGTCATCGGGGGGTCATCGGGTGGTCACTGCGCTCAGCCGGCCGTCGCGTTCGACCACCGCCACGCTGCCGTCGCGGTCGGTGCGCAGGACCCGTTCGCCGGTGGCCGCCAGGGCGGCGACGGTCTCGGGCGCCGGGTGGCCGTAGTCGTTGTCGGCGCCGACCGAGATCACGGCCAGGCGAGCACCGAGTGACTGCAGGAACGGCACGTCCTGGTAGCGGCTTCCGTGGTGGGGCACCTTGAGGACGTCGACGTGCAGCCCCGGCAGGGCTGCCGCCAGACGTTGCTGTCCCTCCGGCTCGATGTCGCCGCCGAGGAAGAACGTGACGCCGCGGATGCGGGCCAGCATGACCACGCTCGCATTGTTGGCGGTGCTGCCGTCGCCCGGGCCGACCGTCGGCGAGTCGGGCAACGGCCAGACCGGCTCGAGGATGATGTCGCCGACCCGCCGGGTCGCGGCGTACGGCGCCGGTACCGTCGTGAGGCCCACGGCAGCGGTCGTCGTGCGGACCAGCGACACGCCTTCGGGCGGGTCCTGCAGCCGGGACACCCAGACGGTGCCGACCTGCCGTCCGCCGAGCACCGCAGGCAGGCCGTCGACGTGGTCGGCGTGGAAGTGCGTGAGCACCACCAGCGGCACCCGGCGGATGCCGAGATCGTCGAGGCAACGGCCCATCGGCCTCGGGTCGGGACCGGCGTCGACGACCACCGCGGTGTGAGCCTGTCCGGCGTTGAGCACCAACCCGTCACCCTGGCCCACGTCGCACGCCACCATGAGCCAGCCGTCCGGCGGCCACCCCGGCGTCGGCACCCGGACCAGGACCGTGACCACCATCAGGCCGCAACAGGTGAGACCCGTCGACCGGCGCGCCAGCACTCGCGGTGCGACCACCACCAGGGAGGCACACAGCAGCGTGAGCACCGTCAAGGCGATCGCTCCGCTCCCCCACGACACCGCGGCGGTCGGTAGCCCGGCGCCACGCTCGGCAACCTGGATGATCCACTCGACGCACCAGCCGGCTGCGGCACCGACCACCCGACCGGCGACCGGCCACGCCAGCGTGACCAGTCCACCGATCAGTCCGAGGACGGTCGCCGGAGCGACCGCGGGCGCCGCCAACAGGTTGGCGGCCACCGCCACCAGGCTGACCTGCCCGGCGATCGCCGCGACCAGCGGTGTGCAGGCCAGCTGGGCCGCTGCCGGCACCGCGATCGCCTCGGCCACCCAGCGCGGAAGCCAGCGCGCGAGCGCGTCTCGCCACGAGGGCGCCAGCAGCAGGATCCCGGCGGTGGCCAGCACGGACAGGCCGAAGCCGACGGCCGATGCCAGTCCCGGATCGACCAGCAGCAGGACGATGGTGGCGACGCCGAGCGCGCGCGTGCCGCGGTCGGCTCCGTTGGCGCCCATCCCGAGCAGCGCGACGCCGCCCATCGCGGCGGCGCGGAGCACGCTGGGCTCGGCCCGAGCGAGCAGCACGAACCCGGCGATCCCGGCCGCGCCCACGGCGTAGAGCCAGCGGCCACGGACGTGCAGCCACCGCGCAACCACCAGGGCGAAGCCCACCACCAACGTGAGGTTGGTGCCGGACACGGCGAGCAGATGGGTCAGCCCGGTGGTGCGGAAGTCGTCGGCGAGAGCCGGGTCGAGGCCGGTCTCGTCACCGTCGACCAGCGCCGGCACCAGCGCCCGGCGACCGGGCGGCAGTCCGGCGACCGAGTCGCGCAGCGCCGCTCGGACCTTCCCGGACGCCCGCCACCAGACGTCGGGGCCGGCGCGGATGTCCGGCGACTCCGGGGTCGACAGCAGAGCCGCCACATCGCCACCCGCGGCCACTGCGAGATGTCCGTCGACCCGCACCGTCGCCCCGAGCGGTACGGCGAGCCAGGGCCGGTGGGCGAACACCAGCACCGGCTCACGCAGGGAGATCTCGGAGCCACCGGCCGTCACCTGGCGCACCTGGAGCCGGACCAGCACCTCGTCGCCGAACCGGCTCTGGATCACCCGCGGGTCGTCGACGACCGTGCCGACGAGCGTGGCCCCGGCCCGTTCGGCCGCCAACCGGGTGAGCGGGTTGTGCGTCACCCGGGCGTAGCGCATGCCGGCCACCGTCGCCACCGCCGCGTAGACCAGCAGCCCTGCCAGGAGGACCAGCGCCCTCCCACCTCCATGCCACCGAGCCAGCGCCGCCGTCACCAACGCCAGGGCGAGGGCGACCGCCACAGGGATCACGACGCCGTGACCCGAGCCCGCCAGTGCTCCGGCCCAGGCGAAGGCCGCGAGGAAGGCGGTGCGCAGGTCGGGCAGGACGCGGTTCACCACCGGCTCAGATCGTGACGTAGGGGGTCAGCTTGGCCAGGGTCGCGTCGCCGATCCCGTCGACGTCGAGCAGCTGGTCGACCGAGGTGTAGCCGCCGTGCTGGCTGCGCCAGGCGATGATCGCCTGGGCGGTCACCGGGCCGACCTCCGGGAGGGACTCGAGCGTGGTCTCGTCGGCGGTGTTGATGTTGACCAGGCCGGTCACCGGGGGCCCGCTCGCCGAAGCCGACGCCGCTCCGGCCGGGAGATCCACGGCCGCCGAACCCACGACGACCTGCTCGCCGTCGGTCAGCACTCGGGCGAGGTTGAGTCCGCCGAGGGCGACGCCGGGGCGGGCACCTCCCGCGGCCCGGAGCGCGTCGACCACGCGGGCGCCCTGGCGGAGCACCACGATGCCCGGGTGTCGCACCTTGCCGGTCACGTCGACCACGACCTTCGCCGACGTCGCCGCCGACGCCCCGGACGGTGCGGCGTCGGCCGCCTCGGCGGATCCGGCGCCTCGCGGCGTCGCCAGGCCGCCTCCCCTCGGCGTCGTCAGCGCACCCGGAGCGGCGACCTCGTGCCCGCCGCTGCGCAGCAGCCACCAGCACGTCAGCGCCAGACCGACCGCGACGACGACGGCGACCACCGCGACGTGGCCGGACCCGAGTCCGACCCGTCCGCGCAACCCGTCGGGCACGACCGACCACGACCCGGTCATCGACGTACGCCGTGAGGCGTGCCGCCCCGGCAGCCGTGCGACCGATGGGGCAGGCGTGGACTCCGCCTGGGGAGGAAGGTCGTCGCCCGGCTCGTCGAGGTCGGGGACGACCCGGATGTGGGTGTGCCCGTGCGGGCTCCACGACGGTGCCGAACGCACCCGCGTGTCGGGGACGGGTCCCCGCTCGCGGACCGCGGCGAGCTCGCTGGTCAGCAGCTCGAGTCGGCGGGCGACGGCGGCGTCGTGCTGGGCGGCGAGGGATCGGCTGCGCATGCCGGCGACGCTAGGTGGGGGTGGCGTCGGGACCGTCCCGGTCGGCCCGGCGCTGTGGACGACCGGCGCGCGGCCGCCCCCTGTGGACGTTGAGCGGCCCGGACGCCGAGGTGGGTGTCGTGGCTTCGAGACGGCCGAAGGGCGCCTTCCTCAACCGCCGGTGCGAGCCGGCAGCAGCGGCGCGACGCAGACCGCGACCATCCCCGGTCCGACGTGCGCACCCAGCACAGCTCCCAGCTCGCCGCACCACACGTCGCGTCCCTCGAGGTTGGCGGCCAGCCGCTCGGCGAGACGGCCGGCCAGCTCGCCGGCGCGCTCCGGGTTGGCGAGGTGCGACACGCAGACCTCGACCTGCTGCGCGCCTGCCGCCTGCACGATCAGGTCCTCGATCCGGCTCAGGGCGCGTGCCGAGGTGCGCACGCGATCGAGGTTCACCACGCGCCCGTCCTCGATCCGCAGCAGCGGCTTCACCGACAGAGCACCACCCAGGAGAGCCGCAGCCGCACCGATCCGGCCGCCGCGGCGGAGGTACTCCAGGGTGTCGACGTAGAACAGGGCGGTCGCGGCGGCCGCCCGCTCCCGCGCCGCCTCGGCGGCGTCGGCCACCGTGCCGCCGCCGTCGAGCACGTCGGCCGCGCTCAGCGCGGCGTATCCCGTGGCCACCCCCACCTGGCGCGAGTCGACCACCGTCACCGGCACCGGCGAGTCCTTCGCCGCGAGCAGCGCCGACTCGTGGGTCCCGCTCATCTCGGCGGACAGGTGTACCGAGAGGATCTCCTCGGCCCCGTCGGCCGCGAGGTCGGCGTACACCTCGGCGAGGTACGCCGGCGACGGGCGCGAGGTGCTCACCGGACGGAACTCGCGCAATGCGTCCGCGACCATCTCCGGGGTCGCACCGTCGGGCCCCTCGTCGTACACGGTCGCGCCGATCACGACCTGGAGCGGGACCACTTCGATCCCCCGGCTCTCGGCCACCTCCGCCGGCAGCGACGCGGTCGAGTCGGTGACGACGACCGCCGTGCCGGGCATACGGCTCAAGTTAGCCGACGACGATGTTGACCAGCTTCGGCGCGCGCACGATCACTCGACGCACCGTCGACCCGTCGATCGCGCGTACGACGGCCGGGTCGGCCAGCGCGGCCGCTTGCAGGTCCTCGTCGCTGATCGACGGCGAGACGTCCAGCCGCGCACGAACCTTCCCCTGCACCTGCACGACCGCGGTGACCGACTCCTCGACCAGCAGCGCCTCGTCGACCGCCGGCCATCCCGCCCGCGCCACCGAGGGCTCGTGGCCCAGCCGCTCCCACATCTCCTCCGCGGTGTACGGCGCCACCAGCGACAGCAGGACGGCCACCGCCTCCGCGGCCTCGCGCACCGCGGGGTCGTCGGCCCCCGGCCCCGAGTCGATCGCCCTGCGGGTCGCGTTCACCAGCTCCATCGTGCGGGCGACCATCACGTTGAACCGATGGCTCTCGACCAGCTGGCCCGCCTCGTGGACGGTCTTGTGGGTGACCTTGCGCAGGCCGGCGTCACCCGTCGCCGGGTCGGCCCCGGGGGCCGAGGTCACGTCGCCGCTCAGCCGCCAGGCTCGCTGCAGGAACCGCAGCGAGCCGCTGGGCGACATGTCCGCCCAGTCGATGTCGTCCTCGGGAGGTCCCGCGAACACCAGGGTCAGCCGCACCGCGTCCACGCCGTACGCCGATAGTTGCTCCCCCAATCTGACGCCGTTGCCCTTGGACTTGGACATCTTGGCGCCTTGGTTGATGACGATTCCCTGGTTCAGCTGCGCGGAGAACGGCTCGCGGAACTCCAGCAGGCCCATGTCGGCCAGCACCTTGGTGAAGAACCGCGCGTACAGCAGGTGCAGCACCGCGTGCTCGACACCGCCGATGTAGATGTCGCACGGTCCCCACAGGTTGGCCAGATCGACGTCGAAGGCCTGTCCCTGGTCGTGCGGCGAGCAGTAGCGCAGGAAGTACCACGACGAGTCGACGAACGTGTCCATGGTGTCGCTGTCGCGCTTGGCCGGACCCCCGCACCGCGGGCACTCGACATCCACCCAGTCGGTGGCCGCCGCCAACGGCGAGACGCCCTTGGGGGTCAGGTCCTGACCCCGCAGCTCCGGCAGTACGACGGGCAGCTGGTCCTCCGGGACCGGCACCTCGCCGTCCTGCTCGCAGTGGATGATCGGGATCGGGGCGCCCCAGTAGCGCTGTCGCGACAGCAGCCAGTCGCGCAGCCGGAAGTTGACCGCGCCGCGGCCGATCCCCCGTGCCTCCAGCCAGTCGATGATCGTCCGCTTGGCCTCACCGACGGCCATGCCGTCCAGCGACACCGAGTCGTTGTGGGAGTTCACCGCCGGCCCGTCGCCGACGTAGGCCTCGCCGTCGAAGTCCTCCGGCGGCTGCACGGTGCGGATGATCGGCAGGCCGAAGACCTTCGCGAAGTCCCAGTCGCGCTGGTCCTGTCCAGGCACCGCCATGATCGCGCCGGTGCCGTAGTCGGCCAGCACGTAGTCGGCGGCGTACACCGGGATCTGCAGTCCGCTCGCGGGGTTGGTCGCGTGGACGCCCAGGAAGACGCCGGTCTTGGGCCGGTCGGTCGCCAGCCGGTCGATGTCGCTGGCCTTGCGCACCTCCTCCAGATACGCGTCGTACACCGGCCGCTGCTCGTCGGTCACCAGCTCACCGGCCAGTGCCGCGTCGGCCGCGACCACCATGAACGTCGCACCGAACAGTGTGTCCGGCCGGGTCGTGTAGACGGAGATGTCCTCGCGCCCCTCGACCGGGAAGGACACGTGCGCGCCCTCGGACCGGCCGATCCAGTTGCGCTGTGCGGTGATCACGCGCTCCGGCCAGGTCGGCGCCAGGTCGCCCAGGCAGTCCAGCAGCTCCTGGGCGTAGTCGGTGATCTTGAAGTACCACTGCGTCAGCTCGCGCTTGGTGACCTCGGCGCCGCAGCGCTCGCAGTGACCGTCGATGACCTGTTCGTTGGCCAGCACGGTCTGGTCGTTGGGGCACCAGTTGACCGGGCTGTTCTTCCGGTAGGCCAGCCCGCGCTCGTAGAACTTCAGGAACAGCCACTGCGTCCAGCGGTAGTAGTCCGGGTCGCTCGTGTTCAGCGTCCGGGTCCAGTCGAAGCTGGCGCCGAAGCGCTTGCACGACTCCGTCGAGATCGCGATGTTGGCGTAGGTGAACGTCGCGGGATGCTCGTTGTCCTTGATCGCGGCGTTCTCGGCGTTCAGGCCGAACGAGTCGAACCCCATCGGGTTCAGCACCTCGTAGCCCCGCTGCCACCAGTAGCGCGCCACCACGTCGTGCAGCGCGAAGACCTCGGCATGACCCATGTGCAGATCCCCCGACGGGTAGGGGAACATCGTCAGCGCGTAGCGCTTCTCACGCGTGCCCGACTGCACCACGTCGTCGCTCGCCTTGAACGGCTGCAGGTCCTCCCAGACCTGGTACCACTTCTCCTCGACCGCCGCGTTGTCGTACGTCGCGGCGCCGCCCTCACGGGTGTCGGCGGTGGGGGCCTGCTCCTGGCTCATGGTCAACTCTCTCGTCTCGCTTCTGCTCCTCGGCGTCCCGGACATGAAAAAGCCCCTCGCAGGGAGGGGCGGCCGCGCGACGTGGTGACGTCAGCGCGGCTGTCGAAGGAGCAGGGTGCTCTGGCGGTGCAGCATGCCTCCATCGTAACCGAAACGTGCTGGCGACCGCTCGCGGGTTACCCCTAGGTTTCGCGACCGTGACCGATCTGAGCAGGTACGACGACTGGCTGGCCTGGCTGCGCGAGCACGCCGAGCAGGACCAGCAGGTCCGGGTGGTGTTCGTCGGCGGTTCGGCCGTCACCGGCGGGTACGACGACCACTCCGACCTCGACGTCGATGTGCTGGTCACTCCGGGCACGGCGGTCGCGACGTACCGCCGTCTGCTCGCGAGCGCGCTGCGCGACTTCGACGTGCACCACCTCTGGGAGCTCCCGGAGGCGACCTGGCCCGACGGCCGGCAGGCGTTCCTCCACCTCACCCCCGACGCCGGTGACATGTCACGTCCGACCCGGATCATCGACCTCCACGTGTCCGACCTCGCCGACGAGCACCGGCTGGTCGACGAACGCCGCCACGGCACGCCGTACCTCGTCCACGACCCCGACGGGCTGGTCGAGCTGCGCCACGACGACGAGGAGGCGATGGCGGCCGCCCGGCGAGAGGCGGTCACCCAGGCCGCGGCACGCCGGCCGACCGCCGAGTGGCTGGTCAACCGCGCCCTCGCCCGCGACGACCTCGTCGAGGCCCACGCGTTCCACGTCGGGTACGGCGTGAACCCGCTCGTCCGACTGCTGCGGATCAAGTACTGCCCCGCCCGGCACGACTTCGGTCTGCGCTATCTGCGCACCGACCTCCCCGAGGGGTACGCCGAGCGAGTCGCCGCCCTGCTCGAGGGCGACCCCCTGCAGGAGCGCTCCGACGCGACGTTCGCCTGGCAGGATGAGCTGCTGACCGAGCTGGCCCCGGCCCCCTGACGGCCGTCAACCCGCGGAGCCGCGCTCGTCCTCCCTCGCTCGGTCGTCCGCCTCCGCCTGGCGGCGCGCGGCCAGGCGCGACTGCTCGGTGGCCTCCTCGACGGCCCGCTTGTCGGCCTCGAGCGCCTCCTCATCGATGACGATCGGCTGTCTCACCGCCCAGAGGACCATGAGAGCACCGAAGACGACCAACGCCACACCGACCCACAGGTTGGCGTTGACGCCGTCGGCCCGGGCCTTCTCGGCATCGGTGGTGCCGAAGGACGCGATCAGCAGGATCACGCCGTACAGGAACAGCAAGGCGCCGATGATGTTGCGTACGTCGAACAGGCCCGCCTTCTTCATACGACCCACCTCCTAGCGGAAGATCAGATTCAGGATGATGACCATGACCAGCGAGACGCCGGCCAGTTTGGTCGGCGCGAGCCACCAGTGGTCGGCGTGCTCGTCGGCCAGGTCCTCCTTGGGCGTCAGCGAGTAGACCAGCCCGCGCAGCTCGGACTCGACCCTGGATGGCGTGACCATCGTGACGGCCACGCTGACGACGACGTCGACGACGAACGCGGCGCCGGCCGCGACGAAGCTGGCGCCCTGGCCGGCCAGGTGCAGCACACCGGTGCTGGCCGAACCGAAGGCATCCTCGGAGAGGAACGCGACGGCCACGGCGGCGAGCGTCCCGCAGACCAGGCCGCTCCACCCGGCGGCTGCGGTCATCCGTTTCCAGAACATCCCGAGGATGAAGGTGGCGAAGAGCGGCGCGTTGAAGAACCCGAACAGCGTCTGCAGGTAGGTCATCATGTTCGGGAACTGACTGGCGAAGTACGACGTGCCGATGGCCAGCAGGGTGGCGACCACGGTCGCGCCGCGACCGAACTGGGTGTACCAGTGGTCGGGCTTGTCCTTCTGCACGTAGGTCTGCCAGATGTCGTAGCTCATCACCGTGTTGAACGCCGAGATGTTGGCCGCCATCCCCGCCATGAACGCGGCGAGCAGCCCGGCGATGGCCACCCCCAGCAGGCCGTTCGGCAGCAGCTGCTTCATCAACAGCAGCAACGAGTCGTTGTAGGTGATTCCGCCCTGGCCGGTCGCCGCCCCCTTGGACTTCATGTCGGCCAGGGGCGACACCAGCACCGCGGCGAGCATGCCGGGGACGATGATGATGAACGGGATGAACATCTTCGGGAACGAGCCGATGATCGGGGCCCGCCGCGCGGAGTTCATGTCCTTCGACGCCATCGCGCGCTGCACCTCGACGAAGTTCGTCGTCCAGTAGCCGAACGAGAGCACGAAGCCGAGGCCGAGGACGATCCCCACGACGGACCAGAACGACGAGCTGTACATCGTGATGTCGGTGCCGGGCCACGACTTCGTCTGAGCACCGGTGCCGGCCTTGTCCATCGCGTCGGTGAGCCCGCCCCACCCGCCGATCTTGTGCAGGGCGAGGTAGGTCAGGGGCAGGAGCGCGGCCACGATGACGAAGAACTGCAGCACCTCGTTGTAGATCGCGGCCGACAGCCCCCCGAGCGTGATGTAGGAGAGCACGATGATGGCGGCGACGACGGTCGAGAGCCAGATGTTCCAGCCCAGCAAAGAGTTCACGATGGTGGCCAGCAGGTACAGGTTGACTCCCGCGATCAGTACCTGCGCCACGGCGAAGCTGATCGAGTTGACCAGGTGGGCGGCCGGGCCGAAGCGCCGGAGCATGAACTCCGGCACGGAACGCACCTTCGAGCCGTAGTAGAACGGCATCATCACCACGGCCAGGAAGAGCATCGCCGGGATGGCGCCGATCCAGTAGTAGTGGAACGTCGCCATCCCGAACTGCGCGCCGTTCGCGGACATGCCCATGATCTCGACCGCACCGAGGTTGGCGCTGATGAACGCCAGCCCGGTGACCCACGCCGGCAGCGAACGCCCGGAGAGGAAGAAGTCGATGCTGCTGGACACCGAGGCGCGGGCCGACAGCCCGATGCCCAGGACGAACACGAAGTAGAGCGCGATCAGCAGGTAGTCGACCCAGTTCGCATCCAAGCGCAGGATCGGTGTCGCAAGAACCTCCATGTCAGACCTCCGAGTCGTCCCATCGAGGCGGGTCGCAGGCTGCTCCCGGCCCAGGCCTCGTCGTCGAGACCGGACAGGACGTACCCCCGAAGGGGTGGACGATGCGTCACCAACGCATCGGAGAACCGCTCAGTGCACCACGCGCAACGTCATCCGCGGTCGTCACCACTCGCCGCGGTTGGCCCTCAGTGCCCCGAGCAGGTGGAGCACGAAGACGAAGACCAGCGCGAGTCCCCAGGTGACGAACCCGACCAGGACGAGCATCAGCGGTCCTTGTAGATCAGGTACAGCCCCAGCGAGGCGACGAAGCCGAGCACCCCGGCGCTCACCACCATCGCCACGCGCGGGATGGCGTGGGCGAGCATGCCCATCGTGCGCTCCTCGGAGGGCGAGACGGCGCCGGGTCGGGCGTACGGGTTGTCGGTCATGGGCCTCCTGCGGTCCTTCCGTTCGGTTGCCTCCAGTCCAGCACGGCGACCGGCCGATTCCACGGCCCCCGGGCAAGGTCCGGGGTCGACCCAGGGGTGTCCCGGAGGCCCGTGTCTACGATGCCGACATGACCTCCCTGGACATGTTCCGGCTCGACGGACGGGTGGCGATCGTGACCGGGGCGTCCTCGGGTCTCGGCGTCGCCTTCGCCCAGGCACTGGCCGAGGCGGGCGCCGATCTCGTGCTCGGCGCACGGCGCGTCGACCGACTGGAGCAGACCGCCGCGCTGGTGGAGGCCGCCGGCCGGAAGGCGGTCGTCGTACAGACCGACGTCACCGACCCGGAGGCGTGCACGGCCCTCGTGCATGCGGCGGTCGACGGCCTGGGCAAGGTCGACGTGCTGGTCAACAACGCCGGCGTCGGCACCGCCGTACCGGCGACGCACGAGACGCCCGAGCAGTTCCGGGCGGTGATCGACCTCAACCTGAACGGCTGCTACTGGATGGCGCAGGCGTGCGGGCGGGTGATGCAGCCCGGGTCGTCGATCGTCAACATCTCCTCGGTGCTCGGCCTGACCACGGCGGGCCTCCCCCAGGCGGCGTACGCCGCGTCGAAGGCCGGCCTGATCGGGATGACGCGCGATCTGGCCGCACAGTGGACCGGGCGCAAAGGCATCCGGGTCAACGCGATCGCCCCGGGGTTCTTCGAGTCGGAGATGACCGACCAGTACCCCGAGGGCTACCTCGAGATGATGAAACTCCGCGTGCCGGCCGGGCGGCCGGGGAACGCCGCCGAGGCGGCAGCCACCGTGGTGTTCCTCGCCTCAGACGCCGCCGGCTACATCACCGGACAGACCCTCGCCGTCGACGGCGGCGTCACCATCACCTGAGCCTGGCGCCTCGGGCGCGGGTGACGGGGCGGTCGGCAGGCCGTGGCGCGTCCAGTACGCCGCCATCGCATCGTCGGCCTCGATCGGCCAGGCGCCTCCGGCCGACTCCACCGCCGCGCGCCCGTGAGTGCGGAACGCAGCGCGGGTCGCGACCATCGCGTCGACGACCGACTTCCGGTCGGCGGTGGGCACCGGCAGATCCGCGAGCATCTCGCGCTGGGCGGGGGTGAGCCGGCTGCTCCACTGCTTGATCCCCATCACCGGGAGCGGCTGGTTGGACTCGACGAGGACGTCATAGAGCATGGTGGCGTAGTTGCGCACCGCGGCCTGACCGAGCAGCCAGTCCTCGCGCGCGACGACCGCGGCCGGGAAGATCGCCGACTGGCGGAGGAACTCGGTGACGATCGCCTGCATCCGGGCGAGGTCGGGACCGTGCGCGTCGTCGGTGGGCGCCGGAGGTTCGAGCCCGTCCTTGTCGAGGACGCACATGCGGTGGGTGTACGGCGACGACCCGACCTCGTCCGGCGTCTCGAGCACCATGTCGACGCGCAGCCCCTGCCGGGTGGTGAAGGCGAAGCAGCCCGCGAGACCTGGGATCGGGAGGGTGATCACCGGATCGACCACCTCCCACACCGCAGGGTCTGCGAAGCTCTCGCGGTCGGTGACGGTCACGATCAGATCGAGGTCACTCCCGGCGTCGGGTGCTCCACGCCCGACCGATCCGCTCAGCCACAGCGCCCGCACTCGGTCGTCGCCCTGCACCCGCTCGACGACACGGGCGAGCAGCTCGTCGTACCCCCGCTCGAGGGGCGCGATCGCCGCCCGGACGGCGTCGTCGAGCACCGGTCAGGACTCGTCGGAGGCCATCAACATGTAGCCGCACCACGCGAGGAACAGGACCAGCCCGCCGAGGAACAGCCAGGAGTACTCGAACTCGAACCCGGCGGCGACGGCCAGTACCAGCACGCCACCGATCACCGCGCGACCAGAGGGAAGCTCCACGGGGTCAGGCTAGCGAGACGCTCGTCGACTCTCACACGAGGGTGGCCCCTCGACCCGTGACGTTCCTGGGCCGTCGGCAGACCTCAGTGGTCCACCCGGATGCCACCCCCAGGCTCATGCCCAGCGGTGGGCTGTCCACCGGTTTCGGTGCGCAGAAGCGTGGGTAGCGCACCGCAGACTTCCGCGCGGATCACGTCGCTCAGAGATGACACAACCGCTACCAGCTGCGCCCGTCGGCGCCCGGCAGCGGTCTCCGGTGGAGCTGAGGGGACTCGAACCCCTGACCCTCTGCATGCCATGCAGATGCGCTACCAACTGCGCCACAGCCCCGGGAAGCACCGCCTCGTCCGGCGGGCAACTCGCGGAATCTTAGCCAACCGGCGCGTCGGCGACGAAATCGGGACCGTGCGGCGCGGGCGTCGCCTTCTCGTTGTACGACGTGAGCCGGAGCACGTCTCTGCGGGGGTCCTCCGTGAGCACGCAGTACGCCGCGTTCTCGATCCCCTGGATCGTCCGGGACAGCTCCCAGGGCCAGCCGAGCACGCCCAGGAGACCGACCTTCAGACACGCTCCGTGGAGCACGACGACACCCAGGTCGCCGGGAGCCACGGCGCCCAAGCACTCTCGGAGGGCGGGCGTCACCCGGTCGCGCACCTGCTCGGTCGTCTCCTCCCCGGCGGCCAGCGTGGTGGATCGGCCGGCCATCCAGTCGGCGTACTCCCGGGGGTGACGCTCGGCGAGCTCGGCGAGCGTCAGGCCCGAGCGTTCCCCGACGTCGTACTCACGCAGCCGCGGATCGCACTCGACGTCGAGACCAGTGGCGAGCGAGATCGCGTCGGCCGTCTGCTTGGCCCGCGCGAGATCGCTCGACCAGAGCCGGCTCGGGCGAAACCTCGCCATCACCCGCGCTACGGCCCGCGCCTGGGCGCGCCCGGTGGCGTTCAGCGGCACGTCGGCATGGCCCTGTGCGCGTCCGGAGAGGTTCCAGTCGGTCTCGCCGTGCCGGACCAGGACCATGGTGCGACCCTCAGGCACCCTCAGGCACCGCCGGCTCCCGCCGTGACGTCCGCCGGAAGCTCGATCAGCGGGCAGTCGCGCCAGAGCCGCTCGAGCGCGTAGAACTGCCGCTCCTCCTCGTGCTGCACGTGGACGACGACGTCGCCGTAGTCGATCAGCACCCAGCGCCCGTCGCGCTCGCCCTCGCGGCGGATCGGCTTCTCACCGAGGTCGCGAAGCTTCTCCTCGATCTCGTCGACGATCGCGCGCACCTGACGGTCGTTGGTCGCCGAGGCGAGCACGAACGCATCGGTGATCGCGAGCTGCTCGCTGACGTCGAACGCCACGATGTGCTGGGCCAGCTTGTCGGAGGCCGCGCGGGCGGCGGTGTGGACGACGGAGACGGCGTGGTCGGTGGCGGTCATGCAGAACTTTCGGAAGTGACAGTGGGGTCGGGAGCCGGCGTGCGCGGGTACAGCTGGTGCTTGACGATGTACTGCACGACACCGTCGGGGACGAGGTACCACACGGGCTCTCCCCGCATGGTACGTCGGCGTACGTCGGTCGAGCTGATCGCCAGCGCCGGCACCTCGACCATCGTGACCCGGTCGTGCGGGATCTTGGCCAACGTCTCGCGGTCCATCACGAAGCCGGGCCGGGTACAGCCGACGAACTGGGCCATGTCGAACAGCTCGTCGGCGTCGCGCCAGGTGAAGATGTCGGCCAGCGCGTCGGCACCGGTGATGAAGTACAGCTCCGCGCCGGGGAGCTGGGCGCCGAGGTCGCGCAGCGTGTCGATGGTGTACGTCGGCCCGCCGCGGTCGATGTCGACGCGCGAGACCCAGAAACGCGGGTTGGACGCGGTGGCGATCACCGTCATCAGGTAGCGGTCCTCGGCGGCGGTGACCCGACGGTCCGACTTCTGCCAGGGCGCGCCGGTGGGCACGAAGACGACCTCGTCGAGGTCGAACCACGCCTGCACCTCGGAGGCCGCGACCAGGTGGCCGTGGTGGATCGGGTCGAACGTGCCGCCCATCACCCCGACCCGGCGGGCCTGGGCGGTCATGTCGGTGCCGCTCAGCTGTGCTCGCGCCCGCCGCCGAACACCAGCAGCGCGAGCATGAGCAGGGCGAAGATCACCAGGACGCCGGTCCCGACGAGCCAGTGGTTGATGATGAGCGGGGTCACGGGTGAAGGGTAACCGACGGGGTCCGGCTCACCGGACGTGGCCGTCGCCGGTCACGACGTACTTGGTGGTGGTCATCTCGGGCAGTCCCATCGGGCCGCGGGCATGGAGCTTCTGCGTGCTGATCCCGATCTCCGCGCCGAACCCGAACTCCCCGCCGTCGGTGAAGCGGGTCGAGGCGTTGACCAGCACCGCGGCCGCGTCGACCTCGGCGGTGAACCGGCGGGCCGCCCGCTGGTCGCCGGTCACGATGGCCTCCGTGTGACCGGTGGAGTAGCGCCGGATGTGGTCCAGCGCTCCATCGAGGTCGGGCACGACGGCAGCGGAGATGTCGAGGCTGAGGTACTCGCGGCCGAAGTCGTCGTCCTCGGCCGCGACCACTCCGTCGTACGACGCGAACGCGGGGTCGCCGTGGATCGTCACGCCCGCCTCCTGGAGGGCTGCGACGACCCGGGGCAGGAACTCGTCGGCGACACCGGCATGGACCAGCAGCGACTCGGCGGCGTTGCAGACGCTGGTGCGCTGGGTCTTGGCGTTCACGACGATCACCAGGGCCATGTCGAGGTCGGCCGCGGCGTCGACGTACACGTGGCAGTTGCCGACTCCGGTCTCGATCACCGGCACCGTCGACTCCTCGACCACGGACCGGATCAGGCCCGCTCCCCCGCGAGGCACGAGGACGTCGACCAGGCCGCGGGCGCGCATCAGCTCCTTGACCGTGTCGCGCGAGTCGGCCGGGACGAGCTGGACCGCGTCGGCGGGGATCCCGGCCGCGTCGACGGCGACGCGGAGGATCTCGACCAGCGCGGAGTTGCTGCTCGCGGCGCTGCTGCTGCCGCGCAGCAGCGCGGCGTTGCCCGACTTCAGGCAGATCCCGGCGGCGTCGACGGTGACGTTGGGACGACCCTCGTAGATCAGCCCGACCACCCCGAAGGGCACCCGCACCTGTCGGAGCTCGAGCCCGTTGGCCAGCGTGCTGCCGCGGACCACCTCACCGACCGGATCGGGGAGCGCGGCCAGCTCGCGGAGCCCGTCGGCCATGGCCCCCACGCGGTCGGGTGTCAGCCGCAGCCGGTCGACCAGGTGCGGCTCGGTGCCGGCGTCCTCCGCGCGGCGTACGTCGTCGGCGTTGGCGGCCAGCACCTCGTCGTCGTGCTCCTCGAGCGCGTCAGCCATGGCCTGGAGCGCGGCATCCTTCGTGGCGCGCGTCGCCAGCGCCAGGTCTCGGGACGCCACCCGCGCCCTCCGGGCCAGCCCCGCCACGTCGCTCATGCGGCCAGCGTAGGACCGCGGCCGGGCCGACGGTTCGCGGCGTTTCGCACCCTGACACGTCGTCGCGAGGTGCGTACTGCTGCGGAGTATCGAGGACGGCGGTGGGAGGGGGCGCTCTCAGCCCTTGCGCTGCTTGACCTCCTCGGTCACCGCCGGCAGCACCGTGTGCAGGTCGCCGACGACCCCGAAGTCGACGAGCTCGAAGATCGGGGCCTCCTCGTCCTTGTTCACGGCCACGATCGTCTTCGACGTCTGCATGCCGGCGCGGTGCTGGATCGCCCCGGAGATGCCGGCCGCGATGTAGAGCTGCGGAGAGACGGTCTTGCCGGTCTGGCCGATCTGGTAGCTGTGCGGCTTCCACCCGGAGTCGACGGCGGCCCGCGAGGCTCCGACCGCTGCGCCGAGCGCGTCGGCGAGATCCTCGACCGGCTCGAACTTGCCGCCGGTGCCGCGGCCACCCGAGACCACGATCGCGGCCTCGGTCAGCTCGGGACGTCCGGTCGCCTTGCGCGGCTGGGACGCCACGATCTGGGCTCCCTTCGCGGCGTCGGAGACGGTCACCGAGACCTCCTCGACCGTGCCGGCGCCCTCGGCCTCCTGCGGAGTCGCCGAGTTGGGCTTCACCGTGATGATCGGGGTGCCACGCGTGACCTTGGCCTTGACCGTGTAGCTGCCGGCGAAGACCGACTGGGTGGTCACGGGGGTGTCACCGTCCGCCTCGAGGTCCACGGCGTCGGTGATCAGGCCCGAGCCGGTCTTGATCGCCAGGCGTCCGGCGATCTCCTTGCCCTCGGCGGACGAGGCGATCAACACGGCACCCGGCGAGACCTGCTCGATGATCTGCTGGAGAGCCTCGGCCTTCGGCGCGACCAGGTAGCCCTTCAGCTCAGCGTCGTCGACGACGTACACCGTGCCGGCGCCGTACTTCTTGACCGCCTCGGCGACCTCGGACCCCTTGTCCTTGGGTCCGATGAACACCGCGGAGGGCTCACCGACCCGCGCCGCAAGGGTGAGCATCTCGTAGGTCGGCTTCTTGACCGCACCCTCGGCGTGGTCGACGACCACCAGGATCTGGCTCATGAGTCAGTCGCTCCTCAGATGAACTTCTTGGCGGCGAGGAAGTCGGCCAGCGCCTTGGCGCCCGAGCCCTCCTCGTCCTTGACGATCTCGCCCGCCTCGCGCGGCGGACGGGCGGTGGTCTCCTCCACCTCGGTCCACGCCACGGAGAGCCCCACGTCGCCCGCGTCGACCCCGAGGTCGGACAGCGACAGCGTCTCGAGGGGCTTCTTCTTGGCCGCCATGATCCCCTTGAACGACGGGTAGCGCGCCTCGCCCGACTGGTCGGTCACCGAGATGACCAGCGGCATCGTGCCGCCCACGACCTCGGTCGCCACGTCGCCGTCGCGCTGGATCCGCACCTGGTCACCCTGGGTCTCGACCTTCGAGGCGAGCGTCAGCTGCGGCAACGAGAGCCGCTCGGCCAGCATCGCCGGGACCACGCTCATCGAGCCGTCGGTCGACGCCATGCCGCACATCACCAGGTCGTAGGCGTCCTTCTCGATGACTTTCGCCAGCACCAGCGAGGTCGCGATCGCGTCGGAGCCGGCGATCGCGTCGTCGACGACGTGGACCCCCTGGTCGGCGCCCATCTGCAGCGCCTTGCGTACGGCGTCGACGGCGGCCTCGGGTCCGACGCAGATGGCGGTGACCTCGACGTCGTCGGCGCTCTCCGCCTTCTCCTTGATCTGCAGGGCCTGCTCCACGGCGTACTCGTCCAGCTCGGACAACAGCCCGTCCACGCCGACTCGGTCGACGGTCTTGTCGTCCTCGAAGTGCCGGTCACCGGTGGCGTCGGGCACGTACTTCACACAGACAGCGATCTTCATGGCCGGGCAGGCCCTCCTGGGTTCTCCGCCGATGGGTGCGCCCGTCACGCTACCGGGGCCCGCGAGAGCACAGGAACTCAGCCGGCGGTGGCATCCCTCACAGTCCCACTGTCACGGTCGCAGGGACGTGGCGGGGTCACGCGCGGAGCCCGGAGCGGAGCTCGTGGCGCGTGCTCCGCTCCGCACGGACGTGCCACGGGGTGCCCGGCGATAGTCTCCGAGCGTGGACGTGGTTCTCTGCCCGTCCTGTGGGGAGGAGAATCCGGCGAAGTTCCGCCTGTGCGGATACTGCGGGACTCCCCTCACCCAGGACGCGGCCGACGCCCCGGCGGCCGCACCGGCGCCCGCCGTCGAGACCCGCCTGCCCGCGCGCGAGATCCGCAAGACGGTCACGCTGCTGTTCACCGACCTGAAGGACTCCACCGCTCTCACCGGCTCGATCGACGCGGAGGCGATGAACGAGATCAAGGCCCGGTACTTCTCCGCGATGGCGACGCAGATCCGGCGACACGGCGGGGAGGTCGAGAAGAACGTCGGCGACGCGATCATGGCGGTGTTCGGCCGCATCCGCGCCCACGAGGACGACGCGCTCCGCGCGGTTCGCGCCGCGCACGGCATGCAGGTGGTGCTCGCCGAGCTCAATGCCGACTTCCAGCGGTTCTACGGCGTACAGATCACGGTCCGCACGGGCGTCAACACCGGCGAGATCGTCGCCAACACCGACCCCGATGCCGACCAGAACCTCGCGACCGGCGACGCCGTCAACGTCGCGGCCCGGCTCGAGCAGAACGCGCCCGCCGGCGAGGTGCTGATCGGGGAGCTCACCTACGCCCTGGTCCAGCACCACGTCGAGGTCGAGCAGGTCATGCTCACCCTCAAGGGCAAGCCGGAGCCGGTGCCGGCGTACCGCCTGGTCGACGTGCACGACGTCGCCGCGCCCGCCGAGGTCAGCACCCCTCTGCTGGGCCGTGACAGCGAGGTACGGCGACTCCGGGAGACATATGAGGCGGTCGTGGCGGAGGGACGACCACGGCTGCTCACGGTCATCGGCGAGGCCGGGGTCGGCAAGACCCGGCTGATCGCGGACTTCGTGGCCGCCGCCTCGGCCGAGGCCGCGATCCTGCACGGCCGCTGTCTCGCGTACGGCGACGGCATCACGTTCTGGCCGCTCGTCGAGATCGTCCGCGGAGCCGCCGGCATCGCCGAGGACGACTCCGGCGCCGAGGCCCGCGACAAGATCGTCGGGCTGCTGCCGGAGAGCGACCCCGACCGCGAGGCGGTCGTCGACCGCGTGGTGTCCGCCATCGGCCTGTCGATGCACGACTTCCCGGTCACCGAGATCTTCTGGGGTGCCCGCAGGCTGCTCGAGGCACAGACGACCGGCCGCCCGCTGGTGGTCGTGGTCGACGACATCCACTCCGCGGAGACGACGTTCCTCGACCTGCTGACCCACCTGGTGGAGTCCCCCACCCCGCAGCCGATCCTGGTCCTCTGCTCGGCCCGGGCCGAGGTGGCCACGGTGCACGCCGACTGGTGGGAGGCCACCGGGCGGTCGCGGATCGAGCTCGGACCCCTGGGGACGGAGGCGGTCGAGTCGATCATCGACCAGCTGCTCGGGCCCGCCAGTCTCTCCCTCGAGACCCGGCAGCGGGTCGTCTCCGCCGCCGAGGGCAACCCGTTGTACGTCGAGCAGCTGGTCTCGATGCTCCGCGACCGCCCGGAGACCGGTGGCGTCGACGTCGTCGTACCCCCCACCATCGCGGCGCTGCTCAGCGCGCGTCTCGACGCACTCTCACCGCCGGAGCGGGCCGTGATCGAGCCGGCGTCGGTGATCGGCGTGCAGTTCCCCGGGCCGGCTGTCCGCCAGCTCGTGCCCGAGCCGGTCAAGCCCAGCGTCGGCACCCACCTCGACGCGCTGCGCAGCAAGCAGTTCATCCAGCCCACGACCCTGTCCGGCGAGGAGGACGCCTACCGGTTCCACCACGTCCTCGTGCGCGACGCGACGTACGGGAGCCTGCTCAAGCGTGCCCGCGCGACGATGCACGAGGAGTTCGTCGTCTGGGCCGAGCGGGTCAATGCCGAGCGAGGTCGCGAGACGGAGTTCGAGGAGATCCTCGGCTACCACCTCGAGCAGGCGGTCCGCTACCGGGCCGAGCTCGGCCCGCTCGACGACCACGGCCGCGACCTGGCCCGTCGAGCCGCGACCCGGCTCTCCAACGCCGGCATCCGCGCCCTCGACCGTTCCGACTACCCCGCCGCCGTCAACCTGCTCCAGCGCACGATGGAGCTGCTCGACGCGCGCGACCCGGCGCGGCTGGAGCTGGTGCCCGAGCTCGGCGAGGCGCTGATGGTGCTCTCGCGGTTCGAGGAGGCAGGCGCCCTGATCGGGCCCGCCCTGGAGGTGGCGCGGGAGCTCGGCGACCCGCGGCTCGAGGGTCGCATCCGCCTGCGCGGGATGCTGCTCGATCTCGTCGGAGGGGAGACCGATGACGCGCCCGCGGTCGCCGAGGCCGAGGCCATCCTGGCCACCCTGGTCGACCTCGGCGACCACGGCGGGGCAGCCCGCGCCTGGCGGGTCCTGTCGCTGATCCACGCCAACGCCGGTCACTACGACGACATCGCCGATGCCGCCGAGCACCTGATCGACGAGGGCATGGCCGCCGGGGAGGAGCGCCTGGTGCGGCAGGGCGCCACCGGGTATGCCGTCGCGGCCGTCTTGGGCACCACTCCGGTCTCGGAAGCGCTCAGCACGTGCGAACGCATCCTGGCCGAGGTCACGGGCGACCGTCGGGCCGAGGCGATCGTCTGCGGAGCGGTCGCCCAGCTCCGCGCGATGCAGGGCGACTTCGACGCCGCACGCTCGATGTACCGCCAGGAGGTCGGCCTCCTGGCCGACCTCGGCGTCAGCCGGGAGTCCGCCTCGACCTCGATCGAGTCGGCGAGAGTGGAGATCCTGGCCGGCGACCTCGCCACCGCGGAGGCACACCTGCGCCGCGACGACGACCTGCTGGCCGGGCTGGGCGAGCGCTACTTCCGCTCCACCGTCGCCGGGATGCTCGGCCGGGTCCTGCTCCTGCGTGCCGCACCGGACGAGGCCGAGGCCTTCGTCGTTCTCGCCGAGGCGCTCTCGGAGGCCGACGACGCCTGGAGCCAGGTCCTGTGGCGCAGCGCCCGGGCACGGTTGCTCGCCGATGTGGACGCCGACCGGGCGCTCGAGCTGGCCCAGGGCGCCGTGGACTTCGCGGAGACCACCTCCGACCTCGAGCTCCGCGGCGACGCATGGTCCGACCTCGGCGAGGTGCACCTGGCGATCGGCGGTGCCGACGACGCCGCCAAGTCGATCGAGCACGCCCTCTCGCTGTACGAGCGCAAGGGCGACGTCACCTCGGCCGCCCGGACGCGCCGCCGACTCGACGAGCTGTCCCGGGCGACCGGCTGACCTCGGTACGCCGCCGCCGGCT
Organism: Nocardioides sp.; assembly: GCA_025936915.1. Lineage (GTDB taxonomy): Bacteria > Actinomycetota > Actinomycetes > Propionibacteriales > Nocardioidaceae > Nocardioides. The sequence continues at coordinate 21,537 of JAICSK010000029.1, forward strand.
CCCGCGCGGGGCGCGGGAGCCGGACGTCACCGTGTGTGCGGGCGGCTGGGACTCAGCCCATGCCCTTGAATCCGCCGTTCTGGTCGACCCAGGCGACGATCTTCCAGTTGGGGCCGACCTTGCTGACCTGGATGCAGTTCTCCAGGGGCGCACCGCTGGCGCACTGCAGGAGTGGATCGGTGCCGATCGGGTTGCCGTTGTCATCGGTGTGGATGAGCGCGATCGAGCTCTGCGCGACCGTGTTGGGCACGGACTTGCCGTAGATCATGAGCGTGATCGGGAAGAACGACGGCTGAGCCGCACCGTTGTCGACGTTCACCTGCGACCACTCCCCGAACGGCGTCTTGCCTTGGCAATAGGTCGAATTGGTGTCGCAGCTGAAGGGGAGGTTGAGGGCGGGTCCGTCCTGGACGGTGGCGATGACGCCGCCCACGGGCGGGGTGACCTGCGTGGACTGGGCGTTGTTCTTGCCGATGCTCCCGTTGTCCTGCACCAGCGAGGTGTCCTTGTCGAAGCCCCCGCCGAAGTCCTTGTCGGAGGTCAGGTCGGTCACGCCGGTGAAGTCCAGGGTGTCGCCGTGGCTGGTGTGATGCTTGTCGTTCAGGCTCACGCCGGTGGTGTTGGCCTGGAACATCTCGGTGAAGCCGTTGCCGCTCGAGGGCGTCGCGAAGGCCACGACGATCGTGACGCTCGCGCCGGCGTTCAGGGAACCGAAGCTGCACTTCAACGTCACACCTGCCGGCAGACAGTCGCCCCCGTCTGGTCCACCGACGAACGTCGTGGGATCAGCTGAGACGAGGAACAACTGGGAGATGTTGCTGGTGCCGGTGTTGGTGATCATGACCTGGTAACCCGCATCAGCCCCGTTGTGCACCTTCGGGGGCAGCGGGGTCACCGACGAGATCCAGCCAGGAGTCGATGCGGACGCCGAACCGGCCGCGGCATAGGTGACAGAGCCGGCGAGGCACAGGGCTCCGAGGAGCCGACCGAGGGTGGACAAACGCATCAGGATGCGTCCTCTCTCCGAGATGGGTAGTCCAGGAGGAGGAGCCCTTCGCGCGCTTCAGCGCATGGCTGCCCCCCCAGGTCGCACGAACGACACGACGTTGACAGCCCTGCCGGGGGGTGTCAACCGACCCATCTGGGCCAGGGGTCGGCACCTTCGCCTGCGCCGACCCGCGAACGGCCCCGGCGCGCGAAGGCGCCGGGACCGTTGCGAGGTCGAACCCAGCGGGTCAGCCGACCTTGAAGGTCGCCCTGTCGCTGGAGCTCTTGAGCGTGCTGCTGCCGGTGTACTTCCCGGTGATGGAGTACTTGCCCTTGGCCTTCACACCGGTGAAGACGGCGGTGGCGACACCCTTCTTGTTGAGCTTGCCGGTGATCGTCTTGATCTTGTGGGTGCCCTTCCTGAGGGTGAAGGCGACCTTCCCGGTGACCGCGGTGCCGTAGCGGGACTTGACCTTCGCCGTGCCCTTGGCGGTGTGCTTCGACGCCGAGTAGGAGGCCGACTCCTTGGTGGTGGTCTTGTCCTTGACGATCTTGGCGGCGACCGGCGTGAGACCGTCCATCAGCGGTGTGGTGACGGCGTCGTTGTTGCACCGGCCGAACGTGCCAGGGGTCGGGAACTCGACGGAGCCCACCTTGTTGCCACTGCTGTCGAACCCGTTGAGCACCACGTCACCGAGGTTCCCCAGCTGGAACGTGAAGCTGTTGACGACCTTCGTCCCCGCGAGGGTCGAGCCCGTCGCCTGGGCATCGGTGGCTCCAGGCGTGGTCCCGCTGTTGCCGAGCGTCGTCTTGGGGAACGACAGCTTCAGCCCCGCCTCCGAGGCGGACGGCTTGGTGGTGATGGTCCCGTTGAACTTCACCCACCCGAGCCCCTGAGCGAGCGCTGTGGTGTCGGGGTCGAGGGTGAAGGTGGCCGTCGTGGAGAGCGGCTGACCGACCGCCATGGTGGCGGGAGCCGCCGCGACGGAGTAATCGGCGGTCGGTGTCGCGGGCGCGAACGGCGGAGGCACGCTGCAGGTGTAGGCGACGTGGGCGGTGGAGTCGGCGGCCAGTGCCGGGGCCGCAAGCGCGCCCACCGTGAGTGCGGCTGCGCCGGCGGCGCCGATGAGCTTGAGGTGCGTAGGACGAACAGACATGTGGTGAGGCCCTCCCAGGGGGTTCGAGATCCCGCGGAGCGCTCCCCGGCCCCGCGCCTCCGCACCTCATCACACCGTCGGGCCAAATGCCAGGGTCCGACGCCATCTGGCGGTGTGATTTGCGTGGAATCTGCGCCGTGCGTCAGGAGGTGCGGCCCGAGCGTGGGCGGACGATCCGCTCCACGACCTTGCCGATGATCAGCCAGAGCACGGCCGCCAGGCCCCAGTTGACCACCGCGTTCTTGGTCAGGGCGGCGTGGTCGTGGCCCTTCCAGTGGGCGACCCCGTCGCTGCGCGAGAACGCACCGAAGTCCAGCTTGTCGGCGGTGTCCAGGCAGAACTTGACCAGGCCGTTGTCCTGGTTGGCCTTGAGCGCGATGCACAGGGCGGCGGCGGCCAGCACCAGGGCGGCGAGGACGCACACGACCCAGACGAGCTGCGAGATTCGCGTGCGCACCATCGTGGCGACGGCCTTGGCCTGCGCCGTCCGGGCGGCGCGGCTGGGGCGGGCAATGGTGTTGTCGTCGCCCTCGTCAGCGGACTCGTCGGCCCGGAGGGCCCTGCGTGTCATGGCCAGAGGATGGCACAGCGCGGCTCCGGTCCGCAGGAGGTTGGGCCGTGACGGAGGTGCGTCACCGACCCTCGAACTGCGCCTTCCCGGGACCGTTCTCGACGAACGACGTCATCCCGATCCGGCGGTCCTCGGTGGCGAACAACGAGGCGAACTGCTGCCGCTCGATCGCGAGGCCGGTGGCGAGATCGACCTCGAGGCCCTGGTCGATCGACTCCTTGGCCGCGCGCAGCGCCATCGTCGCCGCGCCGCGGAACTGGCGGGCCCACGCCACGGCCTCGGCGTACACCTGGTCCGCCGCGAAGACACGATCGACCAGGCCGATCGCGAGCGCCTCGTCGGCCTTCACGAACCGACCGCTGAAGATGATGTCCTTGGCCCGGCTCGGCCCGACCAGGCGGGTGAGCCGCTGCGTGCCCCCCGCACCGGGGATGATCCCGAGGAGGATCTCCGGCTGGCCGATCGCGGCGTCGGCGGCGGCGAACCGGACGTCCGCGCAGAGCGCGAGCTCGCACCCGCCGCCGAGCGCGTAGCCGGTGATCGCCGCGACCACCGGCTTGGGGATGCGGGCGACTGCGGTGAACGACGACTGCAGGGGACCCGCGCGCTCCACCATGTCGACGTAGCTGAGCTCGGCCATCTCCTTGATGTCGGCTCCGGCGGCGAACACCTTCTCCCCGCCGTACACGACGACCGCCTTGACGTCGTCGCGGTCGCTCGCCTCGGCGGCGGCCGCGCGGATCTCCTCCTGGACCTGCCGGTTGAGGGCGTTCATCTTGGGCCGGTCGAGCCGGATGGTCCCGACGCGGTCCTCGACCTCGAGTCGCACGAACTCCGCCATGGGGTTCCTCTCTGTTCCGGGGTCTCGACAGGCGCGACCGGCCACCTGTGGAGAACCTCTGAGCATTCTGCCGACCGTCGGTCACAATGTCGCGAGTGACCCCCGGAACCTGGCGCCACCCCGGCGAGACGGCTGCGGTCTGGCCCGGGCGCACCTGGCCGCTCGGAGCGACGTACGACGCGGACGCCACCAACTTCGCGGTCCGGGCGCCCGAGGCGACCGGGGTGTGGGTCTGCCTGTTCGACGACCAAGGCCGCGAGACGCGGCACCCGCTCACCGAGCTGTCGCTCGGCATCTGGCACGGCGCCGTCCCTGGAGTTGCCCCGGGGACCCGCTACGGCTACCGGGCCGACGGCCCCTGGGCGCCCGAGATGGGGCTGCGGTTCAACCGCGACAAGCTGCTGCTGGATCCCTACGCGCGGGCCATCTGCGGTGACCTCGTCCACCATC
>JAICSK010000233.1 GCA_025936915.1 Nocardioides sp.
CAGCACCTGTGGCGCACCGTCGGCGAGAACATCGCGTCGTACCGCTCCTACCCGCGCATCGTCGGCGAGACCGGCGGCAAGGACTTCGTCGTGGCCCACCCGAGCGCCGACTCCGACGTGCTCCGCACGGCGCTGATCCGTGGCGCGTTCGAGTACCAGGGGCAGAAGTGCAGCGCCGCCTCCCGCGCCTACGTCGCGAAGTCGGTGTGGCGGCGGATGAAGGACCGGTTCCTCGCCGAGGTCGAGGGCCTGACCATGGGCGATGTCACCGACCTGTCCAACTTCATGGGCGCCGTGATCGACGACCGTGCCTTCGCCAAGCACAAGACCGCGATCGCCCGGGCCAAGCGAAACCCGCACCTGACGGTGCTCGCCGGCGGGCAGGTGGACGACTCGGTCGGCTACTTCGTGCGGCCGACGGTCGTGGAGTCGAGCGACCCGAAGGACCAGATGTTCAACACCGAGTACTTCGGCCCGATCCTGGCGCTCCACGTGTACGAGGACAGCCGATACGACCGGGTCCTGGCCCAGATGGAGTCGTTCGCGCCGTACGCCCTGACCGGCTCGATCATCGCCCAGGACCGGCGGGCCGTCGTCGAGGCCCAGGAGCTGCTGCGCTTCGCGGCCGGCAACTTCTACGTCAACGACAAGCCGACCGGCGCGGTCGTCGGTCAGCAGCCGTTCGGTGGCGCGCGTGCCAGTGGCACCAACGACAAGGCAGGCGCCCCGCAGAACCTGATGCGCTGGACCAGCCCTCGGTCGATCAAGGAGACCTTCGTCCCCCCGACCGACTACCGCTACCCCCACATGAGCTGACCCGGCACAAGTGCACCGTCCAGGAGCGCTGACCCGGCACAAGTGCACCGTCCAGGAGCGCTGACCCGGCACAAGTGCACCGTCCAGGAGCGCCGCACCCCGTGACGCTTCTGCCGGGTCAGCGCGGTATCCCGTGACGTTTCTGCCGGGTCAGCGCCGTCTGCCGTGACGTTTCTGCCGGGTCAGCGTCAGACCCGCCACTCGCCGCGGAGCCATGTGACGCCGACCTTGTTCTCGGCGTCGAACGCCTTGGTCACGAAGCCGGCCACGAGGTCCTCGGCCTTGCCGCCCACGAGCGGGATCGAGACCTTCACGGCCAGGTCGATCTGCTGGACGACGTCCGCCCCCGACTGGGCGAGCGAGGTCGCACCGGTCATGTCGCCCGGCTTGCCGGGGATGGTGACGTGGATGTCGGCGGCCGAGTGCGACGTCCACGTCTCCTCCTGCACGAACCGGATCTCGCCGCCGACCAGCCTCTGCGCGAACGACGGGATCCGGTCGGCACTGTGCGCCTCCTCGATCCGGACCCGCATCCCGCTCGTCGACGGGGTGATCGAGCAGGAGAAGTCGGTGACCCGCTGGTAGTCCCCCACGGCCTTCCGGTACGCCGGGTCCGCCAGCATCGCGTACACGTCCTCGACCGTGGTCGCCGGGTAGGTCAGGGTGTGGCTCACGCGTTTCATGGCCACATCATGCCGGGAAATGTGATGGATCAATCCGGGCGAGGGGCCGACTCGCACGTGGTGTTGGTACGGCGTGGAGCGGAGTCCTAACCTCGGATTGTGTCAATGACGACCGACCTGTCCGTCGACCCCGAGAAGGCCCGGCTGCTGACCCAGGCGATCGCACTCGCCGAGCGGAGCTCCGGGACCGGCGGACCCCCCAAGAACGAGGTCGGTTCGCTGCTCCGGGCCTACTACCGGCACGTCGCCACCGACGACCTGGTCGACCGCTCCGCGGAGGAGCTGTACGGCGCGCTGGTCTCGCACTACCGCACGGCCGAGTCCCGGCCGCAGGGCACCGCCAGCGTCCACGTCTTCACCCCCACTCTGGCCGAGCACGGCTGGTCGGCCGGCGGCCATTCGGTGGTCGAGGTCGTCACCGACGACATGCCGTTCCTCGTCGACTCGGTCGTGATGGAGCTGACCCGCGAGCAGCGCGACGTCCACCTGGTCGTCCACCCGCAGTTCGACGTCACCCGCGACGTGACCGGTCAGCTCGAGCACATCGCCTGTCCCGACAACGAGTCCGCGGCGCCTCCCGAGGCGGCCGAGCGGGAGTCGTGGATGCACGTGGAGATCAGTCGAGTGGGGCACGACGAGGACGTCGACGCGATCGCCGCCGACCTCCAGCGCGTGCTGCGCGACGTCCGCGAGTCGGTCGAGGACTGGGAGCGGATGCGGCAGCAGGTGACCGAGATCGTCGACGAGCTCATGAAGGCCCCGCCGGCCACGGTCTCGCCCGACGAGCTCGAACGCGGCCGGGCCTTCCTCGAGTGGCTGGCCGACGACCACTTCACGTTCCTCGGCTACCGGGAGTACCGCCTCGGCCGCGAGGACGGGGACGAGTACCTCCGCGGCGTCCCGGGCTCGGGCCTCGGGATCCTGCGCGACGACCCCGACCTGGCGACGGTGGGCAAGCTCCCGGAGAAGGGCGCCGAGATCGCCCGCGAGCACTCCCTCTTGGTGCTGGCCAAGGCCAACTCCCGCGCCACGGTGCACCGCCCGGCGTACCTCGACTACATCGGGGTGAAGACCTTCGACGACCAGGGCGAGGTCACCGGCGAACGCCGTTTCCTCGGCCTGTTCTCGAGCGCGGCGTACACCGAGTCGGTGTGGCACGTGCCGCTGCTGCGGGAGAAGGCCGTCGACGTGCTCAAGACGGTCGGGCTCGACCCCAAGAGCCACGCCGGGAAGGCGTTGATCGACACCCTCGAGACCTACCCCCGCGACGAGCTGTTCCACACCCCGGTGGCCGAGCTCGCGTCGATGGCGAGCCGGGTGAGCGAGACCCGTGGCCGGCGTCAGCTGCGGATGTTCGTACGCCGTGACACCTACGACCGCTATGTCTCCGTGCTGGTGTTCCTGCCGCGCGACCGCTACAACACCAACGTCCGCGAACGTTTCTCCGAGATCCTCAAGGACAGCTTCGGCGGCGAGTCGATCGAGTTCACGGTGCGGATGAGCGAGTCGACCATCGCTCGCGTGCACTTCGTGGTCCACCCGGCCAAGGGCGACAAGATCCCCGACGTCGACATCTCCGACCTCGAACGACGACTGACCGACGCCTCCCGCTCGTGGCGCGACGACTTCACCGCCGCCACGATCGCGGAGTTCGGCGAGGACGTCGGGTCGCGGCTCGCGCGCAGCTTCGAGTCGTCGTTCCCCGAGGCGTACAAGGAGGACTTCTCGGCGGCGACCGGGGCGCTCGACCTTGCTCGGCTGGAGGGGCTCGGCGACTCCGGCACCGACCTGTCGCTGTTCTCGCCCCTCGATGCCGCGCGAGGCGAGGCGCGGCTGAAGGTCTTCCGCCGAGGGGCCCCCATCTCGCTGTCCGAGGTGCTGCCCGCGCTGTCGTCGACCGGCGTCGAGGTCGTCGACGAGCGGCCCTACCACCTCGACCACACCGACCTCCCGTCGTACATCTACGAGTTCGGGCTGCGCTACCCACCCGGGATGCCCGACCAGCTGCGCGAGCCGTTCCAGGACACGATCCGAGCCGTCTGGGACGGCTACAACGAGATCGACGGCTTCAACGCACTCGTGCTCGCCGCCGGCCTGACCTGGCGGCAGGCGACGGTCCTCCGGGCGTACGCGAAGTACATGAAGCAGGGCAACAGCCCGTTCGCGGTCGACTACATCGAGGAGGCGCTGCGCGGGAACACCGACATCACCCGGCTCCTGGTGCAGCTGTTCGAGGCCCGGTTCGATCCCGGCCGCAACGGCCTCGCGGCCGACGCTGAGGCGCGGACCGCGCGGGTCGAGGAGATCACCCGCCGGATCGAGAAGGCGCTCGACGACGTCGCCAGCCTCGACCACGACCGCATCCTGCGGTCCTACCTGACCCACATCAACGCCACCCTGCGCACCAACTACTTCCAGCTCGGCGACGACGGCGCGCACCACACCTACATGTCGTTCAAGCTCGAGCCGTCCACGATCCCCGACCTGCCGCAGCCACGGCCGCGGTTCGAGATCTTCGTGTACTCGCCGCGAGTCGAGGGCGTCCACCTGCGCTTCGGTGCCGTCGCCCGCGGAGGCCTGCGCTGGTCCGACCGCCGCGACGACTTCCGCACCGAGGTGCTCGGGCTGGTCAAGGCGCAGATGGTGAAGAACACGGTGATCGTGCCGGTCGGCGCCAAGGGCGGGTTCTTCTGCA
>JAICSK010000123.1 GCA_025936915.1 Nocardioides sp.
CATCGGGCCGACCCGGTCGGCGTCGGTGCCGCGGATGCCGTCGGAGTAGTCGTTGGCGTAGTTCACGCCGACCTGCAGGGCGAGGGCGACCACCAGGGCCAGCAGCGCCTTCCACCACACCGCACCGTCGTCGTACGCCGCGACGCCCGTGCCGGCGAGGACCGGTGAGATCGCGGCGGGCAGGGTGCGGGGACGCGCCCCGGCGACCCAGGCGGCCGCGGACGGCCCTGGCGTTGGCATGCCGGGATTCAAGCAGTCGCGACCGAGGGATCCAGTGCATGGGTCGCCAGGAACCTCTCGGCCGCCCGCGCCGCCGGGTGGAGCACGACGGCACCGGCCACGATCGTGGTCGCGATCACCGCCCAGCCGATCGTGCCGTGGTCGAGCGCCAGCCAGGTGTACGCCGCCGGGCCGAGGATGTTGGTGATCCGGCCCCCGATGCCCCAGACGCCCTGGTACTCACCGCGCCGGGTCGGGTCGGAGAGCTCGCTCTGGAACCCCCATGTCGCGGCGGACTCGAACAGCTCGGCCCCCGTCACGGTCATGTGCCCCGCCAGCAGCAGCACGATCGAGACCCAGCCGATGGTGTCGCCGGTGATCGCCACGATCGCGCACGAGCAGACCATGAACGCCGTCGCGATCCGGACGCCGCGCAGGGCGCCGTCGACGGTGTTGGCGCCTCGAGCCGCGGCCACCTGGAACAGCACGCAGCCGACGGTGTTGGTCCCGAACAGCCAGGCGAGGACCCAGTGCGGGGAGTCGGTCCGCTCGACCAGCCACAGCGGGATCACCACCGTCAGCAGGATCCAGTGGGTGCCGTTGATCCCGCTCATCAGCGAGGCGAGGACGAAGCCCCGGTTGCGCATCGCCTTCGGGCTGGTGCGCACCGCCACCGCCGTCGCCGTACCGCCGCGGGTGGCGAGGAGGGGCTCCTCGGGAGGCGGGTCAGGAAGGCGGGTGATCAGGCCGGAGTTGACGACCAGCACGACGGCGGTGAAGACCGGCAGCAGCCGGATCACGGTGTGGTCGTCGGTGGCGAGCGCGAGACCGCTCACCAGGGCGCCGAGGGTGAAGCCGATGTTGAGAGCCGAGCGCAGGAACGCCTGGTAGTGCACCCGGCGTTCGCGCGGGAAGATCGCGATCATGAACGCCCCGCGGCCGGCGTTGCCGACGCTGTCGACCAGGGTGAAGGCGGTGAGCAGCACCACGAACGCCGCGAACCCGTGGACGAACGGGTAGCTGAGGTACAGCACCGCCTCGAGCGCCGCTCCGACCGCCCACATCCGCCGCGCACCGTAGCGGTCGGCGACCTTGCCGAGCGGTACGGAGAGCGCCAGCGCGACGATGCCGGTGATCGACAGCCCGAGCCCGACCTGGGCCGCCGTGAGCCCGACGATCTGGGTGAAGTAGACGGCGTTGCCGGTCATGAACACGCCGTCGCCCAGCGCGTACAGGATCGACTGCCCCGACAGCCGGCGCGCGACCGCGTCGTCGGGGACCAGCCGCCGCAGCCGAGTGGGCACCGAGACCGCCATGGCCGCGATTGAACCAAGCCGGACTACGGTTCGTCGCGTGAGTTTCCTGCGGCTCAGCGGAGTCGTCGAGCGCGACGTCGACGCCGTCGAGGCGTGGCTCGCCGACGACGATCCCGGGCCGGTGCTCGTCGAGACGTCGGGCTCGTCGGGTACGCCGAAGCAGGTGGTGCTCTCTCGGGCCGCGGTGGTGGCGTCGGCGGGCGCGTCGGCCGAGCGGCTCGACGGCACGGGAGCCTGGCTGCTCGCGCTGCCCTCGTCGTACGTCGCGGGCCTGAACGTGACGGTCCGCTCGCTGCTCGCGGGACACCGACCGGAGATCCTCGGTGATCGCGACCCGCGCGAGGCGCGGATCGCCGGCGGGTACCTCTCGTCGGTGCCGACCCAGCTCCATCGCTGGCTGGACGACCCGGCCGACACCGAGGCGCTGGCGCGCTTCGACACGGTGCTCGTCGGCGGCGGACCGGTCGATGCCTCGCTCAGGGAGCGGGCGCGGAACGCCGGCATCCGCCTGGTCGCGACGTACGGGATGGCCGAGACCTGCGGGGGCTGCGTGTACGACGGTCTCCCGCTCGACGGCGTCGGGCTCGCCCTCGCGCCGGACGGCCGGGTGCGGCTGACCGGGCCGACGCTCTTCGACGCCTACCTCGACGACCCGGGGGCGACCGCCGAGGTCCTCGTCGACGGGTGGTTCCTCACCTCGGACGCGGGGCGGCTCGACGAGGACGGCCGGCTCCAGGTGCTCGGGCGTATCGACGACATGGTGGTCAGCGGTGGGGTGAACGTCCCGGCGCCGGCGGTCGCGGCCCGGCTGCGCGAGCACCCGCGGGTGCGGGCGGCCGAGGTGCTGGGGGTCGCGGATCCCGAGTGGGGAAACCGCGTGGTCGCGGTGCTCGCCCTGGCGGAGCCGCGCGCGGGTCTGTCGCTCGAGGATGTCCGGGACTGGGTGGGCGATCGACATCCGCGTTCGTGGGCCCCGCGCGAGCTGGTCGTCGTACCGGCGATGCCGATGCTCGCCAACGGCAAGGTCGACCGCCTCGCCGTACGGTCATTGGCGGGCGGTGCCGGGTGAGGGTCTTCTCGATCCCCATGACGACCCGGTTCCGGGGCATCACCGTGCGTGAAGGGGCACTGGTCGAGGGCGACGCGGGCTGGGGTGAGTGGAGCCCGTTCGTCGAGTACCCGCCCGAGGTGGCCGAGCCGTGGCTGCGGTGCGCGGAGGAGGCGGCGGCCGGTGACTGGCCGGCACCGGTGCGCGCGACGGTGCCGGTGAACGCGACGGTCCCGGTCGTGGCGCCGGACGTCGCCCACGAGATCGTGCTCCGGTCGGGGTGTACGACGGCCAAGGTGAAGGTGGCCGATCCAGGGTCCTTCCTGGCTGACGACCTGGCCAGGGTCGAGGCGGTGCGCGACGCGCTCGGCCCGTCGGGGAGGCTCCGTGTCGACGCCAACGGCGCCTGGTCGGTGGACGAGGCGGTGTCGTCCATCGCACGGCTCGACCGTGCGGCCGGCGGGCTCGAGTACGTCGAGCAGCCGTGCGCGACCGTCGAGGATCTGGCCGTCGTACGACGTCGGGTCGAGGTGCCGATCGCCGCCGACGAGTCGATCCGCCGGGCGTCCGATCCCTACCGCGTCCGTGACCTCGAGGCGGCGGACATCGCCGTGCTGAAGGTGCAGCCGCTGGGCGGGGTCCGCGCGTGCCTGCGGATCGCCGAGGACATCGGGCTGCCGGTCGTCGTGTCGTCGGCGCTCGAGACCTCGCTGGGGCTGGCGGCCGGCGTCGCCCTGGCCGCAGCGCTCCCGACGCTCGACCACGCCTCCGGGCTGGCGACGCGGTCGCTGCTGACCGCCGACGTGGCCTCGCCCGAGCTGGTGCCGGTGAACGGCGCGCTCGTCGCCGGCGTACCCACTGTCGTGCCCGCGCTGCTGGATGCCGTGGCAGCACCGCCCGATCGGGTCGCCTGGTGGGAGGGACGGCTGGCGATGGTGCACGCGCTGCGAGAGGCTCGGCGGTCGTGAACGACTCGACCTCCCTCGCCCGTGCCGTGGTCGGACACCTGATCGAGCAGGGGATCCGCGAGATCGTGCTCGCGCCGGGCTCGCGCAATGCCCCGCTGTCCTTCGCGGTGTACGACGCCGCGGAGGCCGGACTGGTCCGGCTCCACACCCGCATCGACGAACGCTCGGCGGGCTTCCTGGCCCTGGGGCTGACCAAGGTCGGCTCGGCCGCCGCCGTCATCTGTACGTCGGGCACCGCTGTCGCGAATCTCCACCCGGCCGTGCTCGAGGCCGCGCACGCCGGAGTCAACCTGGTCGCGGTCACCGCCGACCGCCCGGCCAGGCTCCGCGGTAGCGGCGCCAACCAGACCACCGACCAGGTCGGGATCTTCGGCCCGTCGGTGCGCACCGTCGACGTCACCACCGGCCGCTACCCGGAGAGGGACACCCGCCTCGGTGGCCCGGGGGCACCACTCGGCACAGTCGTCCACCTCAACGTCTGCTTCGACGACCCGCTCACCCCCGGGGACCGGTGGGCTCCGGAGATCGATCCGGGCTCATGGATGACGGGACCGGCCCGCGTCATGCCCCTCACGTCGCTCCCCCTCGGCCCCCGCACCGTCGTGGTCGCGGGCGACGACGCCGGGCCGCCGGCACGGGTGCTGGCCGAGCGGGCGAACTGGCCGCTGCTCGCCGAGCCCACCAGCGGGTCCCGGACCGGCACGCACGCCATCCGCACCTACCGCCTGCTGCTCGGCACACCGCTGGCCGACGAGATCGAGCGGGTCGTGGTGTGCGGTCATCCGACCCTCTCGCGGCCGGTCTCGCGCCTGCTCGGTCGCGACGGCGTCGAGGTGTGGAGTGTGCCCGCGCGTGGCGTGTCGTCACGTCGGCCGTTCGCGGTCGACCACGAGGCGCAGCACCTGACCGTGGACGAGGGCACCGACACGGACTGGTTCGACCGCTGGCGCGACGCGGACGCGCGCGTCAGCCGTGACCTCGACGCGTTGCTCGCAGCCCAGCCCGGCCTCACGGCGTACGACGTCGCCGGCGCGGTCGCGCGCGCCCTCCCACGCGAGGGTCTGCTCGTCGTCGGCGCATCGAACCCGATCCGCGACCTCGACCTGATGGTGCCGCGCTACGAGGTCGGCGGCCGCCGCAAGACCGTCGCCAACCGTGGCCTGTCCGGCATCGACGGCGTCGTCTCGACCGCGATCGGGGCCGCGCTCGGCCGTCCCTCCGACCGCAGCCTGGCGCTGGTGGGCGACGTGACGTTCCTGCACGACAGCAACGGCCTGGTCCTGGGCCCGGAGGAGCCGCGTCCCGACCTCACCATCGTCGTGGTCAACGACGACGGCGGCTCGATCTTCGCCACTCTCGAGCAGGGCGCCGAGGAGTACGCCGACCGCTACGAGCGGCTCTTCGGCACGCCGCACGGCGTGGACATCGGCAGCCTGTGCGCCGCCACCCGGACACCCCACCTGCAGGTGCACAGCCGGCCGGAGCTCGAACAGGCGCTGGCCTCGCCCAACGGCGGCATCGAGGTGGTCGAGGCCGTCGTACGACGCGACGACAGGCGGGCCCTCGATGCCCGGATCCGGGCGCTGGCCACCAACCCCTGACCCGGGGCCTTCTCCCTTGTCACGCCCTGTTATCTGCACCTGGGCGCCCACCTGACGGCACCCAAGCGCGGATAGCAGGGCGTTACAAGCGACGGCCAGCAATCCGGATCAAGACGCCCGAGACCGCCGCGGTGCACGATGTCGACATGTCCGTCGCCGCCGACACCTTCGCCGACTTCGTCGACGGGCTCGCGGCCGCGCTCGACGACCACGACGTGACCGGCGAGGACTGGGCGGCGCGGCACCACTTCTCGCGCTACCACTTCGACCGGATGATCAAGTCGGTCGGCGGAGAGCCGCCGCAGGCGCTGCGGCGGCGCATCCTGCTCGAGCGCGCGGCGTACCGGATGATCACGACGAAGGCACCGCTCCTCGACATCGCGGTCGAGGCCGGGTACTCCTCGCACGAGGCGTTCACCCGCGCGTTCGCCAAGGCCTACAACGAGTCGCCGCGCGAGTGGCGCAAGAAGCCGGGACACATCCAGATCGGGGAGGCGAACGGCGTGCACTTCGTGCCCCCTGCCAGCATCCGGCTGCCGTCGCGCGACGTCGTCCGCGGGCCCGACCTGCTCGAGAAGATGGTCGAGCACCACGTCTGGCTGGTCGGCGAGATGATCCGGGTCGCCGGTCACCTCACCGACGAGCAGCTCGACGAGACGCTGTTCATGGAGGACGACGACGAGGGCCAGACGATCCGCTCCATGCTCAGCCGGCTGGTCGGCCAGATGGGCATGTGGAACGCCGCGATGGCGACCCGCGACTACGACTGGAGCGTCGAGGACCACGAGTCGCTCGTCTCGATGCGACGTCGTCTCGGCATCGAGGGCCCGCGCTACCTCGCCCATGTCCGCGAGGTGTGCGACCAGGGGCGCGTCGAGGACACCTTCGTCGACGCGCTCTGCGAGAGGGCCGAGGTGTTCACCTACGGCGGGATGATCGCGCACGTGCTCACGTTCGCGGCGTACCGCCGGACGGCCGTCGTGCTCGCCTTCTCCCGCATGGGCCACGACGAGCTGGGCTGGGGAGACCCGATGCGCTGGGTGGCGGACAGCCACTGAGCCCGTCCTCGCCCGGGGGCGAGAATGTCCGCGTGGAGATCGCGTTCGAGCTCGTCGCCCTGGCGATCGTGGTCCTCGCCGGCACCGCGTTGGCCGACCGCGTGCGGTTCCCCGCGCCGCTCGGGCTGATCGTCATCGGCGTCGTCGCGTCGTACCTGCCCGGCGTGCCGACCGTCCATCTCACCTCCGACGTGGTGCTCCTCGGCCTGCTGCCGCCCCTGCTGTACGCCGCAGCCATCCAGACGTCGCTGGTCGACTTCAACGCCAACCGCCGCGCGATCCTCCTGCTCAGCGTGGGCCTGGTGGCGTTCACGACGCTGGGGATCGGCGTTCTGGTGCACGCGCTGCTGCCGGGCATCACCTGGTGGACGGCGCTTGCGATCGGGGCCGTCGTGGCCCCACCGGACGCCGTGGCCGCGACCGCCATCGGACGACGTATCGGACTCCCCAGACGCATCGTGACGATCCTGGAGGGCGAGTCGCTGTTCAACGACGCGACCGCGCTGGTCGCGCTGCGGACGGCGGTCGCGGCCGGAGCCGGCGGCGTCGAGGCGTGGCAGGTGGGGCGCGACTTCCTGATCGCCTCGATCGGCGGGGCGGCGATCGGCGTCCTCGTGTTCGTCGTCGTGGCGCGGCTCCGCCGGCACGTCACCGACCCGATCCTCGACACCGCGATCTCGTTCGTCGTGCCCTACGCGACCTACATCCTCTCCGAGGAGGTGCACTCCAGCGGCGTCGTCAGTGTCGTGGTCACCGGCCTGCTGCTCGGGCACAAGGCACCGATCATCCAGACCGCGCAGAGCCGGATCGCCGAGCGGATGAACTGGCGGACGATCGCCTACTTCCTGGAGAACACGGTCTTCCTGCTGATCGGCCTCCAGGCCCAGTGGATCCTGCAGGACGTCAAGGACGGGGGTACGTCGGCCGGCCGGGTCGTCACGGTCTGCGGCCTGACCCTGCTCGCGGCCGTCGTGCTGCGGATCGTCTGGGTGTTCTTCGCCCGCTACCTCCTGGTCCGGCCCGGCCCCGATCCGACGACCGGTCAGGTGCCGCCAGCGTCGTTCACCTTCCTGCTCGGCTGGGCCGGGATGCGCGGCGTCGTGACGCTGGCCGCGGCGTTCGTCATCCCGGTGGACGCGCCGTACCGCGAGGTGCTGCTGCTGGTCGCCTTCACCGTCGTGGCCGGCACCCTGTTCGTCCAGGGACTCTCGCTGCCGTGGCTGGCGCGGCTGCTCCGCGTCCCGTCGCCCGACCCGCTCGAGGACGCGCTCGCCCGTGCGACCGTGCTGCAGCAGGCGTCGAAGTGGGGCTTCAAGCGGCTCAAGGAGCTGGAGTACGACGACCGGCACGGCGTGTTCACGCTGCTCAAGCAGCGGATCGAGCAGCGCAACTTCGCGGCGTGGGAGCGGCTCGGCACGGTCGCCGACCAGGAGGCGCCGAGTGAGCTCTACACGCGAGTGCGGCTGGAGATGATCGCTGCGGAGCGGGCGCGGGTGCTCGACATCCGCAAGTCCGGCACGGTCGCCAGCGAGGTGATCAGCGACGTGCTCGCGATGCTGGACGTCGAGGAGTCGATGCTCGACATCAGCCAGGAGAGCCGGGACGAGCTCCGGGTCACCGCGGCCCATCGTCGTACCGGCGACACCTGCTCCGACCTCGACGCCTATCCCGCGGTCGAGACCGTCGCTGACCCGGAGTGCGTCGACTGCCTGCGCGAGGGTACGGCGTGGGTCGCGCTCCGGCAGTGCCTCGAGTGCGGCAACATCGGCTGCTGCGACTCCTCCCCGCGCCGTCACGCCACGGCCCACTTCCACGAGCACCAGCACCCCGTGATCGAGTCCGCCGAACCCGGCGAGGACTGGCGCTGGTGCTACCTCCACCACGCCACCGCGTGAGTGTGGACCGCCTGCTCCGTAGTGTGGCGGCGTGCGGATCACCAAGTTCGGCCACTCCTGCGTCCGGCTCGAGCACGACGGGAAGGTGGTCGTGGTCGACCCGGGGATGTTCACCGACCCCGAGGCGGTCGACGGCGCCGATGGCGTGGTGATCACCCACGAGCATCCCGACCACTACCTGCCCGACCACCTCGCGCGCACCGACGCACCTGTGTTCACGATCGCCGCGGTCGCGGCCAAGATCCGCAACGACGCGCCCGAGGTGAACGAGCGGGTCACGGTCATCTCACCGGGGGAGTCGTTCGACCCCGGCATCCCCGCCGCGACGGTCGGGGAGCTGCACGCGGTGATCCACCCCGACCTGCCGAGGTTCTACAACTGCGGCTACCTCTTCGACCTGGGCGGTACGACGGTCTACCACCCCGGTGACGCGCTCACGGTCCCGCAGCAACCCGTGGACGTGCTCTGCGTCCCGGTGTGCGCACCCTGGATGCGCGCTGCCGAGGGCATCGACTTCGCCCGAGCCGTGGCGGCCTCGCACAACCTCGCGATCCACGACCGGATCTACTCCGACGCCGGCCTGAAGATCGTCGACGGCCACTACGGACTGCTGCTGCCCGAGACGTCGACGTACCACCGCCTCGCCGACGGCACAGACCTCGAGCTGGGCTGACTCTGTGGCGGTGACCTGTCCACCGTTCGGCGCCGGGGAACCGTGGTTCTCCCACCGTCCGACCCGGCATCACGTGACCGGGCGGTGACCTCAGCCGACGCCGAGCGAGTCGCGCACCGGGACGAGCTTGGCCTGTGACTCCGCGAGCTCGGCCTCCGGGTCGGAGTCGGCGACGATGCCGCAGCCGGCGAACAACCGCACGGTGTTGCCGGCGATCTCGGCCGAGCGCAGGGCGATGCCCCACTCGCCGTCGCCGGTGGTGTCCATCCAGCCGACGGGGCCGGCGTAACGCCCACGGTCCATGCCCTCGATCTCGGAGATCAGGGCCACCGCCTCCGTGGTCGGCGTACCGCCGACAGCCGCCGACGGGTGCAGGGACGCGGCGAGCTGCAACGACGAGACCGTGCTCGCGTCGTGGACGACGCCGGCGACGTCGGAAGCGAGGTGCATGACATTCGGCAGGTGCAGCACGAAGGGGGTCTCGGGCACGATCATCGACGAGCAGTGGGGCTCGAGCGCGTCGGCGACGGACCGCACGGCGTACTCGTGCTCCTCGTGGTCCTTGCTCGACCGGGCGAGCGCGGCGGCGAGGGCGAGGTCGCGCTCGTCGTCTCCGGTACGCCGGATCGTGCCGGCCAGCACCCGCGACGTGACCAGGCCGCGCTCGCGGCGTACCAGCATCTCCGGCGTGGCCCCGAAGAGGCCGTCGACGTGGAACGTCCAGCACATGGGATACGACGCGGCCAGGCGGTTGAGCGGCCAGCGGATGTCGATCTTGTTCGCCGCGGTCGCCACCAGGTCACGCGCCAGCACGACCTTGCCCAGCGCGCCGGCGGTGATCCGGCGGATCGCCTCGGCGACCACGGCCATCCAGCGCTCGCCGTCCATCGCGCCGTCGCTGAACACGACGTCCTCGGGCGCTTCTGCGCCGCTGCTCCGAGGGTCGTACGCCGCTTCGCCGACAAGCGTCAGCCAGGTGCGGCCGGCGCGACGCCCGATCACGACCTCGGGCACGGTCAGCACCGAGTCACCGGGGTCGTCGGCGAACGCGAACGAGCCGAAGCAGACCAGGCCCGTCCCGGGTTCGTTGACGTCGTCGCGGATGTCCGCGCGCGAGACCGTCTCGGTCCACCACTTGTCGGCGTCGGAGAAGCGGGTGATGCCCCTCGGGCGGATCTCGGCGGCGACCCCCCAGCCGACCAGTCCCTCGTCACGACGCAACCAGGTCACGCCCTCGTCTGCGGGGAGCCGTGAAAGAAGGGGGTCGTCGTCGTCGATCTCGGTCGTCCGTACGGTGAGGCCGGGCAGACCGGGTGACGCGGGGGTGGCCGCAGGGCTCGTCACAGTGGCGAGCGTACCGGGCGGTAGCACGCGACCCCGCCTCGGCGGCCGGTGCTGTCGCGGGGGTCACACCGGCCGCGCCGGCGCCTCACGACCAGTAGACGACGACCTTGTCCCCGACGCGGACCTGGGAGAACAGCCACCTGATGCCGTCGTAGTCGCGGATGTTCACGCAGCCGTGCGAGGCGCCGTTGTAGCCGACGGTCGCGAAGTCCGACGAGTAGTGCACGGCCTGACCGCCGGAGAAGAACATCGAGTACGGCATCGACGAGCCGTACAGGTGCGACACGTGGTCGGCGTCCTTCAGGTAGACGTGGAACAGTCCCTCACGGGTGGGAGTGTCGTTGAGCGTCGAGCCGAAGCGGGCGTCGAGGGTCTGGAGCACACGACCATCCACCACCCAACGCAGCGTGCGCGACGTCTTGTCGATGCACATCGCCCGGCCGGTCAGGCAGCGTGGGTCGAGCTTGCCCGGCGACGGGAGCTTGTTGTGCAGCTCGGCCTTGGTCGGGTCCTGCGTCATCGCCACCAGGCGGTCGAGGGTGCGCTGGTCGACCACGCCGGTGACCGGGATGACGCGCTTGGCCTGGAACCCCCTGACCGCCGCGACGGTCTGGTCGTCGTACGTCCCGGTGACGTCGCCGAAGTACCACGCGATCTGTCGCAGCCGCGCCTGGATCGCGCGGACGTCATGGCCGTGGTCACCGGCCTGGAAGAGCGGTGTGCCGGCGTGCAGGACGTTGAACATCGCGTCGTGTGCGGGGGTGGTGGTCAGGCCCTGCAGCTGCTGCCAGGTGAGCACGTCGAGTACCCCGGTACGCCGCAACCCGTGCTTGCTCTGGAAGCCCTTCACCGCGGCGACCGTTGCGGCGTCGTACACCCCGGTGGTGGTCTCGGGCAGCCAGGCGAGTTGGAACAGCCGCTGCTGCAGGTCGCGCACCTTCGCGCCTCGCGCTCCCGGCTCGAGCACGCGACGGGCGTGGTCGGGTCGCTGTGTGGGCGTGGAGCTCGGTGTGCTCGGCGAGGTCGGCGAGCTGCTGGGGGAGGAGGGTTGTGCGGCGTGCGGCCCGCCTGGAAGGTCTGAGGATGACGCGACCGTGCGCTGGCCGCCATCGCGGAGGTAGCGCCCTCCGGCGTACGCCGTGCCACCGAGCACGCCGACGACGAGCATCAGCGTCAGCAGGGTCTTGAGGACCTTCATCGTTCTCCTCCGGGGAAGTCCGCGCCCGGTCGATCCGGGGATCGGCCGGTCATCGGCCGGTCATCGGCAGGTCATCGGCAGGGCGCGGCGAG
>JAICSK010000228.1 GCA_025936915.1 Nocardioides sp.
GTGTCACGCCCACCACATCCTCCACTGGATATCCGGCGGCAAGACCAAGCTCGCGAACCTCGTCCTGTTGTGCGGTCATCACCACCGGGTCATCCACGACACCCCCTGGAAAGTCAGACCCGATCCCGACGCCACAGACCCGAATTCAGGCCCCACCCAAACCCGGTGTCGAAAACGGCTGGATCCGATACCGCCCACGACGCGAGTGACCCGCGTCGGCAACTCCACCTGCATCCCGTCAGCCCGGCACGGGTGGGCCACAGATGCGCGCCCTACCCTCGTCCCGTGGCCCGCGCAGACATGGACAAGCAGCCAGGAGACGTCCGACGGATGTTCGACGCGGTCGCCCAGCGGTACGACGTCACCAACGACGTGCTGTCACTGGGTCAGGACCGCGCCTGGCGCAAGGCGGTCTTCGACGCGGTCGGGTCCACGCGCGGCGACCTGGTCCTTGACCTTGCCGCCGGCACCGGGACGTCGAGCCAGCCGCTCGTCGAGGCCGGGGTGACCGTCGTCCCGACAGACTTCTCCCTCGGCATGCTCCAGGTCGGGAAGAAGGCGAGGCCTCACCTGCCGTTCATGGCCGGCGACGGCATGCGGCTCCCCTTCGCCGACGGCGTCTTCGACGCCGTCACCATCTCCTTCGGCTTGCGCAACATCGTCGACCCGGCGGCCGGGCTTCGGGAGATGCACCGGGTCACCCGGCCGGGGGGCCGCCTGGTCGTGTGCGAGTTCAGCCACCCGACGTGGAACCCGTTCCGCGTCCTGTACGTCGAGTACCTCATGCGCGCGCTACCACCCATCGCCCGTGCCGTCTCGTCGAGCCCCGACGCCTACGTCTACCTGGCCGAGTCGATCCGGGCCTGGCCCGACCAGCCGGCGCTCGCCGAGCTGATCGCCACGGCCGGGTGGCAGCGTCCCGAGTGGCGCAACCTGACGGGCGGGATCGTGGCCCTGCACCGAGCCACGGCATGACCAGGCAAGGGATCGTCACGGTCCTCCTGATGACCATCGCTCTGGCGGCGTGCGGGCACTCGGGTCAGGGGACAGACGGACAAGGAGGTGGTGGCGCGAGTGCCAGCTGTGCCGCACCGGCCATCTCGACGAAGCCGTTCCGGGTGCGGCCGGCTCCCGGCCGGGTACACGTCCGACCGGGGCAGCAGCTCACGGTCTACGGGAAGTTCTACGCCAGCGACTGCCACGACACCGGCGGGGACGGGACCAACACCCCGATCCCCAGTGTCCAGCTCGCGTTCGCGTCGCGGTACCGCACCCTCCCCTTGGCCACCGCGCATCCGCACGGTCCGGTGTCGTCGTTCCGGGTGGCGATCCGCATCCCGCCCACCACATCCCCCGGACCGGCGCGGATCTTCGACACCGCCCAGAACGAGGTGATCAGACTGCTCGTCGAGCGCTGATGGAGGTGCCGGCACGACCTCAATTACGGCACATTCGCGTTGGTTAAATGCCCAGGTGAGAGCCTGTTTGTCGGGCCTCGGACCCGGAGATGCACGCCCCGGGGTGGAGTCCTAGACTGACCCGCGGCCGGTTCGTGAAGGCGTTCACAAAGTCACAATCTCGGTGACGTGGGTCACGGCCGGACACCAGAGCAGGGAAGGAATGGCTGGATGGAGCTCTACACGCCCGTCCTGGTGCTGGCGGCGATCGCGGCGGCGTTCGCGGTGTTCTCGGTGATCATGTCCGCGGGGGTCGGGCCTCGGCGGTACAACCGCGCGAAGCTCGACTCCTACGAGTGCGGCATCGAGCCGACCCCGCAGCCGGTGGGCGGCGGCAGGTTCCCGGTGAAGTACTTCATCGTCGCGATGATGTTCATCGTCTTCGACATCGAGATCGTCTTCCTCTACCCCTGGGCCGTCCACTTCGACTCGATGAAGGCCTTCGGTCTGATCGAGATGGTGCTGTTCATCGTGACTGTGTTCGTCGCCTACGCCTACGTCTGGCGCCGCGGCGGGCTGGACTGGGACTGAGGGAGCGAACGTGGGTCTCGAAGAGAAGCTCCCCAGCGGCGTCCTGCTGACCACCGTCGAGGGTGTCGCGGGCTACATGCGCAAGGCCAGCTTCTGGCCGGCGACGTTCGGCCTGGCCTGCTGCGCCATCGAGATGATGACCACCGGGGGCCCCAAGTACGACCTGGCGCGCTTCGGCATGGAGGTGTTCCGGGCGAGCCCTCGCCAGGCCGACCTGATGATCGTGGCCGGACGGGTCAGCCAGAAGATGGCTCCGGTGCTGCGCCAGATCTACGACCAGATGCCTGACCCCAAGTGGGTGCTCGCGATGGGCGTCTGCGCCAGCAGCGGTGGGATGTTCAACAACTACGCCGTCGTCCAGGGGGTCGACCACGTGGTCCCCGTCGACATGTACCTCCCCGGGTGCCCGCCCCGCCCCGAGATGCTGATCGACGCGATCCTCAAGCTCCACGACCAGGTCCAGCACAAGCCGCTCGGCTCCAACGGCCGCAAGGCGATCGAGACCCGCGAAGCGGCCGCCCTCTCGGCCGTGCCCACCTCGCAGCTGAAGGGCTTGATGAGGTGACGGAGGAACAGAGCAACGTCCCCGCCCAGCCCGGATCGGTGGAGAGCATGGGCACCCGACACGGCATGTTCGGCGTCTCCGGCACCGGTGACACCAGCGGGTACGGCGGGCTGGTCAAGCAGACGGTCTTCCCCGGTGCGAGCCAGCGGCCCTACGGCGGCTGGTACGACGAGGTGGCCGACGCCCTCGAGGGCCGGCTGAAGTCCACGGGACTGACGTCGGCCGTCGAGAAGGTCGTCATCGACCGCGACGAGATCACCTTCCACATCCGTCGCGAGGACCTGCCCTTCGTTGCCCAGATGTTCCGCGACGACGAGGCGCTCCGCTTCGAGCTCTGCTCGGGCGTCAGCGGTGTGCACTACCCCGGTGATGCCGGTCGCGAGCTGCACGCGGTCTACCACCTGCTCTCCATGACCCACAACCGACGCGTGCGGCTCGAGGTCAGCGTGTCCGACGCCGACCCGCACATCCCGAGCATCGTCGGCATCTACCCGACCAACGACTGGCACGAGCGCGAGACCTACGACATGTTCGGGATCGTCTTCGACGGCCACCCGGCGCTCACCCGGATCCTGATGCCCGACGACTGGCCCGGTCATCCCCAGCGCAAGGACTACCCGCTGGGGGGGATCCCGGTCGAGTACAAGGGCGGCTCGATCCCACCCCCCGACCAGCGAAGGAGCTACTCATGACGAGTGACGTCTACGCCGGTAGCAACGAGACCGCCGAGGGCCGTGTCTTCACCGTCACCGGCCAGGACTGGGACTCCATCACCCAGAGCCTGGGCGACGACGTCGAGGAGCGGGTGGTCGTCAACATGGGTCCGCAGCACCCGTCGACCCACGGCGTGCTCCGGCTGATCCTCGAGCTCGAGGGCGAGACGGTGACCGAGGCGCGCTGCGGCATCGGCTACCTCCACACGGGCATCGAGAAGAACATGGAGTACCGCTCCTGGGCGCAGGGGGTCACGTTCTGCACCCGGATGGACTACCTCTCGCCGTTCCACAACGAGGCGACCTACGTCCTCGGCGTCGAGAAGCTCCTCGGCATCGAGAACGACGTGCCGGAGAAGGCCCAGGTGATGCGGGTCCTGCTGATGGAGCTCAACCGGATCTCCTCCCACCTGGTCTGCATCGCCACCGGTGGCATGGAGATCGGCGCGCTGACGGTGATGACGATCGGGTTCCGCGAGCGCGAGCTCGTGCTCGACCTGTTCGAGCTGATCACCGGCCTGCGGATGAACCACGCGTTCATCCGCCCGGGCGGCGTCGCCCAGGACCTCCCGCCCGGCGCGCTCGACGAGATCCGCAGCTTCGTCACCCTGATGAAGAAGCGTCTCCCCGAGTACGCCGACCTCTGCAACGCCAACCCCATCTTCAAGGGGCGGCTCGAGGGCGTCGGCCACCTCGACCTCGCCGGCTGCCTGGCGCTCGGGCTCACCGGCCCTGTCCTGCGGTCGACCGGCTACCCCTGGGACCTCCGTAAGACCCAGCCCTACTGCGGCTACGAGACCTACGACTTCGACGTCCAGACCTGGGACACCTGCGACTCCTACGGCCGCTTCCGGGTGCGCCTGGCGGAGATGTGGGAGTCGCTGAAGATCGTCGAGCAGGCCGCCGACCGGCTGGCCAACCTCGAGGGCGCCCCGGTGATGGTCGCCGACAAGAAGATCGCGTGGCCGAGCCAGCTCGCGATCGGCTCCGACGGCATGGGCAACAGTCTCGACCACATCCGCCACATCATGGGCGAGACGATGGAGGCCCTGATCCACCACTTCA
>JAICSK010000047.1 GCA_025936915.1 Nocardioides sp.
CCGGGGATCTCAGGCACCGTCACCGGGTCTCGTGACGGTCGCAGAGCGACCTCCTCGACCGTCGGCAGTAGTCAGTGGGCTGCTTCGAAGGCCTCGCGGACGTCGGAGGGGATCCGGCCTCGGTCGGGCACCTTGCGCCCGTTGGAGCGTGCCCAGTCTCGGATCTCGCGGGCGCTGGTGCCGACCTGGGTACGACGCTTGGCGCCGGCCGAGCGGCCACCGGCACGGCGGCCGGCGGCGACGTACCTGGCCAGGGCGTCACGCAGCGCCTTGGCGTTCTTGTCGTTGAGGTCGATCTCGTAGCTGCGGCCGTCGAGGCCGAATGCCACGGTTTCGCTGGCGTTGCCGCCGTCGAGGTCGTCCTCGAGCGTGATGTGTACTTTCTGCGCCATGTTCAGAGTGTCCTTTCTCGGGTGACGGGCCCAAGATATCCGCGGGGGTGGATGGCGTCGTCGGGAAACATACTCGAACGACGGGATATCGCACAAACCGGCGCGCACAGGGGCGCCCCCGGGAGTGATATCACACCATTAAGGTGAAACGTCAGCTGTTCCGTGCGTAGACCAGCTCGAGCCCGCGCAGGGTCAGCCACGGGTCGTGGGCGGTGAAGCAGCGGCACTCGTCGACCACGAGCGGAGCCAGGTAGCCCGTCGCCACCACGGAGACGTCCGCCGCATCCGCCTCGAGCTCCTGGATCATCCGGGCGACAATGCCGTCGACCTGGCTGGCGACGCCGAACACCATTCCCGACTGGAGTGCCTCGACGGTGTTGCGGGCGATCACCGAGCGCGGACGGCGCAATTCGACCATGCGCAATTGCGCTCCCCGTCGTTCCAGGGCCTCCATTGATATCTCGATGCCCGGCGATATGGCGCCCCCGACGTACTGCCCGGCGGAATTCACGACGTCGAAAGTCGTGGCCGTCCCGCCGAAGTCCACCACGATCGCGGGCGTGGCGTAGCGGGTGGCGACGGCGAGTGCGTTGACGATCCGGTCGGTGCCGACCTCGCGCGGGTTGTCGGTCAGTACCGGTACGCCGGTGCGGACGCCGGGCTCGACCACGACGCTGGTGAGGTGGCCGAAGTGGTCGCGGAGCATGGTCCGCCACTGCTGGAGCACGGTGGGCACGGTCGCGCACACGGCGATCCCGTCGACGTCGTCGATCCGGCTCCCCAGCAGTCCGCGGATCAGCACGGCCCACTCGTCGGCGGTGCGCGACTCGACCGTGGCGACCCGCCAGTCGGCGGACACCTCGCCGTCTTCGACGAGGCCCAGCACGGTATGGCTGTTGCCGATGTCGGCGGCGAGCAACCCGCTCATCGCAGGTCCAGCCCCAGGTCGAGGGCCTTGACCGAGTGCGTCAGGGCACCCACGGAGATGAAGTCGACGCCGGTCTCCGCGACGGCACGGGCCCGCTCCAGCGTCAGTCCGCCGGATGCCTCCAGGGTCGCCCTGCCGGCCGTGACCCGGACGGCCTCGGCCATCGTCGCCGTGTCCATGTTGTCGAGCAGGACCTCGGTACAGCCGGCGTCCAGCAGCTCGCGCAGCTGGTCGAGGTCGGTGACCTCGACCTCCACCCGGAGCGAGGGGTTCGCCGCACGCACCAGCTCGTACGCCGGCACCACGCCCCCGGCCGCGACGACGTGGTTGTCCTTCACCATCGCCCGGTCGGACAGGCTGAACCGGTGGTTGACGCCACCGCCGCACCGCACGGCGTACTTCTGCAGCGCGCGGTAGGTCGGCAGCGTCTTGCGGGTGTCGAGCACCCGGGCACGGGTGCCCTCGAGCGCGGCGACCCAATGGCTGGTGGCGGTCGCGACCCCCGACAGATGGGAGGCGAAGTTCAGCGCCGCGCGTTCGGCGGCCAAGAGTTCCTGGACAGGACCCGCCACCGTCATCACGACGTCGCCGGCCGCGACGTGGGTGCCGTCGGCGACGCGGCCGGTCACCGTCACGTCGGTTCCCATCGCGTAGGCGAGGACCAGCTCCGCAACACCCAGGCCGGCCGCGACCCCCGGTTCTCGCGCAGCGACGTCACCGACGCCGACCCCCATCGGCGGCATGGCACTGCTGGTGACGTCGCAGCCACCGTCGGGCAGGTCCTCCTCGAAGGCGCGCACGACCATCCGGTAGACGTCCTCGGGGTCGAGCCCGGCGATCGCCAGCTCGTCGACCAGGGCGCCCGGCAGGTCGGCGTACGGCGTGCGGCGGATCACGGCCGCGCCTCGGCGAGATCCACCCCAGTCGGATCCGCCCCTGTCCGATCCGGCGCGGCCACATCCGTCGCCGGGGCCGGACGGAACTCGTGCCGCGGTACGTCGCCCTCCAGCCACCAGTCATGGTGGCCGGACTGTCCGACGTCGTCGCGGTCGGGGAAGTCCTCGCGCCAGTGGGAGCCCCGGGTCTCCTCGCGCACCAGCGCCGCGTCGGCCAGCAAGGTGCCGACGGTGAGCAGATTGGTGGTCTCCCACGCGTCCTGGTCGACCGCGGCCGCGGGCGTGTCGCCCAGGAGGTCGAGCACCGCGAGACCCGTCCGGAGCCCGTCGGCAGCGCGGAGGACGCCGGCGCGGGCCGCCATCTCCTCCTGCAGCGTCCGGCGGCAGCCCCCCGCCACCAGCCCGGGCTCGCGCGTGTCCGGATCCGGGTCCACCCACGGTCGCAGCTCGCCCGGAAGGACCTCGGCGATCCGTCGGGAGAACACCAGTCCCTCGAGCAGTGAGTTGGACGCCAGCCGGTTGGCGCCGTGGACGCCGGAGCAGGCGACCTCGCCGGTCGCGTAGAGGCCGGGCACGCTGCTGCGACCCCAGACGTCGGTGGCCACACCGCCGGAGGCGTAGTGGCAGGCCGGAGAGACGGGGATCAGCTCGGCGACAGGGTCGACGCCGTACCTCCGGCAGACGCCCAGGACGGTAGGGAAGCGTCGCTCCCACACGGTCTCCCCCAGGTGCCGCGCGTCGAGCCACATGTGCGGGTGGCCGGTCGCGATCATCCGGCGGGTGACCGCCTTGGCGACCACGTCGCGGGGCGCGAGGTCGGCGAGCTCGTGCACGCCCTGCAGGAAGCGCCGGCCCTCCCAGTCGACCAGGACGGCGCCCTCGCCCCGGACCGCCTCGGAGATCAGCGGCTGCTGACCGCGGGAGTCGGGCCCCAGCCACATCACCGTCGGGTGGAACTGGACGAACTCCAGGTCGCGAAGCACCGCGCCAGCCCGGTACGCGAGCGCCATCCCGTCGCCGGTGGCCACCGCCGGGTTCGTGGTCTGTGAGAACACCTGACCGAGACCGCCGCTGGCCAGAACCACGGCGCGGCAGCGGACGGCGCCGACGCCGTCATGGCGGCCCTCGCCCATGACGTGCAGGGTCAGGCCGGCCACACCACCGTCGGAGCCGAGCAGCAGGTCGACGACGAGCGCGTGCTCGACGACGTCGATCCCGGGCGCTCGGGCGACCGCAGCGTTCAGGGCCCGCTGGATCTCCGCGCCGGTCGCGTCGCCACCCGCGTGGGCGATCCGGTCGCGGCGGTGGCCGCCCTCGCGGGTCAGGCTGAGCTCACCGTCGGGACGGAGGTCGAAGTTCGCGCCGAGGTCGATCAGCTCGCGCACGGCCTCGGGGCCCTCGGTCACCAGCACACGCACGGCCTCGGCATCACAGGCACCCGCTCCGGCGACGAGCGTGTCCCGCTCGTGCTGCTCGGGGGTGTCGCCCGGTCCCAGCGCCGCGGCGATGCCGCCCTGTGCCCACGGGGTGGAACCGGCGTCGAGCACGGCCTTGGTGACCACGAGGACCCGGTCGACCACGCTGCGAAGTCGCAACGCCGCGGTGAGGCCGGCGATGCCGGAGCCGACGACCACGACATCGGCACGGACCTCCCAGCCGGGATCCGGCGCCACCAGCCGGCCGGGCAGCCGGGGTTGCCGGACCAGCGCGCTCACGACAGGAGGCTATCGGCCGGCACCGGAACGCCCGAACGGGCCGCGATACCCTGACGGCTCGTTCGTCAGTCCGTCCAGGCCCGTTTCGCGAGAGGCGCAGCATGCACAGAAGGGCCCGGCGCCGCGCCCGCCGACTGGCGAAGCTCGAGACCGCGGAGAGCTCCCTCCCGATCACCTTCGCGATCGTCGGCGTCCAGAAGGCCGCGACCACGACGCTCTTCCGGATGTTGTCGGCCCACCCCGACGTCGAGGGGGGTCCCGACAAGGAGATGCGCTTCTTCATCCAGCCGCACGACTGGGACAACCCGCCCTACGACACCTATCGCCGCCCGGTCGTCCGCGGCGGACGGATCGCGGGCGACGCGACCCCGGCGTACCTGTTCTGGCCGAGCGCGATGAGGCGGATGCGCGACTACGAGCCCGCGATGCGCCTGATGGCGGTCTTCCGCGACCCGATCGAGCGCTCGTTCTCCCAGTGGGCCATGGAGCGCACCCGACACCCGTCGTTCCCCGACCTGCCGCAGGCGATCGCCGCGTACGGCGACGAGCCGCTACCCCGCGAGGATGTCGGCGATCCCTCGCCGAGAGACCTCCAGCGCGCGCTCTTCGCGCGGAGCCTGTACGGCGCCCAGCTCGAGCGCGCGCTGGCGCTCTTCCCGGAGCCGCAATGGCGGATGTTCGAGTTCCGCGCGTTCCTCCAGGACCCTCACCGACACCTGGACATCGCCACCGACCTGCTCCGGATCCCGCGTTTCACCGAGTACCCCGACGAGACCCAGCGGATGGCCACCCCCGACGACAACGAGGGCACCGCACCGTCCGTCGGCGACGTCGAGCGCCTGGTCCAGCGGTACGCCGACGACCTCGCGCTGTTCGAGCGGCTCTCCCACGTCGACACCAGCGGCTGGCCGACCCGCCGCGTGATCGACGGCACCATGACCGTCAGCGACCTGCACCGGCGCCTGTGCGACAAGCTCGGGCTGCGGGGCTGAGCGTCACGCCACCGGCCCGAGGGTGATCGGCACATTGTCGATCAGCCGGGTCCCGCCGACCCGCCCGGCGACGAGGACGCGCGCCTCGGTGGCCGTGGCCGGGTGCCGCTCGCCGACCTCGGCGAGCTCCGGCGTACGGATCGCGAGGTAGTCGAGGGTTAGCTCGGCCTCGGGCACCTCGTCGAGCACGCGCATCGCCTCCCAGCGTGCCGCGGGCAGCCCGTGCACGGCGCGCTTCTGCGCCGCGTGCAGGGCGCGGCTCAGCACGGTGGCCCGCTGCCGGTCCTCCGGATCGAGGTAGCGGTTGCGGCTGGACAGCGCGAGCCCGTCGGCCTCACGCACGGTCGGCACGCCGAGGACGTCGACCCCCAGGCACAGGTCGCGGCTCATCCGGCGCACCAGGACCAGCTGCTGGTAGTCCTTCTCGCCGAAGAACGCGAGGTCGGGCCGGGCGAGAGCGAACAGCTTCGCGACCACGGTGAGGACACCGCGGAAGTGCCCGGGCCGCACCTCGCCCTCGAGCACGGACCCGAGCGGGCCGGGGTCGACGGTCACCTCCGGCTCCCCGCCCGGGTACATCTCGTCGACGCCCGGAGCGAAGACCACGTCGACGCCCTCGTGCGCACACATCTCGAGGTCGGCGTCGAGGGTGCGTGGATACCGGGCGAGGTCCTCCCCCGCCGCGAACTGAAGCGGGTTGACGAAGATCGAGGCGACGACCGCGCCGGAGTCGAGCCGAGTGCGGGCGGCCCGGAACAACGCCCGGTGTCCGTCGTGGAGAGCGCCCATGGTCGGCACCAGGCCGACCGGATGCCCCTCGCCGCGCCGGTCCTCCAGGGCACGGTGCAGCTCCTCGCGGGTCGACGCGAGGAACGGCGCGGACGTCATCGAAGCGGGGTCCGGTGTGACTGCTGCTGAGCGGAGTGCTGCCGGGCGGAGGCCAGTGCCCGCCGGATCGCCTGGGCACGGATCGGCAGCACCCGGCCGTCGGTGACGACCCGGTCGAGCGTCGCCTCCGCCAGGGCGAGGTACGACGGCAGGGTGTCGGGCGCCGTGGCCGCGATCTCGGCCAGGTGGGCCCGCACGGTGTTGACGTCACCGCGGACGATCGGGCCGGTGAGCGCCGAGTCGCCCTCGGCCAGGGCGTTGTCGAGAGCCGCCTGGAGCAGCGGGCGCAGGGTCGCCGCCGGGTCGGTGGCACCGGCCGCGCCGAGCAGCTCCATCGCCTGCGTCACCAGGGTGACCAGGTGGTTGGCGCCGTGGGCGAGACCGGCGTGGTAGAGGCCACGCAGCTCCTCCGACAGCCAGATCACGGTGCCTCCGAGCTCGGCGACGAGGTCGGCCGCCCAGGCACGCTCGCCGGGACCTGCGGTCACGCCGAAGACACAGTCGGGAAGCCGGTCGAGGTCTCGGCTGGTGCCGGAGAAGGTCATCGCCGGATGCATCGCGACGGGACGCGCACCGATCCGGGCGGCGGGCTCGAGCACCGCGAGCCCCTGGCTGCCGCTGGTGTGCACGACGTACTGGCCGGGTCGCAGCGCCCCGCTCGCGGCCAGCTGGGTGACGACGTTGGACAACATGTCGTCGGGCACGGTGAGCAGCAGCACGTCGCACGAGCGGGCGACGGCCGTCGGCTTGTCGATCGGGACGCCCGGCAGCAGCGCGGCGGCGCGACGCTTCGAGGCGTCCGACTCGCCGGCGACCGCGGTGATCTCGTGGCCCTGCGAGCGCATCGCTGCGGCGAGGACGGCACCGACCCGGCCGGCGCCGATCACGCCCACACGGAGTGGCGTCATCGAGGCTTCCTCTGCGTTCAGGTCCCTCCGACACCCTCGACGGGCCGGTGCGGGTACCACACGGTTGGGGAACGACTCGAATGTACGCCGATCGGCATCCGCTCCCGTACTCAGCGAGGTGTGACGTCCGCGACGTTGACGCGTCGGTGGCTTCCTGCGATGGAGCGCCGGCGTCAGCGCCGCCGCAGCCGGGACCGGACGCGACGTCCCAGCTCTCGGGCGAGCTCGCGCGAGCCGGTGCCGTCGAGACCAGGCGGCGCAGGGCTCGGGGGACGACGACGGCGGGCTCTGCGCGCCTTCTCCTCGCGACGGCCGACCGCGTCGACGACGCCCGCCACGCAGACGGCCGCCAGCGACACCGAGACCTGGTCGGGAGGAGGCGCGGCATCTCCCGCCTGGGGTGGTACGACGAGGTGGTCCGGGTCGCCGACGATGCGGCACCCGGACGCTCGCACCAGCTCGGCCCGCTCGCGGTCGAGCTCCGCGACCCGGTCGACCGCCCAGGCCGGCAGTCCCGGGATCGGGCGCTCGTCCGGCCGGGCCGGCGCCCGGCGGAGGTCGGCGAGCATGCCGCCGTGGATCAGCGCACGACGCGTCTGCTCGCTCCAGTCGCGCTCGACGCCGAGCACGTTGACCAGTCGCAGGAGCTCGGTGCGGTCGAAGGAGAGCGAGGTGTTCTGGTGGTCGCCCGGCGTGAGCAGTCCCGACGGCAGGGCCAGGAGCGCCTCGAAGGTGCGCATCTGCTGCGTGCGGTCGGACTCGTCGGAGACCAGCACCGTGATGCGCTCACGCGGCACCATCGCGGCGTACTTCTCGACGAGGTGGTCGGCGCCCTGGTTCTTCCAGAACGCGCGGGCCCGCCAGGTCTCGCTCACCGTGAGCACCTCGCGCAACCACTCGTCGAAGGTGAGGGTCTCGCGTGCTGACTTGACCCGCTGCTGCCAGGACGACGGGAGCAGCTTCTCCAGGGGACGGATCACCATCAGCACGTGGACCCGGTCGCGGCCGAGGTCCTCGACGATCTCGCGGACGGCCTCGGGTGGAGCGCTGGTGAAGTCCTCGGAGCTGACGACGATGCGTTGGGTGGCCGAGCGCTGGACCTCGCCCAGCATCCGGCGCCAGGCGGCCATCCCGACCGGCTGGGCGCCACGCGGTGAACGGCCCACGGCGGCCCAGCTCGCCCGGCGCTGGCGGGGGGTCGACCCGGGGTAGATCACGCCGTGCTCTGCGAGGTCGGCGCGATGCTGGTGCAGCGACCGCTGGATCGCGGTCGTGCCCGTCTTGTAGGGGCCGATGTGCAGCAGGACGCCGCCCTCGGCGATCGGCTCGATCGGCTCGGGGACGGGCTCGGCGATGGGGTCAGGCCCGGGCGAGGGGGTCATCGGTCGCTCCGCCGGAAGCGGCCGAGCTGCCTGCGGGCGACCTCCCGCAGCAGAGCCCGACTCGAGACGCGCGACAGCGGCTCGCCGTCCGGTGCCGGCTTCTGGGCAGGGTTCTGGGCAGGGTTCTGGGCAGGGTTCGGGGATGCGTTGGCTCGCTGTTTGCGGATCGCCCGGAGCGACCCCGCCAGGGCCTCCTCCATCGCCCCGGCGGCCGCGGCGGTCGGCATCGTCGACGGTGGCACACCGACGTCGTCGCCCGCGCCCTCGCCGTCCCAGCGCAGGAGGTCGGGGTCACCGATGACGGTGGCGTCGGCGCGGGCGACGGCCGCGGCGCGCTCGTCACTGAGCCGCACCAGCCGCTCGACGGTCCACGCGGGAAGCGGCGGGATCAGCGTCTCCCACTCTGCCAGCGGGGCGGAGCGCAGGCCGGCAAGCAGGGCCCGACGGGCCGGGTTGAGCCGCTTGTTCCCGGCCCAGCCGCGCGTCTCGACCGCGAGGTTCACCTGCCGACAGAACTCGATGCGCTCCATCGACAGCGACGTGTTCGCGTGCGGGCCGGGGGTCAGCAGGCCTTCATCGAGGCCGAGCAGCCCCTCGAACGCGCGTGGTTGCAGGCCGCGGTCGGCCTCGTCGGTGACCAGGACGATGACCCGCTCCGCCGGGAGCACCGCCCGCCACCGACCGATCAGTCCGTCGAGGCCGTGGTTGTGCCAGAACACCTTGGCGGCCCGGCCGTCGCGCGCCTCGGAGAGCACCTCGCGGAGCCACGCGTCGTAGGTGCGGGTCTCGTTGACCGACTTGACCCGCTCCTGCCAGGCCGAGGGCAGGAGCTTGTCGAGCCGCCGCGCCACGATCAGCACGTGCACCAGGTCGGGGCCGAGGTCGTCGACCAGACGCCGGATGTGATCGGGGCGGGCCGAGGAGAAGTCCTCGCTGGAGACGACGACCCGGCCGGTGGCCCGTCGTACCTCGGCGACCATCTCGTCCCACTCGGCGCCGGGGACGTCGTCCTCGCCGACACGGCTGCGCCCGAGCAGCGCCCAGCTGGGACGCATCTGCCGGTGGTAGCTGCCGGGATAGGTGATGCCCGCCGCGGCGAGCTCGGCGCGGTGCTCGTGGAGGCTGCTCTGGATCGCCGTGGTGCCGGTCTTGTAGGGCCCGATGTGGACGAGGACCGCTCGTTCAGGGAGGACGTGGGCTACCGCGGACACGCCGACCCCCTTCCTCGCCTCGACCGGCCGGAAGTCTAGCCACGCCTCCTCTGGGCGATGCTCGCCGACGCCGGCCACCCGACGCCGATGTGACACAGTTTCCCCCATGCACGACGAGACCTCGGCGCCGGCCGGGCGCAGGCAGATGCTCCTGGTGGCCGGGTCGGGTCGCAGCGGCACGAGCCTCTTCACCGGCCTCACCGGCCGGCTCGGCGTCCACATCCCGAAGCCCGAGGTCAGCGCCAACCGGTCCAACCCACGCGGGTTCAGCGAGCCCCGCTGGCTCGTCGACTACCACAACGAGCTGCTCGCGTCGGTCGACGTCGTGGTCGAGGACGGGCGCCCGGAGGCCTGGGAGCTCAGCGACGAGGTCGCCTCGGACCCGAAGGCCCTCGAGCGCTTGGTCGACTGGCTCGCGGAGCAGTTCGACGAGAACGAGCGGATCGTGCTCAAGGACCCGCGCCTCGGCTGGTTCGTCGAGCTCCACCGGGCCGCAGCAGCCGGGCTGGGGGCAGACGTCCACGTCGCGACCATGCTGCGCCACCCCGCGGAGGTGATGCGCTCGCGCGAGATCGCCTACGGCACCCGCACCAACAACACGACCCGGGTGATCGCGTGGCTGACGATGATGCTCGGGATCGAGGCCCGCACCCGCGACCTGCCGCGCGCGATCATCCGGTACGACGACCTGCTCGCGGACTGGCGCACGTCGCTGACCGAGGCCGATGCCCTGATCGGGATGAGGTTGTTCGAGCGGGCCACCGACGAGCAGCTGGCCGATGCCGCCGACCTCGTCGACCCGAAGCTGCACCGTTCGACCGCCGACTGGGCCGAGCTCGAGCTGCCCCCGCATGTGCTCGACCTGGCCCGCCGCACCTACGACACCTACGGCCGCCTGGTCGGCGTTGCCGCGTCCGGTCAGGGCGAGACCCGCGCGGAGCTCGACGAGCTGCGGCAGGAGCTGCGCGCCTACTACGACGAGTGCTTCGACGTGGCCCGCACCCGCACCGGCGCCTTCGCCCGGAGCGAGAAGCGCAAGGCGGCCCGACGGGTGCGCCAGGAGATGCGGCAGGCCGCGGACCAGGAGGGGCCACGCGTGACGGCGTATGCCCGTCGGGCCGTCGACCGGCTGCGGAAGAGATCGTCGTGACCGAGACCGCCGCTTCACCGGCAAGGCCCCGGGTCGCGGTGATCCTGGGGGGAGGGGTCGGCACCCGGCTCGGCCTCGACATCCCCAAGCAGCTGATCAAGATCGCAGGCAAGACGATCCTCGAGCACACGATCGCGCTGCTGCAGGCCCATCCGATGGTCGACCAGATCGTCGTGATGATGGCATCCGGGCACCTCGACGCCGTGCGGGCGATGGTCCGCAACGGTGGCTACGACAAGGTCACCCAGATCCTCGAGGGTGCCGAGACGCGCAACCTCACCAGTCTGAGGGCGCTGGAGGCGCTGCCGGAGTGCTCCGTGCTGTTCCACGACGCCGTGCGGCCGCTGCTCAGCGAGCGGATCATCACGGAGTGTTTCGAGGCCCTGGATCGGTACGACGCCGTCGACGTCGCGATCCCCTCGGCCGACACGATCATCGAGGTCGACCCCCAGGACAACACCATCCGGGCGATCCCGAAGCGGTCGCTGCTCCGGCGGGGCCAGACTCCCCAGGCGTTTCGCGCCTCCGTGCTCAGCGCGGCGTACGCGCTGGCGACGGAGGACCCGGAGTTCACCGCCACCGACGACTGCGGCGTCGTGCTGCGCTACCTGCCCGACGTCCCCATCTGGGTGGTGACCGGCGAGGAGCGCAACATCAAGATCACCGACCCCATCGACGTCTTCCTCGCCGACAAGCTGTTCCAGCTCACCAGCAGCTACGTGCCCGAGGAGCACACCCCCGAGGGCTACCGCTCCGCGCTCGACGGCAAGGTCGTGGTGGTGCTCGGCGGCAGCTACGGCATCGGCGCCGACATCGCCACGCTTGCGACCGAGTACGGCGCCACGGTCGAGACCTTCAGCCGTTCCACCACCAACACCCACGTCGAACGCCGGCCCGACCTGGTCGCGGTCGCCGATCAGGTCGTGGCGAAGCACGGCCGGATCGACTTCGTGGTCACCACCGCCGGGATCCTCCCGCGTGGCTCGCTGCTCGAGACCACCGAGGAGACGATCTACGCCGCGACGGACGTCAACTACCTCGCGCCGGTGTTCATCGCCCAGGTGTTCTTCCCCCATCTGCAGCGCACGGGCGGCAGCCTGCTGCTGTTCACCTCCAGCAGCTACACCCGCGGCCGGAGCGGGTACAGCCTCTACTCCTCGGCCAAGGCCGCCGTCGTCAACCTGACCCAGGCCCTGGCCGACGAGTGGGCCGAGAGCGGCGTACGGGTCAACTGCGTCAACCCCGAGCGCACCGGCACCCCGATGCGGACCAAGGCGTTCGGCGAGGAGCCGCCTGACTCGCTGCTGGAGTCGCGGTCGGTGGCGAAGGCCTCGATCGACGTCCTGCTCTCCGACGGGACCGGGCACGTGCTCGACCTGCGCAAGCTCGACCCGCTGGCCGACCCGGTCGCGCCGCTGGCCGACGGGGGCGTGTAACCGACCGGTATCGCCGCGACACGCCGCGACACGCCGGGGCCGCGCTGCTCCAACGGTCGGTTACACGCCTCACGACGCGGAATCGGCGGAGCGGTCGGGGCTCGCTAGCATGAGGCGCGGCTCGGCGGGCACGTGGCCTGCCAGTCCGACCCCGCCGTACGACCGACCCAAGGGATCGATGCCGAACCGTCTCCCGCGCCCAGCCCGGCTGTCCAGCGCTTCCGTCGACCGGGTGAGACGCCTCGCGCGCAGCGCCCCGGACCGCGCGCGGAGGGCGACCGACGGCGCGCGGATCAGGGCACGCCGGGCGGTCCGCCGGCGCGGCTACCTGCCGGGACTGTTGTCGATCGTGGTGCCCTGTTACCAGGTCGAGGACTTCCTCGACGAGTGCCTGGTATCGCTCCGGTTCCAGCTCTATCGCGAGATCGAGATCATCGTCGTCGACGACGGCAGCCCCGACCGCAGCGGCGACATCGCCCGCCGACACGCACGCCGCGACCTCCGGGTGCGCCTCGTCACCCGCGAGAACGGCGGGCTGAGCGCGGCCCGCAACACCGGGATCGAGCACGCCCGGGGCGAGTTCCTCACCTTCGTCGACTCCGACGATGTGGTCACGCCCGAGGCCTACGTCAGCGCGATCGACGCGCTGCAGGAGTCGGGATCCGACTTCGTCGTGTCGTGCTACGACCGGCTCGAGGGCAAGAAGCGCGTGCCCGCGGGCACCTGGATCAGAGCTGCGCATGCGCGCCGGCGGCTCGGCGTCACCCTCGACACGTTCCCGGACGCGATGGTGAACGCCGTCGCGTGGAGCAAGACCTACCGCCGCGAGTTCTGGGACCGCGCCGGGCTGCGGTTCCCCGAGGGCAAGATCTACGAGGACCAGCCGGTGAGCGCGGCGGCGTTCGCGCAGGCGACAGCGTTCGACGTCGTGCCGGACGTCTCGGTGTCGTGGCGCATTCGCAACGACCGTTCGTCGATCTCGCAGAGTGCCTGGTCGACCCGCAACCTCGAGGCGCACAACGACTCGGTGGCCGCGTCGTTCGAGGCGCTCCGCGCCGCCGGCAAGGACCGGGCGATACAGATCCGGGCCCTCCAGCTGATCTCGTTCAACATGCCGTTCTTCACCCGGCACCTGGTCAAGGGCGGTCCGCAGTTCTGGGAGCTGTTGCGTGAGGCGCTGCTCGACCTGGTCAGCCGCGTCTCGCGCGAGGAGTTCGTGCGCAGCGTCGGCGCCCAGGACAAGGTCCTGGTCGAGCTGATCGCCAACGACCGGCGCGACGCTGCCGTCGACTACATCGAGAACTGGGGCAGTGACGCGCGGCGATTCCCGACGTGGAGATCCCCCGAGGGCATCCGGATCGAGCTGCCGCTCACCGAAGGGCTTCCCGACGACGTCAACATCCTGTCCGAGGCCCAGCTCGAGCTGGTCAGCCGGATCATGCGCGCGGTCTGGCAGGGCGACGACCTGGTTTTCACCGGCTGGTCCTACCTCCGCAACGTCGACCTCGGGTCCAACCCGCCCGAGCTCGGGATCGACCTGGTCTCGGCCGACGGGGCGACTCGCATCCCGCTGGAGGTCGAGCAGTTCGACGAGCCGCGGCTCGACGTCTTCGGGATCCACTGGCACTGCAACTACCGCCCCGGTGGATGGCGTAGCCGACTCTCGGCCGACCGGATCCCGGCCGACGTCGAGCAGGACTGGTCGTTCGAGGTCACGATGACCGCGGCCGGCGTGACCCGCACCGAACGGCTGCGCGAGGTCTCGGCCGCCGGCTCGGCCGGCGTCTCACAGACCCACATCACCCGTGGCGGAGTTGCGCGCACCGTCCGGCGCGGGGACGAGCGGCAGATCGCGGTCCGGGTCGTGCACGCTCCGGCGTACGCCGTGTCCCACGAGCTCGGCGCCGACGGCGTCGCGAGCATCGTGTTCCGTGCGGCGTCACCCGACCGGGTCGTGGTCAACCACATCGACAACGATCGGCGGGAGCTGCTGTCGGCCGACCCCGAGCCCACGGGCGAGGACGGCGAGTGGCGCGTGTCGCTCGACCTCCGCTCGCTGCCGACGCCGATGTCCAACGACACGGCCCTGGGCGCGATCACGCGGCCGCTGCGCATCCGGGTCCGGCACCGCGACGGCGAGTGGACGCCGCTCCTGGCGCCGCCGGGGACGGCGACCTCGCCGGCCGTGGTCGACGACGCGCGCACCCCGCGCCGGCTGACATGTGGCAAGAGCGGCGAGCTGGAGCTGATGGACCGGGCACCGGTCGCCACGTCGTACACCCTGGCCGACGAGACGTTCACGGTGCGGGTCCACACCTCGCTCGACCTCACGTCGTACACGCCGACGCTCTCGAGCGTGGCCCTCGACGTGACCGGCACCCTCGAGCGTGCGGCCGAGGGCGGCTACACCCTGACGTTCGCGCTCGCCGGCTCGCGCTGGGGGTACGACGACCTCACGTTGCCCCGCAACAAGTACGCCGTGGTGATGCAGGCCCCCGGCGACGACCGGGACGAGGATCTGCCGGTCACGCCGTCCTCCGACCTGCTCGATCTGCTCCCGGCCGAGGAGCCCGAGGTGCGCTTCCGCACCCTGGTCGAGGTGATCGCGAACCGGCCCCCCTTGCTGACGCTCAACGTGCAGGAGCCTCTGGGTGACGACGAGCGCGGCCAGCGCAACCAGTACCGCCTGCGGCACGCGGCCCAGGTCGAGGAGGCGACGCAGGACAGCGTGTTCTTCCGGGCTCTCTACAGCGAGGTCGCCAACTGCAACATGCTCGGCGTTCACCACGAGCTCGGCCGACGGGGGACGTCACTGACCAGGTACTGGTCGGTGCTCGACCACTCCGTGGTCGTTCCCGAGGGTGGCGTCCGAGTCATCGAGGGCACCCCGGAGTGGCACGAGGCGCTGGCGACGTCTCGCTACGTGATGATCAACGTCCATCAGCCCGACTGGCACGAGAAGCCGCGGGGTCAGGTGATCATCGAGACCATGCACGGTTACCCCTACAAGGTGATGGGCCACGAGTGGTGGGAGAAGGGCGGCTTCCCGGCCGGGCAGATCAACAGCTTCGACCGCCGGGCCCGCGGGTGGGACTACTTCGTCTCGCCGGCGACGTACGCCACTCCGCTGCTGAAGGCTGCGTTCCTCGACCCGGCCGGGGCGACGCCCGAGATCCTCGAGATCGGGTACCCGCGCAACGACGTGCTCCAGAGCGACGAGGCGCCGGAGATCCGCGAGCGGGTGCGCAAGGTGCTCGGGATCGGCGACGGGCAGCAGGTCGTGATGTACGCGCCGACGTTCCGCGACTACATGTCGGCCGACGACCTGGCGGCAGAGCGGATCGACTTCCTGGACGTCGCGCGAGCAGCTCGCGAGCTCGGTCCCGGCTACACGTTCCTGGTGCGCGGCCATGCGTTCAACGCGCGCGCCGGTGGCAAGCACGAGGGGGGCGCCAACGTCATCGACGTCACCGGCCACCCCGACATCAACG
This sequence comes from Nocardioides sp., assembly GCA_025936915.1. Taxonomy (GTDB): domain Bacteria; phylum Actinomycetota; class Actinomycetes; order Propionibacteriales; family Nocardioidaceae; genus Nocardioides. Next base: position 15,390 of record JAICSK010000047.1, read on the forward strand.
ACCTGATCCTGGCCTCCGACTGCGCGGTGCTCGACTACTCGTCCCTGCGGTTCGACTACGCGCTCGTCGACAAGCCGATGGTGTTCCTGGTGCCCGACCTGGAGAAGTACGACGCGGTCCGCGGGGGCGTGATCCCCTACGCGCCCACCGCCCCCGGGCCCCACGTCACCACGACGCGTGAGGTCGTCACCCTGGTCCGCGACGTCCCCGGCCTGGCCCGTCGTACCGCCACCCAGCGCGAGGCCTTCCGCCGCGACTACGCCGACCTCGACGACGGCCAGGCGTCCGCCCGCCTCGTCGACGCGGTCTTCAAGCCGCGGGGAGACGCCTAGCCGTCCCCCCGGGGCGCGAACAGGGCGTCGACGAGCCGGGCGGCGGACCTACCGTCCTCGAGACCGACGTACTCGGCGCGGAACCTCGCGCGTTCCTCGGCGTACGCCGAGACGAGGCGCGGCATGTCGGTCACCCACTCCACCACCTCGCGGGTCGTCGCGACGTGCGGACCCGGGGCCGTCGGGCCGTAGGGGATCACGCCGCCGCGCGCCGCGTCGTAGGCCGCGAGGTCCGGGACGAGGAAGACCATCGGGTTGCCGGTGAGGACGTAGTCGAACCGCAACGAGGAGTAGTCCAGCACGGCGACGTCGGAGGCGAGCATGAGGTGGTTGACGTCGGGATGGTCGGTCACGTCGAGGAGCCGGTCGCGCGCCCCGAGCCGCTCGGTCCGGATCCGGGCGTTGAAGGCGTGTCCGCGCAGCAGCACCACGTGGTCGCGCGGGAGCAGCTCGAGGGCCTCGACGGTGTCGAAGAAGTCGACCGTGCGAGCCGTGCGGTCCTCGGCCGACAGGTAGTCGCGGAAGGTCGGCGCGTAGAGGACCGCGACGGTGCCGTCGTCGAGGCCCAGCTGCCTCCTCGCAAGAGCTCGAATCTGTGCGGCTTCGGGCCGGAGCAGGGCGTCGTTGCGCGGGTAGCCGGTCTCGAGGATCGGTACGTCGGCCGCACACGCAGGCTCCAGGAACGCCTCACGCAACAGCGGGGTGGCGTACGGTGCCGGGCTGACCAAGGCGCTCCACTCCCGGGTGCGTCGGTCCAGGCTCCCGATCTCCTGCACGGAGTTGCCCATCTTCTCCCACCACTGGTGGCCCATGACCTTGTAGGGATACCCGTGGAAGGTCTGGATCAGCACCTGTTCCCGAGGCCGCTCGAACCACTCCAGCTGATGGACGTCGACCATGTGGTAGCGCGCTCGCGCGACCGCCTCGTGCCAGGCCCGGCTCCGCTCCACGACGCCGGTGCCCCCGGGGGGCACCGCGACCGACCGGTCCAGCACCGACCACACGAGCTCCAGTCCAGAGCCGCGCCGGAGGAGCTCCTCGTGCAGCCCGAGGCCGTTGCCGTTGGCGTACTCGGAGAACATCGCGCGGAGGAACACGGCGTCCCGGTCGGCGACCTCGACCCGGGCCGACTCACGCAGCAGGCGCTGCCGTCGGGCACCGAGCTCGTCCTCGGCGAGCGGCGGCTCGACGACCACGCGGATCCCCGGCTCGTCGGGCCGGAACGCCTCGACCCGCACCCGCAGCCGGGTCTGGAGCACCTCGACCGGCAGGGTCCGGCACAGCTCGGCACTCGGCGTGACGACGGTCCAGGCACCACCGACGCCCCGCACCGCAACGGCGTACTGACCCGACGGGAGCGGGAGGTCGTCGTGTCCCCAGTGTGACCGGACCAGCGGGAGAACCGCCTCGACCGACGAGCCGTCGACGCTGAGGACCTCACCAGCGACGAGCGTCTCGCCGACCATGAGTGCGGCCTCGGCCGCCACGAAACCGGACACGTCCAGGCGTACGCCGACCGCTTCGTCGCGAACCTCGACCCTCACGACCTCGGCTGCGACGGGACGGATGACGAGAGCACCCCGGCGCGACGGGCGCACCCGGGCGTCCGCCACGGCCTCGTCGGGCCACGGCACGTCGTGCACGCCACCGGACGAGTCGACGGCTCGCACCGTTCGGGGAACGTCGAGCCCGGCCCAGGCGATCTCGGCGGTGCCGGCCCGCACGGGCACCGGTATCGGCGGGTGCCCACCGGCCTCGAGGACCAGCGACCGTGGGGCGTCGCTCCGGAAGCGCACCAGGAGACGGTCATCGGCCGACTCGAGGGAAACCCTCGCCCCCGGCGAGGTGCGGACGCGCAGCTCGACGCGGTGTGCGTCGTCGTGGTCGAGGTGCCACATCCGACCTGCGGCGTCGCGCCAGGCCGGGACCGCCGCCATCGTCCACGGGCGCACCTGGGCCCGACCTCCGGCGGCCAGCCCGGCCACGGTGACGTGGGCCTCCAGCGACCACACGCCGGTTGCGCCGCGCAGCACCGAGGTGTCGAGCTCGGCGGTGAAGCCGGACCCGGTGACGTCGGCGTACGACAGCTCCGAGGCCGCGTCGGCGGCGGGGCACGGCTCGACACTCGCGGGGACGGGGACGGACACGCCCCCAGACCGGGCCGCGATCTCCAGCACCGGTGCCTGCTCGGTCAGGTCGACGTTGTCGAGGTAGGCCCAGCCGCGCAGTGCGAGGCGGCCTTCGCCGAGGTCTCGGACCTCGGTCACCTCGGCGCGGACCCCCGCCTCGACGTCGCTGAGCACGCGGTCGCGGGCGTCGATCGCGGACCAGGCGGTCCCGAGGTCGAGGACGACCGCTCGACGTCCTTCGATCGTGCTCACCTGAGTCGGATGACGGCGCGCGGTCGGCCGCACCTCGGTGAGCAGGCGGCGTACGTCGTCGCGGGCGCCGTCGGCGACCAGCCGGGTGACCACCTTCTGGTACGCCGGCACCCGGCCGCGCAGCTCGTCGCCGGCGCGATCGCGCAGGGACACGACCACGTGGCGCAGCAGGTCCCAGTAGTCGTCGGCGCAGCGCCACGCGCGGTCGGTGAACGGCACCAGGGGGCCGGCCATCGCCTCCGCCGCGGCGACCTCGGCGAGCCCTTCCGGGAGCAGGTGCAGCGCCGCCTCGACCCCGGCCCACCAGGAGCCGAGCCCCTGCAGGTCGGGCGCGAGTCGCGTCAGTGGTGAGCGGTCCAGCTCGACCCGGCGTAGCAACCCCACGGAGGGCAGAACGGCGAACGACCGGGCGGCGGCGTACGCCGCGACGCTGTGGGCGTCGTCGCAGGAGGTCAGGGTCTCGTCGAACCGCACGTCCGCCGCGTCGTACCACCGACGTCGGAAGACGCGGCTGCCCGTGACGGTGTCGGCGAGGACGTCCGGGAACGTGAGCAGCGTCTCCGCGTCACGGCGTACGGCGTGCAGGGCACGCACCCGGTCGTCGACGGGCAACGGCTGACCGCGGCGGAACGGTCGACGGCCCACGACGACGAGGTCCGCGTCGGTGTCTCGGAGGGTGGCCGCCATCGTCGCGAGACCGTGCCGGGTGACGGCGTCGTCGGCGTCGAGGAAGAGCAGGTACTCCCCCACCGCCTCCGCCGTGCCCGCGTTGCGTGCCGAGGCCAGGCCACCGTCGTGGGCGAGTGTGCGCACCCGGGCGTCGTCCTGGCTGTGCCGGCGGATGTCGGCCGCCGTCGGTTCGTCGCTGCCGACGTCGACCACCAGGATCTCGATGCCCTCGAGGTCCTGGGTGCGCAACGAGTCGAGACACTCGCCGACGGGCGCGTCACCCGAGACGACCACCACGACGCTGAGCAGCCGCGGGACGCGCACCGGCAGGCCCGTCCGACGCGCGGCCTCGGTGGAGAGGCGCTGCAGCCCACGCTTGAGCCGCACCCCTCCACGCATCGGAGCCGTCCTCCTCGCCGCGACCTGGGTCTCCCGAACGACAGGTCATGGTAGCGACACCGCCGTCCCCGGCCCGGCCCGCGGAGGTGTCTGTAGATTGCGCCGGGTGCTGCGTCGGGCCCCTCTCCTGAGCGTCGTCGTACCCGTGCACGACGTCGAGGAGTACGTCGCGGAGACCCTCGCGAGCATCCTCGGACAGGACCATCGTCGGCTCGAGGTGGTCGTGATCGACGACGGATCCACCGACCGGTCCGGCGACATCGCCGACTCGGTCGCGGCCGGCGACGACCGGGTCCGGGTCGTGCACACCGACAACCACGGGCTCGGTGCCGCGCGCAACGAGGGCGTCCGGCACGCGACCGGCGAGCTGCTGGCGTTCGCCGACTCCGACGACGTGCTCCCACCGGGCGCCTACTCCACGATGGCCGCGCGGCTACGGCGTAGCGGTGCGGACCTGGTGACGGGTGACGTCGCCCGGCTCGCCGACGGTGAGGTGTCGGCGTTGCCGTGGGTGTCCCGTCTCCACCCGACGGAGCAGTCCGTGTCGATCGGCGAGGTCCCGGACCTGCTCGGCGACGTGTTCGCCTGGAACAAGCTGTTCCGGCGTGACTTCTGGGACCGCGCACAGCTGTCGTGGCCGGAGGGCGTGCGCTACGAGGACCAGCCCACGTCGACCATGGCGTTCCTGCGCGCGCGGCGCATCGCGGTCACGCCGGCCGTCGTCTACCACTGGCGGGTGCGCGCCGACGGCACCTCGATCACCCAGGGCCGAGCCCGGATCGAGGACCTCCGCGACCGGTGGACGACCAAGCAGCTGACGCTGGACGTCACACGTGACGAGGGCACCCCCGAGCTGGAGGTCGCCCTCCTCGACCGCGTGCTGCCGGCCGACCTGTGGCGCTATTTCGAGCTGATCCCGGAGGCGGACGACCCGTGGTGGTCGCTGCTGGTGCAAGGGGTTCGCAGCCTCTGGGGATCCCGCTCGCTCACCCACAGCGTGCTGCCACCCGTGCACCGCCTCACCGGGTGGCTGGTCGAGCAGGGTCGCCGCGAGGACGCCGTGCTGGTCATCGAGCACCTCCGGTCGCTCCAGGGTCGGCGGGTCGCGCGGGTGAGCGACGCCGGCGGCTTCCGGCTCGACGTTCCCGGTCTCGAGCCCTCCTCGGTCGCCCCCGAGGCGCTGGCCGTCCGCCCCACGGAGCAGTAGCCGGACCGTGGAGCCGGGCCGGCCCGACCGCCGTTCCACGTCACGTGCGGTTCGCACGTCGTACCCCAGCGCCGGGTCAGAGGCGCGCCAGCAACGCATCGAGCTCGGCACCGAGCCGGCGTTCGTCGAACTCCCAGCTCGCTCGCAGCGCGTCGCGCCCGAACGGGTCGTCCGGTCGGGAGTCCGGTGGCGACCAGAAGTAGTGCGACTCCCCGCCCTTCACCGATGCGAACAGGTGCTCGTTGCGGGCGAAGTACGCGTCGTGGTTGAGCACCACCAGCGCGTCGAGCCGCCGGGTGTGCATCACGTTGAACAGCGCCGAGCCGCCGAAGCCGGCCACCACCCGCGCCTCCCGGAACAGCCGTGCCTGGTCGGCGATGGGGTGCTGCTCGGGATACAGGACGGTGAAGCCCCGGGCCTCGAACCGGCGCTCGACGTCCTTCAGGTTGCGGCAGATGCGGGCGTTGTTGGCAGTGGCATCGGAGCGGGACACGAACAGGCGGTCCGACGTCTCGATCCCTGACTCGTGCGGCCTGAGTCCCTCACCGATCCGGTCCCAGACAGCGGCGATGTCCGGGTGCACGTAGTGGGGCGGGGCGTTGTGCCACATCGGCGACGCC
>JAICSK010000148.1 GCA_025936915.1 Nocardioides sp.
ACCGCGGCGAGGGGCTGACCGCGCCCGAGCTGTCGGTGCTGCTGGCGTGGACCAAGATCGTGCTCGCCGACGAGCTGGTCGGGTCCGACCTGCCGGACGACCCCTACTGTCACGTCGACCTGGTCAGCTACTTCCCGACCCAGCTCAAGGAGGGCTTCGAGACCTCGATCGCCAGCCACCCCCTCCGACGCGAGATCATCGTGACCCAGGTGGTCAACGACCTGGTCAACGGTGCCGGCATGACGTACTGGCCGCGCCTCGCGGGCGAGACCGGGGCGACGCCGGAGGAGCTGACCCGGGCGAACTTCGTGGCCCGCGAGATCTTCGGCTCGCTCCCCCTGCGCGAGGAGCTGCAGACCCACGACAACAAGCTCGACGCCGGCTGCCAGACCCGGATGCGGATCGAGATGCGGACCCTGGTCGAGCGGGCGTCGCGCTGGCTGGTCAACAACCGCCGCCCACCGCTCGACAGCCAGGCCACGGTCGACTACTTCCGCGAGCCGGTGCAGCAGATGATGGCCGAGCTGCCGTCCCTGCTCACCGGTCGCGAGCTGCGCGCCTACGACGGGAGGAGGTCGCGCCTGGTCGACGAGGGTGTGCCGGACGACCTGGCCTCCCGCGTGGCGGTGCTCCACCCGGCGTACCAGCTGCTCGGCGTGCTCGAGATCGCCGACCGGATGGGGCTCGACCCGGTCGAGGTCACCCGCCTGCACTTCGCCCTCGGCGAGCGGCTCGGGCTGCCCGGGGTGGTCACCCGGATCCTGGCCCTGCCGCGCGACGATCGGTGGCAGACGATGGCGCGAGCGGCGCTGCGCGACGACGTGTACGCCGTGCATGCCCAGCTCACCGCCCAGGTGCTGCGCGACACCGACGACTCACAGAGCGTGCCGGCCCGGATCCAGGCGTGGGAGGACGGCGACGAGGTCGTGGTCTCGCGCGCCGCGAGCACGCTCGAGGAGATCTGCGCCGACGACAACGCCGACCTGGCCCGGATGTCGGTCGGGCTGCGCGTGGTCCGCGGGCTCCTCGCCAACTGACCGACGTCACCTGAGCCCCGAGACACCGAGACGGCGCACGTCGGGCTCGGGGAAGGCCCGACGTACGCCGTCGACTGAGAGACCCGGGTGAGCCGGTGGTGGCTCAGCCGTGGTGGTGGTGGTGCGCCTCCGCCTCGGCCTCGGCGAGGAGCGACTCCGCGTCGTACTCGTCGTCGTGGGTGACGTCGGAGCGGGTGACGGTGAGGTAGGCGACCAGGGCCAGGATCGCGCCCAGGAAGATCACGCTGGTCACGGTGGTCCCGAGCCCGAGGGCACCGTCCTTGCGGGACTGGGACATGTAGTCGCCGATCGAGGCACCGAGCGGCCGGGTCAGGATGTAGGCCAGCCAGAAGCTCAGGATCGGGCCCAGCCGCAGGCCCCAGTGGGCCGCGCAGACCAGGGCGATCGCCGCGGCGAAGATCAACACCGCGGTCAGGTAGCCGAAGCCGAGCTGCTCGGAGAGCATGTCGCCGCCGGCGGTGCCGAGGGCGAAGGTGAACAGGATCGCCAGCCAGTAGAACGCCTCACGCCGCGGGGTGCGGATCGTGTGGATCGACAGGGTCCGCTCGACCAGCCACCACGCGGCGAAGGTGATGGCGAGGAGCACGGCGAAGATCGGCGTGGTCGTGGTCGTGGGTACGCCGTGCCCGTCGGTGAGGTTGTCGGTGATCAGTGTGCCGAAGACGCTGATCAGCACGACCGTCGTCCAGTAAGTCCAGGGTACGTAGCGCTTGGCCCGGAACTGCAGGGCGAGGAAGACCAGGAACGCCACCCCCATCACGACGGTGGTGTTGGTCAGCCCGAAGCCGAGGGTCTCGTTCAGGTAGTCGGCGAAGGTCTCGCCGACGGTGGTGCACAGGACCTTGATCAGCCAGAAGTAGACAGTGACCTCGGGCACCTTGTTCATCAGGTGCCCGAGCTGGTCGCGGGCCGCGAGCGTGCGGGAGGTGGTGGGCTCTGTGGTCATGACCACCAGCGTGAGGGGCACCGTCTGCACCCAGCCTGACCAGCGGGACCGACCGGAGCGTCAGCGGCTGGGCACCCGCACCTCGAACCGGCCACCCGGCCCGGGTCGCGCGACCACGTCGCCACCCACGGCGCGCACCATCCGGCGCGCCAGCGAGAGACCGAGGCCGGCGCCGCCGCCGCCGGTGGTGTGACCGGGCTCGAAGACCAGCTCCAGGTCGTCGGCACCGACGCCGGGACCGTCGTCGACGACGGTGATCACCACCGTGCGGCCGTCGCGGGCCACCTCGATCCGGGGATCGCCGGCACCGTGCCGCTCGGCGTTCTCCAGGAGCGGGCGGACGGCCGCGACCAGAGGTGAGACGGGTGCGGCCAGGACGACACCGTCGTACGACGTGGCCGGGAGGTCGAGCGCGGACATGAGGTGCCCGACGGTCGCGCGCTCCCCGCCGGCCGTGTGCGACCGCGCGACCGACAGGAGGGTGTCGATCGAGTCGCGCATCCGAACCGCCGCGGCGCGGATGGCGTCGAGGCCCTCGCGCTGGGCCTGGGTCGCGTGGTCCCGGGCCAGGTCGGCCTCGGCGAGCACGATCGCCAGCGGTGTGCGCAGCTCGTGGGCGATCTCGTCGGTCAGGCGGCGCTCCGCCGCGAGCGAGTCGACGATGCGGTCTAGCAGCTGGTCGAGGGTGCGGCCGAGGTGCGCGATCTCGTCGCCGCCGGGGCCCGGGTCGAACCGCCGTTCGACGTCGTGCTCGCGCCATTCGTCGGCGAGGACGGCCATCGCCTGCACCTGGCGCAGGGAGCGAGTGGCCGCCGCCCAGGCCGCACCGGTCGCGATCGCGACGGTGGCCAGCCCGAGAACGATCGAGAGCGAGATCGCCGTGTGCTCGGAGCGTTCGTAGGGATCGTGGTCCTCGGCGGCCACCACGGTGGCCACCCACGCGTCACCCCGGCGCACCGGTCGCGCCAGGAAGCTGACGTCCTCGACGGTGATCGAGCGCGAGGCGTCCTTGCTGCCGAGGTCCTTGATCGTCGTGGCAGAGGAGGTGCGGGGGAGCGTGCCGTCGATCAGGGCGCCCTGGCTGTCGAAGATCCAGATGTTCTGGTCGAGCAGTCGTGACCTCTGCTCGAGGATGCGCAACCCGTCGGGTCCGTCGACCACGGTCGCGGCGGCCGCGGCCGTGCGGGCCTCGAGCCGCGACTGCACGCTGTTGTCGTTACTGCGCGCCAGCAGCAGGGCGAGCCCTACCACCAGCACCGCGGTGGTCAGGGTGGAGACCAGCAGGGCCGTCGCGGCCATCCGGGCCCGCAGCGAGGGCGGCTTCACCGCCACCGGTAGCCGACTCCTCGCACAGTGCCGATCGCGGCCAGGTCGAGGGGCTCGAGCTTCTTCCGGATCCGCCGGACGTAGGAGTCGAGGGTGTTGTCGCTGACGATGGCGCCGTGCGGCCAGGCGGCCGCCACCAGCGCGTGTCGGCGTACGACGGTCGACGGCTCGGCCATCAGGCGCCCGAGCAGCCGGAACTCCGTCGGGGTCAGCGGCACCTCGGTCTCGCCCACGACCAGCGCATGACGCGCGGGGTCGAGCACGGCGCCGTCGGGGTCGGCGGCCACCGGAGCCGGCGTACGACGGAGCAGGGCGTCCAGGCGCACCCGCAGCTCGTCGAGCTCGAACGGCTTGGTCAGGTAGTCGTCGCCACCGGCCTCGAAGCCGGCGATCTTGTCGTGCAGACCGTCGCGGGCGGTGAGGAACAGCACCGGTGCGTCGACCCCGGCGGCTCGAAGCGCCAGGCAGAGGTCGCGCCCGTCGGCGTCGGGCAGCCCGATGTCGAGCATCATCACCGTCGGCCGCTGCTTGGCGAACGCCCGCAGTGCCTCGGCCGCCGTCGCGACGACCACCGGGTCGTGGCCCATCGCCCGCAGGGCACGGGTCAGCACAGACCGCAGGGCGGGCTCGTCCTCGCAGACTCCGACGACCGACACACCGGGAGCCTAGGAGGAGATCCCTGGCCGGAACCTGACTGTAAGGGGCATTACGGGGATGCGCGTCGTACCAAATGATTCGGCGGATGTCGGTGCCGAGGTTTAGAGTCGAGCAACGATGCCAGACGACCCAGCCACCGCGACCCACGGTCCGACCGCCCACCCTCCCGCCAGTGTGACGTCCCTCTGGCGGCTCCGGTCCTACCTCCGGCCGCACGTCTGGTCACTCACCGTCATGCTCGTGGCCTCGATGGCCGGCGTCGGGGTGTCGATCATGATCCCGCTGCGGATCAAGGCACTGATCGACGGCCCGATCGCCCATCACGACCACGGCGGCGTCCTGCCGCTGGGCCTGTCGGTGCTCGGGCTCGGGATCCTCGAGGCGGTCCTCATCTGGTGGCGCCGCTGGACCCAGTCCAACGCCGTGCTCTCGGTCGAGACCTCCATGCGCCGCGATCTCTACGACCGGCTGCAGGAGCTCCCGATGAGCTTCCACAGCCAGTGGCAGTCGGGCCAGCTGCTCTCGCGCGCCACCACCGACCTGTCGGCGATCCGGCGGTTCAGCGGGTTCGGAATGCTCTTCCTGCTGGTCAACATCACCCAGGTCACTGTGACCACGATCGTGCTGCTGAACATGTACTGGCCGCTCGGCCTCGTCGTCGCCGCCACCGCCGCGCCGATCGTCTGGCTGTCGATGCGCTTCGAGAAGGCCTACGTCGTGGTCTCCCGCCGGGTGCAGGACCAGCAGGGTGACCTGGCCACGCTCGCCGAGGAGGGCGCGGTCGGCATCCGCGTGATCAAGTCGTTCGGCCGCTCCGGCCACGTCGCCCGGCAGTACGACGACGCGGCGCGGCGGCTGTGGGAGACCAGCATCACCAAGGTCAAGCTGTCGGCGAAGTTCTGGACGTTCCTGGAGATGATCCCCAACTTCGCGGTGGTCGTCGTACTCCTGCTCGGGGCGATCGGTGTCGGCCGCGGCCAGCTGACGCCCGGCGAGCTGGTCGCGTTCATCACCCTGATGCTGTCGCTGGTGTGGCCGGTCGCATCGCTCGGCGTGATCCTGGCGATGGCGCAGGAGGCGATGACCGCGGCCGCGCGCGTGCTGGAGATCTTCGACATGGCCCCCGACATCGTCAGCGGCACCACGGTGTCGCCGACGGCACGCGGTCACCTGCGGTTCGAGCACGTCGACTTCACCTTCCCGGGGTCCGGCGCCCAGGTCCTCCGTGACGTCAACCTCGACGTCGCACCGGGCGAGACCGTGGCGCTCGTGGGCGCCACCGGATCCGGCAAGACGGCGCTCACCTCGCTGGTCCCTCGTCTCTACGACGTGAGCGGCGGCCGGGTCACGATCGACGGCGTCGACGTCCGCGACTACTCCCTCAAGGAGCTGCGCTCCCTGGTGGCCACGGCGTTCGAGGAGCCGACGCTGTTCTCCATGTCCGCGCGGGAGAACCTGACGCTCGGCCGTGCCGACGCCACCGACGAGGAGGTCGAGGAGGCCCTCGACGTCGCCCAGGCCGGTTTCGTCCATGACCTGCCCTGGGGACTCGATACCCGCATCGGCGAGCAGGGCATGTCGCTGTCGGGCGGCCAGCGGCAGCGGCTCGCCCTCGCCCGGGCGGTGCTGGCGCAGCCGAAGGTGCTGGTGCTCGACGACACCCTCTCCGCCCTCGACATCCACACCGAGAAGCTGGTCGAGGAGGCTCTGCGTCGGGTGCTCGCCGCGACGACCGGCCTCGTGGTCGCCCACCGCGCGTCGACCGTCCTGCTCGCCGACAAGGTCGCGCTGCTCGAGCACGGCACCATCACCCACGTCGGTCAGCACCGCGAGCTGCTCGCGACCGTGCCGGCCTACCGGGAGCTGCTGGCCGCCGACGCCGACGCCGACGACGAGCTCGACGAGGTCTCGGCATGAGCACCGCACCGTCGGTCCAGGAGTGGCGCGGCGTCGCGGCCGACGACCTCGAGGAGATCTCCGCGGCGACGTCGGCCAAGCTCGCCGGGCGGTCCCGGCGCCTGCTGGGCGACCTGCTGCGCCCCTACCGCAAGCCGCTGCGACTGATGCTGGTCGCCGTCGTGATCGAGAACGCCGCCCGGCTGTCCATCCCGCTGCTGGTGGCGAAGGGCATCGACGTCGGCATACCGCCGATCCGGCAGCACGACGACCTGAAGCCTTTGCTGATCGTCGTCGGGATCGTCCTGTTCGCGACCCTGGTCCAGGGGATCGCGCGCAACGTGTTCCTGGTGCGCTCGGGAACCATCGGGCAGGACATCCTGTTCCAGATCCGCCACCGGGTCTTCCGACACTTCCAGGAGCTGAGCCCGGCGTTCCACGACTCCTATACGTCAGGCCGGGTGATCTCGAGACAGACCTCCGACGTCGACGCGATCTACGAGATGCTCGAGAGCGGCTTCGACGGCCTGTTCACCGCGGCACTCACCCTCGTCGGCACCGCCGTACTCCTGCTCTACCTCGACGTGAAGCTCGGCCTGGTCGCGCTGCTGTGCGGGCCGTTCCTGGCGTGGGCCACCAACTGGTTCCGCAAGGAGTCGGCGTCGAGCTACCGGGTGACCCGCGAGAAGGTCGCACTGGTCATCGTCCACTTCGTCGAGTCGATGAACGGCATCCGCGCCGTCCAGGCCTTCCGCCGCGAGCCGCGCAACCAGGAGATCTTCGAGGACGTCAACGACCAGTACCGCGCGGCCAACCTGGTCGCCTTCCGCCTGGTCGCGTGGTTCATGCCCGAGATCCGGCTGATCGGCAACATCACGATCGGTGTCGTGCTGCTCTACGGCGGATACCTCGCCTACGACGGCCAGGTCACCGTCGGCGTGCTCGCGGCGTTCCTGCTCTACCTGCGCCAGTTCTTCGAGCCGATGATGGAGATCTCGCAGTTCTACAACACCTTCCAGTCGGCCTCGGCCGCCCTGGAGAAGCTGTCCGGTGTCCTCGAGGAGGAGCCCGGCGTGCCCGAGCCGCCGGCCCCGGTCTCGCTGCCGGACGCGCGCGGTGACCTGCGCTTCGACCACGTGCGGTTCGCGTACGTCGCCGGGGTGCCGGTGCTGCCCGACCTCGACCTCGCGATCCCGTCGGGGCAGACCGTGGCCCTGGTCGGCACGACCGGCGCCGGGAAGACCACGATCGCCAAGCTGGCCACCCGGTTCTACGACCCGGTCGGCGGCGCGATCACCCTCGACGGGATCGACCTGCGCACGCTGAGCTCCGAGGACCTCCACCGCTCGGTGGTGATGGTGACCCAGGAGAACTACCTCTTCTCCGGGTCGATCTCCGACAACATCCGGTTCGGCCGGCCCGAAGCCACTCAGGAGCAGGTCGAGCAGGCCACGCGGGCGATCGGCGCCCACGGGTTCATCGCGGCGCTGCCCGACGGCTACGACACCCACGTCTCCAACCGGGGTGGCCTCCTCAGCGCCGGCCAGCGTCAGTTGATCGCCTTCTCCCGCGCCTTCCTGGCCGACCCCGCGGTGCTGATCCTCGACGAGGCGACCTCGTCGCTCGACGTACCCTCCGAGCGCCTGGTCCAGCGAGCCCTGCGTACGATCCTCAAGGGCCGCACCGCGGTGATCATCGCCCACCGCCTCTCGACGGTCGAGATCGCCGACCGGGTGCTCGTGCTCGAGCAGGGCCGGATCGTCGAGGACGGCTCGCCCGAGGACCTCATCGCCGGCGGCGACGGCCGCTTCTCCGACCTCCACCAGGCCTGGCTCGCCTCGCTGGCCTGAGCGTGGTCGCGGGCCCGAGCGCTGTCGCGGGCGGTGGGCCAGGACCCTTTCCGGGTCACAGAACCGGTCCCTCGTCACCGCCGTGTGCGGACGCCCCGCCCGACCGGGCCGTGTCGTTGCACCTCGACGGGGCATCATTGAACCGATCCCGCTCTGACTCCGTATATCGCGTGAGGAGGTGTGATGGCTGCCAGCCCTGACGTCGTGATGCAGCGCCTGCACGACGACCATGCCGGCGCGCTCTGGGGCCATTGCCTGCGCCTCACCAACCACGACCGTGCCCGCGCCGAGGACGTGTGTCAGGAGACGCTCCTGCGCGCCTGGCGCAACGCCTCGTTGCTCGACGAGAGCCAGGGCTCCGTCCGCGCCTGGCTCTTCACCGTCGCCCGCAACATCGTCATCGACGAGTCCCGCACCCGCCGTGCCCGGTCGGAGATCCCGATGGGCGAGCTCCCCGAGCCGGCGTCGACCACCGACTCCAGCGACGAGCTGCTGATGACCTGGGTCGTCGCCGACGCGGTCACCCGGTTGTCGCCCGAGCACCGCGCGGTGCTCCAGGAGACCTACTTCAAGGGACGCCCGGTCGCCGAGGCCGCACGTCGGCTCGGCATCCCCGAGGGGACCGTGAAGTCCCGCACGCACTACGCCCTCCACGCCCTCCGGCTCGCTCTCGAAGAGATGGGGGTGGTGGCATGACCACCAACACCGGTCCCGCCAATCCGTGTCCGTATGAGATGTGGGACGGCTCCTACGTCCTGGGTTCCCTGTCTCCGGCCGAACGCCGCGAGTACGAAGCCCACCTCGACGGCTGTGACACCTGCTCCCGCGCGGTCCGCGACCTGGCCGGCCTCCCCGGCCTGCTCGGCCGGATCGGCCCCGACGTCTTCGACGAGCCGGAGCCCGAGCCCGTGCCCGAGACCCTGCTGCCGCGCCTGTCGCGCGCCGTACGCCGGCATCAGCAGCGCCGCACCTGGCTCACCGCCGGCGTCGCCGCAGCCGCCGCGGTCGCGGTGACCGCCGGTGGGGTGCTCACCCTCGACCGTCCGGCGTCCCCTGTCGCCGGAGGTGGACCCACGAAGCCGCCGGTCGTCCAGTCCTCGAGCCAGCCGATGGTGCAGAAGGGCCACAACGACTCGATGATCGCCAGCGTCGCCCTGACGCCGGTGGCGTGGGGCACCCGGCTCGACCTCACCTGCAGCTACCCGCGCGGTGCCGTGGACTACGAGGGCGGGGCCTACGCCCTGGTCGTGCACACCAAGGACGGCCGCACCCAGCGGGTCGCCACCTGGAACGGCCTGCCCGGCCAGTCGATGAAGGTCTCCGGCGCCACCTCCGCCTGGAAGCAGGACATCCGCTCGGTCGAGGTGACCACCCTGGACGGCAGCCCGGTCGCCGAGCTGTCGCTGTAACGACCGGTCCTCGCAGGACTTCCTCGTAAGGGACCTGTGGAGGAGCGCCGGAGTCGGCTGGCGGCTCCCTAGG
>JAICSK010000111.1 GCA_025936915.1 Nocardioides sp.
CCCAGCCGGGTACGTCGCCGCGCTCGTCGCGGCGCCGGGTCACCGTCGTCAGCAGCAGGCAGCGGGTCAGCAGGAGCGTGAGTGGGGCCATGGTTCCTCCTCTTTCCGTCGGTCACGGAGTGGTCAGGTGGAGCCCGATGACGCCGGGCCAGAAGGCGATCAGCACGGTGACCGGCAGCACGAGGAAGACGACCGGGACCATCATGAAGACCTCCTTGCGCGCGGCGACCTCGATCAGCTCGCGACGTCCCGCCTCGCGGACGTCGGCAGCCTGGGCGTGCAGGACGTCGGCCAGCGGGGTGCCGCGTTCGATCGCGACGGAGACGCCCTGCGCGAACCGGGCGACCGACGGGACTCCGGTGGTCGCGGCCAACCGGTCGAAGGCTTGCGCAACGGGTTCGCCGGTCCGGACCGCCGCGAGGACAGCGGCCAGGTCGCGCGACAGCTCACCGCCACTGCGTCGTACGACGCGGTCGAGGGCGGCGACCGGGCTCTCGCCCGCCGCGACGGCCAGCGCGAGCAGCTCCGCGAGCACCGGGAACTCGGCCAGCACCTTGCGCTCGCGGCTCGCGACCTGCGAGGTGAGGTAGGTGTCGCGGGCGAGGACCCCGGTGGCGAGCCCGGTGGCGCACAGCAGCAGCGACCCGACGGTGTCGCCGTGGCCGACGAGCGTCGTGAGCAGGCAGTACGCCGCGACCAGGGCGAAGCCGGCCACGCCCCACAGCACCTGCTCGACCCGGAAGTCGTGGACGGTCTCGTCGAGTCCGGCACGCGCCAGGCGACGGCGTACGGACGAGGCGCCGCCGAGGATGCGCTCGACCGCGGCGGCCGCAGCCCGCAGGCCGGGGCCGAACACGCCGGCGGCGGCCGACACCGGCGACGTGGTGGGCTCGTCCATCGGCGCCGGCCGATGCAGACGAGGGACGTCACGGACGTAGGGCAGCACCCGCAGTGCGAGGGTGGGTCGGTGGATCGCGTGGAGCCTCGCCATCACCAGGACCAGCCCGAGCCCTGCGATCGCACCGAGCACGAGGCCGGTCAGGTGCGGACTCATGACAGGATCCGGCGTTCGCGAGGCAGTCGGCCGATGCGCATCATCAGCCGATAGGCGACCAGGCAGGTGCCCGCCGCGAACAGCAGCACGACCGTGCCGGCGGGCGACGCGTAGCGACGGATGACGTTGGGCTGGAAGGTCATCATCAACAACACCAGCCACGGTGCCGCGACCGCGAGCCGGGCGCCGTTCACCGTCCACGCCTGGCGCGCCTCGAGCTCGGAGCGCGTGCGCGCCTCGTCGCGGAGGTATCCGGAGAGGTTGCGCAACAGCCGACCGAGCTCGCCTCCACCGACCTCGCGGGCCACCCGGAGTCCCTCGACGACGCGGTCGCCGACGGGGTCGGCGAGTCGGCTCTTCAACCGGTCGAGGCACTCACCGAACCGACCGGTCACCTGGTAGTCCAGCGCGAAGGCCTCGAACGAGGACCGGAGCGGTTCGGGCCCGCGGACGGCGAGCTGGGCGAGGGCGTCGGGCAGCGAGAGCCCGGCTCGGACCGCGCTGGCCAGGTTGTCGACGGCCTCCGGCCACACCTCGGCGAAGTCGCGTTGTCGTCGGCGCGCCCGACTCGTCACGACGACGACGGGGAGGTAGCCACCCATGGCGCCGAACAGCATGGCCACGGGCGGCGTCCGGGTCAGGGCCTGCATCAGGACCAGGGCCGCGCCGCCGGTGACGCCGCACAAGGTGAGGAACGACGAGGGCGACACGTGGCCGAGTCCCGCACGCGCCAGCAGCTCGCCGACCCGTGAACGCTGGCGGCGGACACGCGGCGCCCTGCGCGGCAGCGCGAACGCCGACCAGACCAGCAGCAGCCCGACACCGACTCCGAGGCCGACGAGGACACCCATCAGCCGACCCCGGCGAGGAGGGCGTGCACGTCGATGCCCAGACGCTCGAAGTTGCTCGCACGCGGTGGCATCCCGCCGGCCCGCCGCAGGTCGCCGCCGCGGCGTTCGAAGACGGGCTCGATCTCGATCACGTCGTGCTCCACCCGCCCCGGCACGCCCACGATCTCGTTGACCCGGCGTACGCCGTGCTGGTCGATGCCGAGATGGACGACCAGGTCTACGCTCGCGGCCACCGTCGGGACCACGAAGCGAGCCGAGACGTTCTCACCTGCCAGCAACGGCAGGGTGCACATCTTGACCAGGGCCTCGCGGGCGGAGTTGGCGTGGAGGGTGCACATGCCCGGGATGCCGGCATTGAGCGCGAGCAGCAGGTCGAGGCATTCCTCCGCACGGACCTCGCCGACCAGCATCCGGCTGGGCCGCATACGCAGGCTCTCCTTCACCAGGTCACGCAGCTTGATCTCGCCGGTGCCCTCCAGGCCGGACTGACGGGTCTGCATCGCCACCCAGTCCGGATGGGGGAACCTCAGCTCGAAGACCTCCTCGGCACTGACCACCCGCTCGCCACCGGGGATCGCCGCGGCGAGGCAGTTGAGAAGGGTCGTCTTCCCTGCCTGGGTGCCGCCGGCGACGAGGATGTTGAGGCCGGCCTTCACCGAGGCTTCGAGGAACGACGCCGCGGTCGGCGTCAGGGTGCCGAGCTCGACCAGCTCGTGCAGGCGGGCCGCGGTGAGCACGAACTTCCGGATGTTCACGGCGGTCCAGCCGCGGCTGATGCCCTCGAGGACGACGTGCAGCCGGTGCCCCTCGGGGAGCATCGCGTCGACGAAGGGTCGGCTGATGTCGATGCGTCGGCCCGACGCCTTGAGCATCCGCTCGACCAGCTCCTGCACCTGGGCGCTGGTCAGGATCAGGTTGGTCAGCTCGTGTCGTCCGTGGCGCGCGACGAACACCCGAGAGGGGTCGTTGATCCACACCTCCTCGACCGACGGGTCATCGAGGAACTGCTGCAGCGGACCGAACCCGGACACCCGGGCGACCAGCTCACCGACCATCGAGTCGATGTCGCTGACCGGGGCGACGACGCCGGTCAGGCTGCGCTCGTCGTGGGCTCGCACGACCTGCTCGGCCAGACGACGTACGACGATCGCGTCGCGCTGCGGGTCGACTCCCTCGCGGCGCACGGCCTCGCGCACCCGCTGGTCGAGTGACTCGACCAGCTCGTCATGCGCATCCGTCGCGATGACAGTCACGGGCGATCCCTCTCCCGAGTAAGAGATCCGTGGAGGCAACCTATGTCCGGGCCGGGCTGCTGGGGAAGAGGGCGGGGTGAATCTGTGGATGACGGTCGCAGTCGGGTTGCCCGCACAGTCCAGGACTGGTCGGATCGGCCTGTGAGCGAGGAGAGCCAAGGGGGACAGTGCGTGTGCGGCGCGATCCGGTACGCCGTGACCGGGCCGCTGCGTGACGTCTTCAACTGCCACTGCCACCGGTGCCGGCGGTGGACGGGGCATCACATGGCGGCGACGTCGCTGGCGGTCGGCGACCTCCGGGTCGAGGGCGAGGAGCTGCTGGAGTGGTACCGCCCCGACGAGCACGCGGCGTACGGGTTCTGCCGGGCGTGCGGCTCGAGCCTGTTCTGGCAGGCGAGCGACAGCCCGGAGCGCCGATCGATCTGCGCCGGGACCCTCGATCCGCCGACCCACCTGACCACCGTCGAGGCGTGGTGGGTGAGCGAGGCGAGCGACTACCACGTGCGGCCCGACCTGCCCGAACGGAGGACGGAATGACAGACCTCGACGCTCGACTGCCGAGACCGCTGGCCACGAGCGAGCGTGGCGACGGCGTACCGATCGTGCTCGTGCCCGGCCTCACGTTCACCCGGCACGTGTGGGACCCGGTCGCCGACCGGCTGGCAGACCGACACCGGGTGGTCATGGTCGACCTCCCGGGACACGGGGACTCCGGCGGGTCGGCGGCCGATTCTGACGACGTGGTGAAGCGGCTGCACGCCACCTTCTCAGCGCTCGGCGTCGAGACCCCGATCCTGGTCGGGCACTCCGCGGGCGCCATGCTGGTGACGGGCTATGCGTCGAGGTGGCCGGTGCGCGCGGTGGTCAACGTCGACCAGCCCCTCACCGTCGCCGGGTTCGCGTCGTTCGTCCGGCAGCGGGCGGACGGCCTACGGGGTCCGTCGTTCGCGGACGCGTTCGCGCCGTTCGAGGACAGCATCGGGTGCGCCCGGCTCCCCGAGCCGGAACGCTCCCGCGTCCAGGCCCTCCGGCAGATCCGCCAGGACGTCGTGCTGGACCACTGGCACTTCCCGCTGACGACCGAGCCGCACGAGCTGCAGCGCATCGTGGACGCGATGCTCGAGGCCATCTCGGCGCCGTACGTGTACGTCGCCGGCGACGAGCCGCCCGGGCCCGTGCGGGAGCACTTCCTCGCCCACGCCCTGCTGCCCCGGATCGTCGCCTGGCCCGGCGGCGGGCATCTCGTGCACCTGGTCGACCCTGATCGCTTCGCCGCGCTGCTCAGCGAGCTCGCCCAGGAGACCGCACGTCGTGGAGGCTGCTGACCAACATCCGATGTCGGCCCGGTGGGCGGTTCCGCGGTTCCGACGCAGGCAGCGGTGGAGCAGCCACCGTTCCGCCCGGCCAAACGGTGCCTCACTCACCGCCCGGAGCCGACGCGATGGTCACGGCGCAGGCAGCGGTGGAAGAGCCACCGTTCCGCCCGGCCAAACGGTGCCTCACTCACCGCCCCAGGCCGACACCGTGGCGTCACACCAGGTCAGCTCTCCAGCCGGAACCCGACGCCGCGGACGGTGACGACGCGCTCGACGGGCGCGGCCTGCTCGAGCTTCTGCCGGAGCCGGCCGATGGTGACGTCGAGGGTCTTGGTCGAGCCGTACCAACCCTCGCTCCACACCTCCGACATCAGCTGCGAGCGTGACACCACCTTGTCCCGGTTGGCGGCCAGCACAGCCAGCACGCCGAACTCCTTGCCGGTCAGCTGCACTTCGCGCTCACCCACATGCACCCGGTGGGCGTCCACGTCGACACGGAGCCGGCGGTCGCTGCCGGCCTGATCGCCGTGGTGCGACGTACGACGGAGCAGGGCGCGCAACCGCGCCAGCAGCTCGGCCAGGCCGAACGGCTTGGGGAGGTAGTCGTCGGCCCCCGCATCGAGCCCGACCACGCGGTCGAGCTCTCGGCTGCGGGCGCTGATGATCAGCACGGCGCCGTCGAACTCGGAGGCCCGGAGCTGTCGGCACACCTCGAGGCCGTCGACGTCCGGCAGGCCGAGGTCGAGGATCACGACGTCGTACTGCTGCTTCGTGGACGCGAGCAGGGCCTCGCGACCGGAGGCTGCCTGGTCGACGACATAGCCCTCGTGCTCCAGCGCCTGCACGAGCGGCGAGACGATGTCCGTCTCGTCCTCCACGAGCAGCAGGCGGTGAGGCATGGCGGGAGCATAGGTCGACTTCGTCAACCAAACCGGCTGTTCGGTCGACCCGTGCCCTGGCCGCGACGGGACAGGGGAAAGGCAAGGAGGGAGCGGAGGGAGTGCGTGGTTCCGCCCGCAGCGGGGACTACGGGCGGATCCACGGGCTCAGCCGACCCCACCCCCCGGCAGTCGGCGGCCACCGGCACCACACGGGTTGGAGCTCGCTGGGACCGGGCACGGCCACGGTACGTAAGACAAGGACACGTTTGACACACAGCGCGTCCACGGGATGGTAACGAGGCGGTACGTCGCCACGGTCGCCGTCCGCGTGCGAGGGAGCGGGGTCAGTCGGTGAAGAGGTCGCCGAGGTCGGCGACCCGTGCGAGCACCTCGTCGTACCGGAACTGCTCGAGCCCGAGCGGGTCGGCCGCTCCTTCGTCCACCTCGTCCCAGGTGACCGGGGTGGCGACCCAGGGGCGCTCGACCCCGCGCAGGGAGTACGGCGAGACGGTGGTCTTGGAGCCGGCGTTCTGCGACCAGTCGAGGAACACCTTCCCCGAGCGCTTGGCCTTGGTCATGGTGGCGGTGACCTGCTTGGGGTGCTCGGTCTGGAGCTGCTCGGCGATCTCCTTGGCGACCGCGCTCGCGTCGTCGGAGTCGCGACGACGCGGCAGGTGGGCGTACAGGTGCAGCCCCTTGCTGCCGCTGGTCACCGGTCGGGCGTCGAGCGTGCGCTCGGTCAGCTTGTCCCGCACCAGCAGCGCGACCTGGCAGCACTCGTGCAGCCCGGCACCCTCGCCGGGGTCGAGGTCGATCACGATCCGGTCGGCACCGCGTGGCCTCCCCTGCCTGTCCACGGTCCACTGGTGCACGTGGAGCTCGAGAGCGGCGAGATTGGCGGCCCAGGTCAGGGTCGCGAGGTCGTCGATGATCGGGAACACCAGGCGGTCGCCGTGCCGGCTCTCGCCGCGAGACCCGGTGGTCGGGACGTCGGCGGTGCGCACCCACCTCGGCGTACCGGCGGGAGCGTTCTTCTCGAAGAACCTGTTCTTCTCGACGCCGTTGGGCCAGCGCACCCGGGTGACCGGACGGTCCTTCAGCAGCGGCAGCATCACCGGGGCGATCTGGGCGTAGTAGTTGAGGACCTCCCCCTTGGTCGTGCCGGTGCGCGGATAGAGGACCTTGTCGAGGTTGGAGAGCTTGAGCGTGCGGCCCTCGACCTCGACCCGGACCTCATCGCCACTGCCGGGTGTCATCGGCGACTCACCTCCCGACCGCCATCACCGGCACCTGGCCCGGGTCGAGACGCCACATCATCTTCTTCAGGAACGCGCGTGGAGCACTCACACAGCCGGCGGTCGCGCCGCTGCCGTTGACGTGCAGGAAGATGCCGGCGCCGCGGTGGCGCACCTGGGCGTGGTTGTAGCCGGTGACGACGGAGTACTCGTACTGGACCGGATAGTCGCGCAGGCGTTCGGAGCTGTTCACGTCGCCCGTCGGCAGCCACCAGCGGAACCCACCCTGCGACTTGTTCCGGTAGCGGTTGTAGTAGCGCGACCGGTTGTCCTCGACCCAGTAGTCACCCCGATGGATGCGCCGGTAGGGCAGGTCCCACGAGGCACCACGCGGGTGTCGGCCGAACGCCGAGATCAGCTCGGTGGTGCCGAGCGGGGTGGTGCCGGTGCCCTGGCGGCGATGGTGTGGTCGCACCAGCCCGCCGTACCCGATGCGGCCGTCGCGTACGTCGTACACCCGGCGCCAGTGGCCGTCGCGCCGCAGCCAGAACCCGATGCGCGCGTGGTAGCCGCGGGTGTGGTCGACGGTGACGACCTGCCGGGTGTGCTCGTGGAGCCCGACCCGGACGCCGCCCAGGGCGACGTAGCGGATGTCGGCGTGAGCGGGCGAGGCTACGGCGAGCACGGCGGTGGGGAGCGCCACCGCGAGGAGCCCGAGCTTCCTCATGTCAGATCCTCCGGAGTCAGGTCGGCACGGGTGCCGATGTACGACGGTTGCCGCACCCGGCCCTGCGACGACGGGCCGAGCGACTCGACGTCGACGACGAGCACCGGCTCGACCCAGGTCGTGCCGGCGGCGTCCTCCTTCGGCACCAGGTCGACGAACGGCGAGCCGGTGCGCGAGAGTCCGGCCAGCACCTCGCGCAGCACGAGCGCCTTGCGGCCGGCGATGCCGCTGCCGACCTTGCCCCTGTACAGCAGACCGTCGGCGCTGGGCTGCCCGATCAACACCGCTCCGAGCCGGTCCCGGCTGTCGGTCTCCGGGCGCCAGCCGCCCACGACGAACGACTCACGTCGGCGGTGGGCGAACTTCAGCCAGTCCTTGCTCCGCAGGCCCGGCCGGTACCGGCTGGTGAGCCGCTTGCTGACAATCCCCTCGAGAGCCTGCTGGTAGGTCGCGTCGAAGAGCATCTGCCCGTCGTCGTACACCGGCGGCGTCTGCCACCGGTCGTCGTTGAGGTCGAGACTCTCGAGGATCGCGCGGCGTTCGCCGAGCGGCTCGTCCAGCAGGTCGCGGTCGCCGACGCGGAGCACGTCGAACATCAGGAGAGTCACGGGGCAACGTTCGGCCAGGGCCCGCGCGCGGTCGGCGCGCGAGACGTGCATCCGCTCGGCCAGTGCGCCGAAGCTCGGCATGCCGTCGACGAACGCCACGACCTCGCCGTCCAGCAGGACGTCGTCGACCGGCGGGCCGGCGAGCTCCGGGAACGACACGGTGGCGTCGTTCTCGTTGCGGCTGAACAGCCGCGTCGTGCCGCGACGTACGTCGACGAGCACGCGCATGCCGTCCCACTTCACCTCGTGCTGCCACTCGCCGCCCGCGGGCACGTGGGTGCCGCGGGTGGCGAGCATGGGACGCATGGCCGCCATCTTGTCAGGGGTCGTGGTGGGGAGCCCGGGTCGTCAGAGTCCGCGCGCCCGCAGGGCTGCCTGGGTGCGGTCGCGAACCTGCAGCTTGGCCAGGACATGGGAGACGTGGTTCTGCACGGTCTTGAGGCTGAGGTCGAGCTCGCGGGCGATGTCGTTGTTGCTTCGTCCGTCCGCGATCAGGGCGAGCACCTGTGCCTCGCGCTCGGTGAGGTCCTGGCGGTAGCGCTGCCGGCCGGAGACGACACGCTCGGCGGCCTCACCCGCGAGCACCATGCCTCCCGCGGCGACCGACCTGATGGCGGCCAGCACCTCGTCCTGCACCGCGCCCTTGAGGAGGTAGCCACGAGCTCCCACCTGGAGCGCGGCGGTGACGGTGTCGTCGTCGTCGACCATCGTGAGCACGAGCACCGCCGGCGGCCGCGGCTGGGCCGCCATCCGCCGGATGCCCTCGACACCCGGCATGCCCGGCAGGTTCAGGTCCATCAGCACGACGTCGGGCTCGAGCTCGGCGCAGCGGCGTACGGCCGACTCGGCGTCGCCGACCGCGTCGACGAGCTCCATGTCGTCGGCGATGGTGAGCATCCCCGAGAGCCCGTGCCGGAACAGCGGGTGGTCGTCGACGACCAGCACCCGGATCATCGCGGCAGTCCCGTCTCGACCGGCAGCTCGGCCCGGACCCGTGTGCCCCGGTCGGCGGGGCTGTCGATCGCCAGCGTGCCGCCGATCTCGAGGGCCCGCTCGCGCATGCTGACGAATCCCACCCCTTCGTCGTGGGTCGCCGCGGATCCGCGGCCGTCGTCGCACACCTCGACGACGACGCATCCGCCCGGCACGGAGACGCGCACCGCGACCTGTCTGGCGCACGCGTGCTTGACCGCGTTGGTGACGGCTTCCGCGACGATCCGGTACGTCGCGACCTCGACCGCCGCCGGCAGCCGCCGCGGGACGTCGACGGCGAGGGCGACGTCGGGACCATCGGGCGTCTCGAGCCGGCCCACCAGCTGGCGAAGAGCCTCCGCGAGCCCGAGCTCGTCGAGTGCGGGCGGCCTCAGTCCTTCGACGATCCGGCGTACGTCGAGCACCGTCGACTGGATCCCCGAGCGGAGCTCCAGCAGAGGCTCGTCGGCCTGCCCCCCGGCTGCCGCACGCAGCTCGTGGCGCAACGTGTCGACCTGGAGCGTCAGGCCGGCCAGCGCCGGGCCGAGGCCGTCGTGCAGGTCCCGGCGAAGCCGACGGCGTTCCTCCTCGCGGGCCAGCACCAGGCGCTCCTGACTGGCCCGGAGCGACGTCAGCAGCGCCGCATGGTGGACGACCGCTCCGAGCTGCCCGGCCAGGTCGCGGACCAATGTGCGGTCGGACTCGCGCAGGTCTCGTCCGCTCCAGCGGAGCGCGCCGACGTGCACGCCGTACGCCTGGAGCGGGACGATCTCCGCGCGGTCGTCGGGCCGGCCGCGGAGGGCCAGACACTGGCCCTGGGCGTCGCGGATCTCGACGTAGGACAGGCTCAGGCCCTCGCCGAGCTCGTCCGTCAGGGTCTGGAGGAGAGCCGGCACATCGGTGGCGTCCGAGAGCCGTCGGCCGGTCGCCGCGAGCACCTCCGCCGGCTGCGACCACTGCCCGTAGGTCAACCGGTTGGCGAAGCGCTGGAGTGCGTCGCGCAACGGCGCGAAGCTGACCGCGACGACGCCGGCCGCGACCCACGGCAGCCAGCCGGCCCCCTCCTGTCGCATCATCGCTCCCACGCCTCCGACGGTCAGCGCGTACAGGGCTGCGATCGCGAGCGACAGCGCGCCGTACGTCAGCGAGCGGTTGAGGACGAGGTCGAGGTCGTAGAGCCGGTGCTGAAGGCAGGCGACGCCGATCGCGATCGGCAACGGGATCGAGACCACGGCGAACAGCCACGGACCGCCCGCGTCGCCGAAGCTGGCCAGCAGCGCCAGCACCGGAAGGACGAAGGCGAGCGCGAACCACAAGAGGCGCTGCCGGTCGAGGCTGCCCGCGTGCCGCCAGCGCCACACGAGGCAGATCACGGCGAGCACCACCGTCACCAACGCCAGCAGCAGGTAGGCGGTGGCGACCGCGTCGAACGCCGACTGCGTGGCACGGGGCAGCCCGATCGGGTTGCGTACCCCGCCCAGCCGCAGGTCGGTCTGGGTCGGACCGAACAGCCCCGCGACCAGGCTCGCGACGACGGAGAACATCGCGAGTCGCCAGGCCCAGCGGGCGGTACGACGTGGGCCGGCGCGACGCCCGTCGGGGAAAACCAGCGGAAGCACGAGCACGACCAGCATCCAGCCGAGGGCCCGGCCTGCCTGGCCGAACGTGGCGCCGAGCTGCGCCCACACATCTCCCGGCTGGTCCCGCAGGCGGCTCCACGACAGCTCCAGCAGCCCGCTGCCGGCGCCCGAGATCGAGCCGCCCGCCACCATCAGCCGGCCGACGAGGTGGCCCGGCTGGGAGCGGAGGATGAGCAGACCGACGACCAGGTATGCGGCGTACATCAGGCCGACCGACGCGAGGCTCAGGGCGCCGTCGCGGTCGTCCTGCACGACCACGCCGAGCACGATGCCGGCGACCCCCGCGAGGGTCGCCAGCACCGGTCTCAGCTGCATGGACACAGGGTGCCCCGATCGGGTCCCGAAAGCAGCACTTTCAGGCCTGCTTCGGGCCCTTGAGCATCAGCACGGCCAGGCCGACCCACCAGATGTACCAGAGCAGCCCGAGCCCGTTGTTCGCGAACGGCGTGCCGACGACGGTCGCGACACCGATCGCGATCCCGGCCCACCCGACCCAGCGACGCAGCTGCCCGCCCAGCACGGCGGCCACCCCGAGGGCGATCGCCATCCCGCCCTGGATCATCACCTGGAGCTGGTACCCGAAGTTGCGGACGTCGTTGACCACGGCCACGGTGTGCATGTCCGCGCCGTGCTGTGCGCCGTACATCGCGGCCGCACCGGGAGCGAAGCCGACCGCCAACGTCGCCGCCACGAACGTCACGCCCAGCGCCAGGAAGATGTCGGCCCCGACCTGGGCACCCTCCGAGCCACGCCGGAAGACGCGGGCGACCACGACGATCGCGGCGGCCAGCACCACGAACGACGTCGCCTCGACGTATCCCGCGGTGAAGACGCGGGTCAGGTTCGCGCCGCCGTACTTGTCCTGGAGCGAGGTCAGCGAGGTGCCGTGGGACACCATGACCTCCTGGGTGATGGCCGCGAACAACATGACGACGTGGGCGAGCGCAAGGCCTCCACCCACGCGCCACAGCGTTCCCGTCGTCGTGCGAGCCGGGGCGCCGGCCGTCGTCGTGATCGTGCTCATGTCGCACCTTCCTGTGCAGAGTTGGTACGACGACGATCGGGCGCCGTCGCCGAAGCCGGATCGGGCGGATTCCCGCCGGTCCCGGGAAGTTCTCCCGACCGGGACGACGGATAGGGGCGCGTGCGTTCGGACGCTCGCTCCCCGATACTGGGGGAAACCGACGAGCTCACGGAGGTATGAGATGCGTGCGATCTGGAAGGGTGCGGTGTCCTTCGGGCTCGTCAGCGTGCCCGTGAAGCTGTACGCCGCGACCGAGTCGCACGACGTGTCGTTCCGCCAGGTGCACGCCACCGACGGCGGCCGGATCAAGTACCAGCGCGTGTGCTCGATCGACGGCGAGGAGGTCGACTACGCCGACATCGCCAAGGGCTACGAGACCGAGGACGGCGAGATGGTCATCCTCACCGACGACGACATGGCGGCGCTGCCGAGCGCCTCGTCACGCGAGATCGCGGTCGAGAAGTTCGTTCCGAGCGACCAGATCGACCCGATGCTGTTCGAGAAGAGCTACTACCTCGAGCCGGAGAAGACCGGAGCCAAGCCCTACGCCCTCCTGCGCCAAGCGCTGCTGGACGCCGATCGGATGGCGGTGGTGACGGTCGCGCTTCGGCAGCGGACGACGGTCGGCGTGCTCCGGGTGAAGGACGACGTGATCGTGCTGCAGACGATGATGTGGCCCGACGAGATCCGCACCCCGGACTTCTCGGTGGAGACCGGAGAGGTCAAGGACGCCGAGGTCACGATGGCCAACATGCTGGTCGAGACCTTGGCCGGCGACTTCGACCCGAGCGAGTTCGAGGACGACTACGCCGAGGCCGTCGACGAGATGGTGAAGGCGAAGATCGAGGGCGGCGAGGTCAAGAAGACGCCGACGACCACCAAGACGTCCGGCGAGGTCGTCGACCTCCTGGCCGCACTCCAGCGTTCGGTCGACGCCGCCAAGTCCGCCCG
>JAICSK010000142.1 GCA_025936915.1 Nocardioides sp.
ATGACGGCAGCGACGTCGTCTCGGACCCCTTGGACCTGGCTGGAGTTCAGTCCGTTGCAGGCAGGTGACAGCGCGCAGCGGATGGCGAGGCCACCCATGCTGTGGCCAACGAGGAACACCCTGCCGATCCCTCCGTTTGCCTTCGACAGGTCGGCGAGGCAGGAGATCTGAGCGGCGAGGTCATGCCCGATGCCGGGGTCAGTGACCCAGTTGAGTGAGAGCGACTTGTCGTCGGTCGGGGCGTCGCCATAGACAAACCTGCTGAGCGACAGGCCGCTGATGTTCTGGATGGCGCTCGGGTGCGGGTTCGTCGTGGGGTTCGTGTCGGTCTCGTGCTGCCAGGCGTCAGCGGTCGAGTTCCAGCCGTGCACCAGGAGCACCGGGTCTTTCGTTCCCGGGTCCTGGCTGTCTGGGCCGAGGCATGAGGTGGGGGCCGCGGCCTGGGCGGGCGCGGCAAGGGTCGAGCTGGTCATCGTCACCGCGAAGTAGGAGAGCAGAAGGCATCCAGCGGCCAGCACTGCGCTTCGCCGGCGAGTTCGGTCGCTTCGGAGGGTCACGACGTCCCCACGCTTCCCGCTGAGCCGCCGTCTTTGGTCTGTGAGGTGCCCAGGACGCCCCAGGAGGATCCGTTCCACTGCAGCAGGAGTAGCCAGTGCGACTGCGTGCCGGAGCAGTTCGCGTCAGCGCGAACGGTGCCGGCGGTGGGTCCGCTTTCGACGAATGAGCGCTGATTTACCTTCATGGTGCAGCCGGGTGGCCACAGGCGGCTGGGGTGCTGCTCATACGCCTTGCGGACCGAGACGGCCAGGACTGCATTGATCTGCTCCTGGTTGGCCCCGGGAAGGGCTGTACCGATCTGTGAGGCGCGTGCCTGATCCAGCGGGGGAGCGGACGGCACCGCGCTGGCCGTTCCGTTAGGACCGGCGCCGGCGTGAGGTGACGAGCTCGCCGACGAGCTGCAGCTGCACAGGAAGGGCACGGCGAGAAGGGCCGCGACTGCGGCCGTGCGCGCTGTGCTGAGCGTTCCCCCGTGCATGTCCCCGAACCTTCGCTGCTGGCCACCCAGGGCGCGACCTGTGCCCAGGAAGATAGCAAGCATCCCCACCGTTGGGACGCGATCTTGCCAGGGACTACGGCGAAGGCCCGTCACCAGAGGGGAGCCGAAGTGGGACAGGTCCTCGGGCTGCGAGAGTCGTTGACGGCGTTCGCTGGGTGGTGGCCGGAAGGTCTTCAGGCTGACAGACGGGAAGCGCCGAGGGGGCGAGGGTAGGGCGGGTTCGCGGGAACACAGACTCAGAAGGAGAGGCCATGAACAGCTACACCGCCGTACGAGCCAGCAGTGGGTCGTCGCTGCCGACGAGCATGGTGCCTCGCTCCTGATGGGCAAGTGGGCGCCGGGCGCGGCCTGAGCTCAGAGGTACGGCGCGCCCCGATTCTCGTGGCTCGGGGCGCTCTTGCTGGTGGGTGCGGTGGTCTCGAGACCTCGGGGTGCGTGGGACGATCGGCGACATGGAGACGACTCGCACGAGCCGCTCATCGAGCTACCCCCGCTCGGTGCGCTCTCCCAGGGGCGAGGCCCGGCGGGCGGAGCTCCTCGCGGCGGTGGCTGCCGACCTGAAGGCCAACGGGCTGGCCGACTTCTCCCTGCGCCGCGCAGCGCGAGCCGCCGGTACGACGCACAAGGTGCTGCTCTACCACTTCGACGGCGCCGAGGAGTTGCTGGGCGAGGCGATCGCGTCGCTGCGCCAGCACCGGATCGCGAACGCGCTGTCGGCCGCGGCTTCGCACGAGACGTTGGGCGAGCGGATCCGAACGATGTGGCCGGTCCTGATGGACGACGCCACCGGGCTCCGGGTGATCGACCAGGCGATCGGCTTGGCGATGTACGACCCTCAGCGGTATGCCCACCTCGCGACCGATGCCACCGTCGTCTACCACCAGCCGTTGATGGCGCTCTGCCCGCCGGGGTGGGACGAGCAGCGGAAGGAGGAGGTGGTCGATCTGATCCTGGCCACGATGCGAGGGCTCCTCATGGAGTGGCAGACCACTCGCAGTGCCGCTCGGATCGATCCGGCGCTCAACGCCCTCGTCCGCGCGCTCGAACGCGAGGAGACCGGAGCGCCGTAGGTTCTCGACTCGAAATGAACCGTGTGGTTCACTTAGGGCATGGAGACACCGAAGCGGTCGAAGATCTGGTTCACCAGTGGCGGCGTCGAGTGCGCCGCGTGGCACTACGCCGGCACCAACGGCGCCTGCGTGGTGATGGCGGGTGGCGCGGGTGTCACCAAGGAGCCCGGCACCGACACGTTCGCCGCGCGATTCCATGCCGACGGCTTCAGCGTCCTCGCCTTCGACCACCGTCACTTCGGCGAGAGCGGGGGGACACCGCGGCAGGTGATGCGCGTGCGGGAGCAGCTGGCCGACTGGGATGCCGCCGTCGGCTGTGCCAAGTCACTGCCCGAGGTGGACCCGAAGCGCGTGGCTGCCTGGGGCTTCTCATCCGCGGGCGGTCACGTCCTGCGGGTCGGGGCGGGTGGCAAGGTCGCGGCCGTGGTCGCCCAGACGCCCTTCGTCGACGGCCTGGTGTCGGGCCCGAACTCGCTGCGACACGAGTCGGTCGGCGTCGTACTGCGCTTCCCGTTCCTTGCCCTGGCCGATCTGCTGCGAGGCCTGTTCCGCCGGCCACCACTGGTCGTCCCGTTGGCCGGACGACGCGGCGAGGTCGCGATGCTCACCACACCCGACGCCCTCGACGGCGAGCGCGCCCTCAATCCTGACGGCCGCTACCCGGAGTGGCGACAGACGATCGCCGCTCGCTCGGTCATGCCGATGTTCACCTACCGTCCCGGGCGGGCCGCGCGACGGATCCGGGTCCCGCTGCTGGTCGTCGTGGCCGAGCAGGATCGGTCGGTGCTGGCCAAGCCCGCCGTGGACCTGGCCGGCCATGTCGCCGGCGCGATCCTGGTGCAGGTGCCGGGCGGCCACTACGCGCCCTTCCTGGAACAGCACGAGGCCGTCGTCGAGGCCGAGCTGGCCTTCCTCCACGATCACGTGGGCGACCGCTGACTCGCGATCCCGGCTTCGGTGCAGCGTCAGGAACCTGACAGACGGGCCGGCACTCGGGGGTCGAGAGTAGGAGCACGTTCACGGGAACCACAGACTCAGAAGGAGAGGAACCATGAACAGCAGCTACACCGCCGGATTGACCCAGCAGTGGATCGTCGTCACCGACGAGCGTGGGGCCTCGCTCCTGGTCGCCAAATGGGTGCCCGCCGAGGCGTGAGACACGACCCGGGCACCGAGCGCGCCCCGAGCCTGATGGCTCGGGGCGTTTCGTTCTGACGCAGCTGCGGTCGCCGTAACTGATCGCTAATATTCCTTGATAAGAATATTCTGTTCGTGGAATGCTCTCGGACATGGAACAGATGGCGATGGCTCTCGGGGACGCCGCCCGGTGGCGGATCGTCGAGCTGCTCGCGGACCGGCCGCGGTCGGTCGGCGAGCTCGCGACCCTGACCGGCCTGCGCCAGCCGCAGACCACCAAGCACCTGCAGACCCTCGCCCGCGTCGGCCTGGTCGCGGTGTTCCCGCTCGGGCAGCGTCGGGTGTACGCCGTCGAGGCTCCGGCGCTGCGGGCACTCGCGCAGCGGCTGGGCGACCTTGCCGCGGCGGCCGAGCAGCACGCCGGCGACCGCGACGTGATCGCCCGCTACCTCGCCGCGATCGAGGCGGAGACCGCTCGGGCGAAAGGGCCGGGCTGGGCGGACGGGCGCACGTTCGCCTTCGACCGCGACCTGCCGGCGTCCCCCGAGGTCGTGTGGCAGCAGTGGGTCGACCCCGCACTGCTCGCGACCTGGTGGGTACCCCCGACCTTCACCGTCACCCGGTGCGCCCTCACGCCGCGGCGTGGAGGCCGCGCGCTGCTGGAGTACCGGGACGCCGACGGACACAGTTACCTCTCCCGGGGCCACGTGCACACGGCCACCAAGCCCGAACACCTCGCCTTCGACCTCAGCGTGCTCGACGACCAGGGAAGCGCGACGTTCACCGGGCGGTACGACGTCACCCTCGCGCCGGCTCCCGAGGGAACGCGGCTCCATCTCGACCTCACGCTCACCGACACGACCGTGGGCGCCGTCTCCGCCATCGCCGGCATCGAGCCCGGCTGGGGACAGGTGCTCGACCACCTCACCGACGTACTCACGAAGGGGCACTCCTCATGAACACACGACTGGTCCGGGCCAACATCAGCCTCACCCTCGACGGCCGGTACCACGGCCCGGGCGGCCCGATGGATCTCGGCCCGATCGTCCCCTTCATGACCACCGAGGTGGCCCGGGGCCAGCTCGCCCGCATCCACGACGGCGCGACGACGGCGCTGCTCGGGCGCGGCAGCGCCGAGGGGTTCATCGGCTACTGGGGACAGGTGGCCGACGACGCGGACGCCGATCCGCGCGACCGCGGTTACGCCCGGTGGCTGGTCGGCACGGACAAGGTCGTCTTCTCGACCACGCTGACGGAGGCGCCGTGGGACCACGCTCGGTTCGTCGACGCCCCCGCGGCCGACGTCGTCACCGACCTGAAGGGTGACGGCGAGGGCGACATCCTGGCCAACACCAGTCCGAGCATCATCAAGCCACTGCTCGCGGCCGACCTGGTCGACCGGCTGTACCTGATGGTCACCCCGGTGATCGCCGGCGGCGGCGGGCGGCTGTTCGACGACGGGCTCCCGGGCTCGTCGTGGACGCTGGCCCACCAGGAGACCGGTGAGCTCGGCGAGATGGCGCTGGTCTACGACCGGACGCGCTGACGGTGGGCCGTCTCAGAGGTCGAGGTCGCGGCCGACGGTGACGGTGCGGTCGCGCGGCAGCTGCATCTGGGCCACCCGGTCGGTGCTGAGCTGGTCCAGCAGCAGGAAGAGCCGCTGCCGCCAACGGGCCATCGGGCTCGACCGGTTCACCTGCGGGTGCGAGGCGGAGAGGAAGTAGTACGCCGCGCCGGGATCGACGTGGGACAGCTCGTCGTTCTGCCGGCCGGCGGCCTCGAGGACCTTCACCACGTCGAGGCGCTCGCGGTAGCCGAGGGTGACGTCGACGGAGACGACGCCGTCGTACGGCTCCTCGAAGTCACGGACCTGGACGCGGTTCTCATGGGCCTCGGCGGTAGGCGTGTCGGCCAGCTGCCAGCTCAGCACCAG
Source organism: Nocardioides sp. (assembly GCA_025936915.1). GTDB lineage: Bacteria > Actinomycetota > Actinomycetes > Propionibacteriales > Nocardioidaceae > Nocardioides. The sequence goes on from JAICSK010000142.1 coordinate 5,198, forward strand.
CACCCGCTCCGGCAGGGCGTGGCCGAGCTCGAGCACCGTGCGCAGCGCCATCGGCGCCCGGTCGCAGTCGTCGGTCAGGAACACCCCGGTCCCGGGCAGGCGGATCGGCTCCACCTGGTGGAGGTCGCGCACGAACGCCTTCGCCGAGAGCTCCTCCTCGCGTCGCGCCCGGGCGAGCCGCGAGCGCCCGCTCCACCAGGTCCACATCACCACGAACAGCACGACCCCGATCAACGTCGGCAGCCAGCCGCCGGAGACGAACTTCGGGAGGGCCGCCGCGAAGAAGCAGAACATCACCCCGCCCAGCACGACGCCGCCGGCTGCCCGCAGGCGCGCACGATCGCGGACGACCATGAGCGTCACGTAGAGCGCGGTCGTGGTCAGGATCGTGAGGCTGACGGCGAGTCCGTACGCCGATGCGAGCTTCTCCGAGCTCCGGAACGCCAGCACGATCCCCAGCACCGCGAGTCCCAGCGCCCAGTTGGCCGCCGGGACGTAGATCTGGCCGGCAGCCTCGGACGACGTGTGCCGGGTGCGCAGGTAGGGGAAGAGCCCCAGCCCGCCGGCCTGGTGGAGCACGGTGAACCCGCCGGCGATCACCGCCTCGGACGCGATCACCGTCGCGATCGTCGCGATGACGAGCACGGGGATCCGCGCCCATCCCGGCACCACGGCGTAGAACGGGTTGCCGGCGCTGGACGGGTCGCGGAGCACCTCGGCCGCCTCGCCGAGGTAGGCGACCACCAGGGCCGGGAGGACGAACACCAGCCACCCGCGGGTGATCGCCTTCCGGTCGAAGTGCCCCAGGTCGGCGTACAGCGCCTCGGCGCCGGTGACGGTGAGGATCACCGAGGCCAGGGCGACGAACGCCGTGACCGGCTCGCGCACCACGAACAGCACGGCGTACGACGGGGAGACGGCGGCGGCGGTGCCCGGGCCGCGGAGCAACGAGGCCGCCCCGGTGACCGCGAGCACCCCGAACCACACGATCATCGCCGGGCCGTAGAGCTTCCCGATCGCACCGCTCCCCTTGTGCTGGAGCAGGAAGACGCCCATGAGGATGACGAGGGCGAACGGCAGCACGATCACGTGCAACGACGGGCTGGCGACGGAGAGGCCCTCGGCCGCGGAGAGCACCGAGATCGCGGGCGTGATCGCGCTGTCGCCGAGGAACATGGCGGCCCCGATCATCGCCACGAAGGTTGCCGCGAGAGCGACCCGGCGACTGGGCAAGGTCCCGCGCAGGAGGCCGAACAGCGCGAGCAGGCCACCCTCGCCCTCGTTGTCGACCCGCATCAGCAGGCCGACGTACAGGCAGGTGACGACCAGCACCAGCGACCAGATCACCATCGAGGTCAGCCCGTAGACGGTGTCGCGGGTGAGGTCGCCCCCCTCGCCGAGCACCGACCGCATCGCGTAGAGCGGGCTGGTGCCGATGTCGCCGAACACCACGCCCAGGGCACCGACCACGGTGGCCAGCCCCGCCTCTCGTTGCCGGGTCACGCCTGCTCGTACCCCGTCGTACGGCGGCACGCACGTCACCGGTGGTCGAGGGGTCGCTGGACGACCGTCTCGTGACCACCGGTACGCGCGGGGGCGATCAGCGCAGGGTGACCTGGATCGGGACCGTGCCGCCGTTGGTCGAGGTGACCGAGATCTGGCCGCCGGCGCCCTGGTAGCGACCGGTGCCGCCGAGGATCGGCAGCGAGAACGTGCCCGGTCCCGACTGACCGGCACGCACGGTGCCGGCCGCGGTGATCTGGCCGCCGCGCAGCGACATCACGAACTCGCACAGCTGGTCGGCGGAGGCCTTGCCGACGTGGGCGGTCGTGCAGCTGAGGACCAGGCGGCCGACCCGGTTCCCGCCTCGGGTGAGGGTGGCGACGGCGAGGTCCTCGTCCCCGGCGCTGAAGCCGTTCGCGCCCAGGTCGATGGCGGAGTCGTGGCTCTGGTGCGCCGCCAGGTCGAAGACCTTGGCGGACGCCGTCGCGGTCCCGGCGGATGCCGTACCGGTCGTGGCCAGCGCGGCCGCCGTTCCGGCCCCGGCGGCGACGACGGTGATCCCGGTGATGAGAGTGCGGATGGTACGCATGACGGTTACCCCTTCGTGAACGCCGCGTCGGTCGCGGCTCCCTCGAGAAGGTAGGAACGCGGCCGCCTCGGGCGCTTCGGCCCAGGGTCGGAATGCGGCCCCCACAGGTCGGATCCCGAGAGAACAACGGTCCACCTCGAGGCGGACCCACGACCCGTCGCCGGATGGGCGCGGAGACCGGCCACACGGAGCTACCGTGCCGCCCATGGAACGACGCCACCTCGCCCTCCGTCTCCGTCGCGTGGCGCTGGACTGGCTCGCTCCCCTGGCCGTCCTCGTGATCGGGATCGTCAACCTCTCGGGTCATCCGCGGTCGGTCGACTACCCCGGATCGCCGGCCCGTCACGTCGCGTTCCTGGTCGTCGCGGTCGCCGTGCTCGGCGTACGGCGTCGCGCGCCGCTCGTGGCCCCGGTGCTCGCCATCGGGGTCGTGACATGGTGGACGACGCTGTGGCCGGCGGGTGCCCAAGGTCCGTTCGAGGGGTTCGTCCTGCTGGTGGGCGCGGCGTACTGCCTCGGCACCGTGCGCGACCGACACCGGCTCATGATCGGCGCCGGCGTGATCGCCGCGTGGTTCGTCCTGGGGATCGCCGCCGGACTGGTGGGGGGCGCGGTCGGCGACGTCGCACCGCTCGCGGTGTGGCTGGCGATCGGGTTCGCCGTCGGATACCTGATCAGCCGTCGCACGGAGCAGGCGCACCAGGCCTGGGAGGCTCACCGGATCCTGGCCGCGGAACAGGAGCGGCAGACCGCACGCGCGATCGAGGACGAGCGGTCGCGGATCGCGCGGGAGCTGCACGACGTCGTCGCGCACGGGCTGTCGGTCATCGTCGTGCAGGCCGTCGCCGAACGTCGCTCCCTCAACGCCGCGGACGTCGACCTCGCCTCGGTCGACTCGGCTCTCGGCTCGATCGAGCGCACCGGCCGCGAGGCCCTGGTCGACCTGCGTCGGCTGCTGGGGCTGCTGCGGCGTACCGACGACCCCATGGCCCTGGCACCGCAGCCGGGGCTGGCCCAGCTCGACGAGCTGGTCACCTCCGTGCGCGAGGCCGGGCTGCGGGTCGAGGTCGACATCACGGGCGAGCGGCCGGCCCTCCCGCCCGGCCTCGACCTCACGGCGTACCGGATCGTGCAGGAGGCGCTGACCAACGTCCTCAAGCACGCCGACGCCACGTGCGTCCGGGTCGGCGTGACCTTCCAGCGCAACCACCTCGACCTCGAGGTCAGCGACGACGGTACGCCGGGTGGCCGGGGTGGGCTCGCCACCGCCGGGGGCGGGCACGGGCTGATCGGGATGCGCGAACGGGTCAGCATCTTCGGCGGCATCATCAGCACCGGCGCCGCCGACGGGGGCGGCTGGACCGTCCACGCCCGGCTGCCGGTCGCGATGGTGGGCGTCGGATGAGCGGCGACGCGACCGAGCTCAGCATCGTCATCGCCGACGACCAGCTGCTGCTGCGGGCCGGCTTCCGCAAGCTCCTCGACGGCGCGGACGGGCTGACCGTGGTCGGTGACGCCGCCGACGGCCAGGAGGCGCTCGACCTGGTCGCGCGGCTGCGGCCGAACGTCGTCCTGATGGACATCCGGATGCCCGTCCTCGACGGCATCGAGGCGACCCGGCGGATCAGTCGGTCACATCCGGAGACCGCGGTGCTGGTGCTCACGACGTACGACCTCGACGAGTACGTGTTCGCGGCCCTCGACGCCGGTGCGGGTGGGTTCCTGCTCAAGGACTGCCCGCCCGACGAGCTCACCTCGGCCATCCGCGTCGTCGCCCGCGGGGACGCCCTGATCGCGCCGTCGATCACCCGCCGGCTGATCGCCGAGTTCGCAGGCCGGGCCTCGCGGACCGGACTCCGTGAGCTGCCGCCGATCTCCGAGCGCGAGCGCGAGGTGCTGATCGGCGTCGCCCACGGCCTGAGCAACAGCGAGCTCGCATCTCACCTGTTCATCGGCGAGGCGACGGTGAAGTCGCACGTCAGCAGCCTGCTCGCCAAGCTCGGCTGCCGCGACCGGGTGCAGCTGGTCGTCGCTGCCTACGAGGCCGGGCTGGTCACGCCCGGTGCGGCGTCGTCCTAGGCGTCCCCGTCGTGCTGCACCGCCCAGCTGCCGTCGGCGTGCACCAGGACGACCGCCAGGGCGACGGCGGCCACGACCGCCGCGCCGAGGAGCAGCCACCTGGTCCACGCACCCGGGACACCGGCGGTGTCCCCCGGGCCGAAGGCCAGGCGGAGGGCGGGGACGATCCGGCCCAGGAGATGCAGCCCGGTCGCCACGCACCAGACCGCGAAGCAGGCCTGGTGGACCGTCAGCCAGCTGAGCGACACCGAGGCCACGCTCAGG